>DDBO01000060.1 GCA_002332755.1 Bacteroidales bacterium UBA2030 | reverse complement strand
CCGGCCCTTACCATTCGTTTGATAAGCGGTGAGGGTTTGTAGCGAAGATCACCAAATTCGGTGTAAAGGTTTTCCATCCAGCGCAGCAATTTGTCGAGCCCAATGGTGTCGGCCATTTCAAAGGGTCCCATCAGGTGTCCGCTGGCTTCGCGCATGGTTTTGTCGATAGCTTCTACAGAAGCCACTCCTTCCATAAGTATGGAACATGCTTCGTTAATAAAGGGAATAATCATGCGGGTAGAAATGTTGCCCGGTGATTCGTTGACGGGAATAACCTCTTTACCCACCATTCGAACATATTTGCAGGCAAAATCCCAGGTTTCGGCCGAGGTACGCAACGAACGTACCACTTCAACAATTTTTACCTCACGAACCGGAGAAATGAAGTGGAGACCTATAGCTCTGCCCGGATTTTTTAAAACAGTGGAAAGCTCAGATATCATCAAGGTGGCGGTGTTGCTGGCAATCACTGCATCAGGCCTGAGCACTTCGTCTAATTTGCGAAATACTTCCTGCCTGAAAGCCAGACTGGTTCCTGTTTTTTTGGAATTAATGGTTTCGATGACTATATCGCAATCTTTGAGGTCAGCATATTGGGTGGTACCTTGAATTCTCGAAAGGATGAGCTTTTTCTCACCCGGCGTCATTCCCCATTTTTTAATCACCCTGTCGAGCTCTGTATTCAAACGGGCAAAAATTTCCTGGATACGCTCTTCCGTTAGGTCGAGAAAGATTACGTCGATACCATATTGGCTGGTCTGCAAGGCTATCTGTTGCCCCATGATACCACAGCCAACTATGCCCACTTTTTGCAACGAACCCTTGGGGGCTTCGTGTCGGCCCAGGCTGAATTCTTCAAGATTTATATTCATTGTGTTGACTTTGATTGTTTTATGATTAAAAATTTTCCCGCCGCAAAATTAGGCCTTTTATCTCTCTAAATCAAAGGATTTTACAAAACTTTTTACCTTCATATCTCTACTTTTTAATATTCTGCCCGGAAAATCTGAGAAAAAACCTTGAATATTGCATATCCCGATTCCTTTCCTGAATTTTGATCTCTTTTTTAAATGTTTCACCTCAACCACCCATGCCATGAAATATGCGAAATTTCTTATTCTGATTTCTGGGGTCTTTTGCTCCCTTGTGCTCTCTGGACAATCTGTGAATTTTAATGAATTTTTCAAAGACTCCACCCTTCGCTTCGACTTTTTCCACACAGGTAATGCATCTGAAGAAATTTTTGCCCCCGACCGAATGCTTAATGATGGACCTTGGCCGGGAAGTAAAATCCATCTGTTGGATGAATTAAAATTAGGCCCGTATTTTTTTGAGATAGAAGATGCTGCCACCGGACGTATAATCTATAGCAGAGGTTTTGCCAGCATTTTCGGAGAATGGCAAACTACACCGGAAGCTGAAAATTGGGGGACTTTTCAAGAATCATTGCGTTTTCCCTGGCCTAAAGATCCTGTAGTTCTGCATATTAGCAAGCGTCAACCCGACAATTCCTTTCGTAGAATCTGGCAAACGAGTATTAACCCAACAGCAAGAAATGTAAACCCAGCTCCATTGCCCTCTATGTATGAATGGTGGGAGGTTTTTTGCAATGGTAAACCTGAAAATAAAGTGGATATTGTGGTTTTGGGCGACGGATATGCCCAGTCCCAGAAAGAGAAATTTAAAGCCGATGTAGAAAGGCTGGTGGGCGAACTTTTTAAAGTCGAACCATTTAAAACCCGCAGGTCTGATTTTAATGTCAGAGCAGTATGGACCCCCTGTGCCATGGAAGGTATCAACAAGCCTCACCCGGGTGTTTTCCGCCGCAGCGCCCTGTCGCTTACTTACGGTGCTTTCGATTCCGAACGTTATGTTCTTGGATTTGATAACCGCACACTACGAGACGTTGCCGCCTCCGTGCCTTATGATTTCACTTTTATTTTGGTGAATGAAAGAACTTACGGTGGCGGAGGTATTTACAACCTGTATGCGACGGTGGCTGCCGACAATAAATTTTCGGATTACATCTTTGTACACGAGTTTGGTCATCATTTTGCGGCTCTTGCTGATGAATATTACACCTCAGCGGTTTCGTACGAAGCCCCTGATATTGAAATTGAACCCTGGGAACTTAATATTACTGCCCTCAAAGATCCGGCCCACCTTAAATGGAAGCATTTGGTAGAGGAAGGTACGCCCATTCCCACGCCCTGGGATAAGGAGGAATTCGATAAATTTAGTTATGAGATTCAGAAGCAACGCAAAGCCATTCGCGAACGGGGTGAACCCGAGGAGGTGATGGAAGCTTTATTTGAATTTGAACGAACCCATGAACGCGAGGCGATTGCCAAGATGAAATATACGGGTAAGGTAGGTGCTTTCGAAGGGGCAGGTTACCAGCCTTATGGTCTCTACAGAGCTGAAACCGATTGTATTATGTTTACCCGCAACAAGCAGGCTTTCTGCCGGGTGTGTCAGGATGCTATCAGTAAGGTTATCGACCAATATTGCCGGTAAACGTCCAAAGGATGAAAAGGTGTCTTTTCTGGAGTTTTTGCTGCATTTTTATTGTAAACCAGGCGGTTGCTACCCTTCCCGACTCTCTGCTTCGTCGTATTGCACGGCTTCAATCCGGTAAAAAAATCGAAGCACTGATTGACTTTGCAACCCGTCAGCAGATGTCAAATCCTCGCCTTGCGGAGGAAGCAGCTCTGTTGGCCTGGCATAGTGCACAATCCATGGCCCATCCTTTGTATGTAAGCCAGACTGCTTTGTATTTGGGAGATTTTTATCACAATATAGCCACCGATTTCAGGAAGTCTTCTTTTTACTACAATCGGTGGTTGAGACTTGCTTTTCACGCGGAACCTGAAATGCAGGCAAAAGTAATGCTTAATCTGGCCTCCGGTTTTTTATTGGAGAAACAACTCGATTCTGCTCGCTATTTCGCATTAAAGGCTGCTCCTCTGCTTAAGCATAAAAGCAATTGGGATGGCTATGTTTCGGCGCGTTGGCTGGCGGGGAACATTTTTCTGGAAGAAAAACAATATGATTCAGCTCTATCTTGTTTGGCTGTTTCTGCCGATGTTTTGGAAAACCTTTTGAAAATGACTTCACCCGATGAACCGCGGTACAAGGAATATCTCACTCGAATGGCGGAAATTACCGGAACGCTTGCCAATACATGGATGTTTAAAGGTAATTATCGGATTGCTGCCAGAGAGATTAACAAGGCGTTGGCTCATGCTGTACTTTCGGGCAATCGCCCCCTTCAGCAGAGGCTTTCGCTCGATTATGCCAATATTTTAGCCAGGCAGGGTATGTACGAAAAGTCACTAGAGGTTTATTTAAAAATTCTAAAAGAAAATGAAAATCAGGGTAATTCGGTGTTGTTGGCCGAAATATGGCAGCGCATAGGAGAAATCTACGCTGAATTGGGTGACTTAGAAAAATCGCTGCAAAACCTGCGAAAAGCCTCAGGATTGTTGAATGCGACAGGAAACCTGGCCGCCACAGCCACCGTGTTTGCCATTATGGGAGATGTATTTTATAAGGATCAGCAGTATGATTCGGCTGATGCTTGTTTCAAGCAATCTCAGGAAATTAATCGTAGGTTTGAAAATATTCGTGGCCTTACCGAGGATCTGTTGCGCAGGGGTAATCTGGCCATGGCAAGGGGACGGTTGGCTGAGGCAGAAACTTTTTTTAATGAAGTGCTTCAGTTAGGGTCTGCCCAGGATGCGCTTTTAATGACTGAGGCATGGAGAGGACTGGCACTGCTTGCACTGAAAAAAAAACAAACAGACAGGGCTATTCAATTAGGGCTTAAAGCTTATGAATACTCTGCCAGAGGTGGAGAAATAAAGAGCCGGTTGGAATTGGCAGGTTTATTAGCTGAGGCATTTGCTGCGCAAGGTGATTACAAACAGGCCTATAGATGGCTCAATGACCGTATAGCCTGGGCTGATTCTCTCAATATTATTGGCCACCGCAAAGAGATAGCCCGTTTGCAGGCTCGTTACGACTATGAGAAAAAAGAAGCTGAACTTGCCTTAGAAAAAGAAAAAAGCCATAACCTGGCGCGTACCCAAAGGATTATTCTTTATTTTTCAATACTGGGCATCCTGTTGGCAATTATTATTGCATGGCTTCTGTATCACCGCGAAAAGGAGCGAAGATTGTCAGAAGCGCTGAATTATCGACGTGAAACCGAATTGGCCCATACTCGTCAGGCATTAATGGAAGCCGAAATGAAAGCCCGCGATCTGGAGCAAAAGCAGCTGATGGAAGATTTGAAAGTTCAATCAGCACACCTGACCAATCTGGCCTTGATTATTGCCCAAAAAAATGAATTTATAAATCAACTGAAGGAGCAGATTAAAAGCCTTCGTTATGCCAAAGACGACGAAAAGGAAAAATGCGCCGCGGCCCTGCTTCATCGCCTGAACCAACAACACCGGCTGAACGCAGACCTCGATCGTTTCCGCAAAGAAGTGGAATCTGCCCATCAAACTTTTTTCAAACGCTTAGAAGAAGTCTGCCCTTCATTAACTGCCCACGAAAAGGACCTGGCCGGATTGTTGCGCATTGGCCTGTCGTCGAAAGATATAGCCTCGCTGAATAATGTTTCGGTAAAAGCGGTGGAAATGAGCCGTTACAGGCTTCGCAAGAAACTAAACTTATCCAGTGATGAAAGCCTGGTTAATTTTTTACAAAACCTGACCTGAGTTACCTGTTCATCCTTTTAAAATTTCGCAAGTGTAGAAGTATTCTGATCAATATAGCATTGAATATTAATATTTTGCCTGTTGATTTTGTAGAGTTTTCTTATGGTTTGTTTCTAACGAAAATACCGCTGTTGTAGAGGTGCTATAGTAGAGAAAAATTTGGATACAGTACCGGTTGAAAATATTTTTGCATAGCTTTCGTAAAGGAAGCACCCGCTCTTTCCAAACCGGCTTCTATGCATTTTTACATTCGCCGGCCAAAAACAATTAAACCCCTAAGGTGGGAAGGTCGCATCCAGGATTTTGGTTAACTCCCCTTTGCTTCCAATGGCCTCCCACCTTATATTTTTGAAATAATGATACATATCTGACTAAATACATAACTTTGTGCGCCAAACTTTAACCCTATGCGAAAATTACCAATTTTACTTATTTTACTTTGTTTAACTGCTTATAATCAAAGCTTTGCACAACAACAGGGCAATAAACTACCCTCCGTGACAGTCAAAAATTTGGATGGTCAGAGTGTAAAAACCGACCAACTGACAAATAACGGAAAGCCCATGATTATCAGTTTTTGGGCTTTATGGTGTAAGCCTTGCATAAAAGAACTCACAACAATCGCTGAGGTCTATCCCGACTGGGTTGCTGAAACCGGGGTTAAATTTATTGCTGTTTCAATAGATGATGCTCGTTCATCTTCCCGTGTGAAGCCTTTTGTAGAAGGAAAAGGATGGGATATGGAAGTTCTGCTTGACCCCAATGGTGATTTTAAAAGAGCTATGAATGTGAACCTTATCCCCCATACTTTCGTTATCGACGGCAAAGGGAATATCGTGTGGCAACATACTTCTTTTTCTGAAGGAGGTGAGCTCGAGCTTATTAATGTTATCCGCAAACTAAATAAAGGCGAAAGCCTCGAATAATGAATGACGGGAATTGTTTTATTAAAGGAAGAATAAAATACCTATGAAGAAATTTCTGCTACCCGTTTTGGCGGGCCTTTTCTTGTTTCAAAGTGTAACTGCTCAGGACCTTGCAGAAAAATCATCGGTGAATGCCACCTTTCAAACCGATGCCGCTTATTATACTAACGACAAAGCCTTGGGTATCGATAAGACCTCCCTGGCTGGAAAACGTATGGGTATCAATGGATATACCCAGGTAAACTATACTTTGCAAAATTTTTCAGCAGGCCTGCGCTACGAGGCCTTCATGCCCCCCATGTTGGGTTTCCCTGCCGATTTGAAAGGTAATGGTATAGCCAACTGGTATGCAAGGTATCAGGTCGATAAGTTTTCTGTGTCGGCAGGTAGTATTTACGAGCAATTTGGCTCTGGTATGATTCTGCGTACTTACGAGGAATGGAGCCTGGGTTACGACAATGCTCTTAACGGACTGAGCGCTCACTTCAAACCCATTGAGGGAGTGAGCTTAAGGGCAGTGGCAGGTTATCAGCGCAGTTATTGGGAAAAATTTGAATCCGACAACAGGGGCATTGTCAGAGGTGTTTATGCTGATGCCAACCTCAATGAAATTTTTCCAACCCTGGCCGAGAGCAAATGGAAAATCTCGCTGGGTACCGGGGTGGTGAGCAAATACGAAAAAATGACCACCAAGACGCTTATCCGCCCTATTGATAATCAGGGAAGTTATGAGAAGTATGAATATAAATTGCCCTCTAATGTGGGTGCCTGGTCTGTTTTGGCAAACCTGGGCTATGGAAACTGGAGCTGGATGACGGAATATGTAGGCAAAGATCCCAATCCTTCTGCACTTAATAATTACATCTATCGCAGAGGCCAAGCCCTGCTCACTCAAATTACCTACAGCAGAAAAGGATTTGGAGTGCAGTTAATGGCCAAACGTATCGACAATATGGGGTTTAAATCAAGGATGGATGAAAAGGGAAATGTGCTTGATATTAACTTCCTGCCTCCTGTTACCATGGTCCACGCTTATTCTTTTGCCAATATGTATCCATATGCCACTCAACCCAACGGGGAGATGGCCATTCAGGGACAAATAAATTATAAAATCCCCCGCAATTCTGCTTTGGGTGGTAAGTATGGCACTGATGTCGAAATTTATTTTGCGCGGGTAAACAGTATAAAGAAGGAAAGTCCGGCTCCCGGCATCCCTGTGGATTCAACGGGTACTCTGGGCTATACTTCTCCATTTTTTACTTTTGGCGACGAGATATACTACCAAGACTTAAAAGTGCAGGTTTTTCGCAAATTTTCTTCTTCTTTCAAAGCCACTGCCGCCTGGTTTAGCCAGATTTACAACAAAGACGTAATCGAAGGCCACAACAATGAATATGGTAAAATTTATACCAATATTGGTGTGCTCGACATGACCTGGAAACTGGATGATAAAAAGGCTTTACGCCTCGAGCTTGAAGCATTATTTACCCAACAAGACAAAGGCGACTGGATGGGTGCTACCCTTGAATATACTATCGCACCGCACTGGTTTTTTTCGATTATGGACGAATACAATTATGGTAACCCGGTGGAGGAAGACCAACTGCATTACTTTGGCGTCTCTGCCGGTTATTCCATCAAATCATCCCGCATTTCTCTCAGCTATGGTCGTCAACGTGAAGGCCTTCTCTGCGTAGGTGGTATTTGCCGCTATGTTCCGGCTTATACGGGTTTTGGGCTCACCATTACCTCCACACTTTAATGGTTAATCATAGAATAATTTTGACATCGTTATGAATAGAAAATATTTATTCCCTTTATTTGCCTCCCTTCTGATGCTGTTGTTTGCCTGTGAAAAAGTGGAGACTCCTTATTTAGAACTGGTTGAACGACATATAGATACAGGCCAAAACATAGAAGATACCACTTACAAACGCATTGTATTGCTTGAGGATTATACAGGTCATAAATGTGTGAACTGCCCTGAGGCAGCTGCTCTGGCTCATCAGCTTTCGCTGGCCCATCCGGGGCAGCTGATCATCATCGGCGTGCATGCCGGTTATTTCGCCTCTCCCGATGGCAGTGGCAACTATACTGCCGATTACAGAACTCCCGAAGGAACTGCTTTGCATGATTATTTCGGCATTATGTCGTATCCCACAGGTATCCTCAACCGTAAGCCTTTCAATGCCACCCTTCGGCTTACACCCGATAAATGGGAAGCTGCCTTGAATGCTGCTTTAGAGGCTGAGCCCGAAGCTTATATTACAATTCAAAATGATTGGAATCCCTCTTCACGTAAGCTTCAGGTAAAAACTAAGGTGAAAGCTCTTGCTGACCTCACAGGCCCTGTAAATCTCACCTTATCAATCATAGAAAACGATATAGTTTCGCCTCAGAAAAATAATAAAACTTCGGTTGGCTCTGTGCCCGATATTCTTGATTATAAACATAAGCACGTTCTCCGCGCATGTATTAATGGTGTTTGGGGAGAGCCCGTTAACGATGGCTTTAACCTTGCAAAGAATGCCTATTATTCTTTTAATCATACATTTACCCTTCCTGACAACTGGAATGCCAATAACTGTGAGGTGGTGGCAATCCTCACCTTTACTTCTGGTGACAGAAAAGACGAGGTGATTCAGGCAGCGGAAAAGGCCATTGTGGAATAATGTATTGAGTAAGAAAATCAACAAGCAACATAAATTATGAGAATTCGTAGATTATTGCTGGCATTTATCTTGCCACTGGCCCTGGCTTCAAACGTTCTCTACGCCCAGGTGCTTGAGCCTGTAAAATGGAGTTTCTCTCACGAAAAAATCAGTGAGAAGGAGTTTAAACTGATTTTCACTGCCACCATCGAGAACAAATGGCATCTTTATTCTCAGAACATTCAGGAGGGCGGTCCGGTACCCACTTCCTTCCGCTTCGATCCATCCTCCGATTTCCAGCTGGTAGGTAAGGTAGAAGAGCCTCGTCCTAAACGGATGTATGACCCCAACTTCGAGATGGAAGTGGCCTACTTCGACCATAAAGCTGTTTTTACTCAAAAAGTTAAAGCATTGGTTGACAGGCCCTTTAAAGTTAAGGGAGCTCTCGAATTCATGTGTTGCGACGACAGCCGCTGCCTTCCTCCCAACGAGGTTGAGTTTGAATTTACCCTAACCCCGGGTGCAGGTGCTGCTTCTGAAGTTGTTTCAACCACTACAGCAACCTCCAGCACTGATACCGGTAAGGGAAGTTCACTGGTAGAGCCTTTACAGATTAAGACATCTCAAACTGCTGCTGAAGAAGTTACAGCCACCGAAGGAACCGACAGCAATTCAACTTCTTCGCTGTGGTTGTTTTTCTGGGTGGCATTCCTTGGGGGATTGCTTGCCATTCTTACCCCCTGTGTCTTTCCTATGATTCCCATGACGGTGAGTTTCTTTATGCACGATGAAACCAACAAAGCCAAAGCCCGGTTTCAGGCCATTTTTTATGGATTCAGCATCATTGCTATCTATACCATTATTGGGACCGCGGTCGCACTGACGCTGGGAGCCAACTTTGCCAACTTTCTGAGTACTCACTGGCTGCCCAACCTTTTCTTTTTCCTCATCTTCATGGTATTTGCAGCTTCCTTTTTCGGGGCATTCGAAATCGTGCTTCCCAGCTGGCTGGTGACAAAAACCGACCAAAAAGCCGACAAAGGGGGGCTCGTGGGTGCCTTTTTCATGGCATTTACATTGGTTCTGGTTTCGTTTTCGTGTACCGCTCCCATCGTAGGTTCTATCCTTGTGGCTTCAGCCAGTGGAGAAATTTTAAAGCCCATTGTGGGTATGCTTGGCTTTGGCCTCGCTTTTGCCCTGCCTTTTACCCTTTTTGCTTTGTTCCCGGGTTGGCTCAGCAATTTGCCTAAATCAGGAGGATGGCTCAATTCTGTTAAAGTTGTATTGGGCTTCATCGAAGTAGCTTTGGGTCTGAAATTTCTGAGCGTAGCCGACCAGACCTATCACTGGGGAATACTCGACCGCGAAATCTACATCGCCATTTGGATCGTGGTGTTTACACTCATGGGATTTTATCTGTTGGGAAAAATACGTTTCAAACACGATTCGGAGGTTACGCACATTGGAGTGTTTCGCCTGACTTTGGTTATCATTACTTTTAGTTTTGTTGTTTACCTGATACCCGGCATGTGGGGTGCTCCGCTCAAGGCACTGGCAGGTTATCTGCCTCCTCAGTCGTCCCACGATTTCGACTTGAACCAGGTGATTCGCGACAATGCCAAATTGATCATGGAAAGTGGAAAGACGGCCAGTTTTCCCGGGACAACTAACGAAACCTGTGACAAACCCAAATACTCGGAATTCCTTCACCTTCCGCATGGCCTCGAAGGATACTTTGATTATGAGCAAGGACTGGCCTGCGCTAAAAAGCTGAATAAACCTGTCTTTATTGATTTTACGGGACATGGTTGTGTAAACTGCAGGGAGATGGAGGCCAGGGTCTGGTCGCATCCTGAAGTTTTAAAGCGCTTGAAAAATGATTTCGTTATTATTGCTTTGTATGTGGATGATAAGACCGAACTTCCTGAAAACGAGTGGATTGTTTCGTCATATGATGGCAAGGTAAAAAAGACGATTGGTAAAAAATATGCTGACTTTCAGATTTCAAGATTTAATGTGAATGCGCAGCCTTATTATGTGTTGCTCGATCCCGATGGGAATCAGTTGGTGCCTCCCAAGGCCTACGATCTAAACGTGGACAACTTTATCCGTTTCCTGGATTCGGGATTGGAGGCATTTCGCAAGCGGCAACAATGACCTAAAAGGAATATTGCTTAAACTTAGGCCGGTGGTTGAGATTAAACTGCCGGCCTTTCTCTTTTTATAAGCCACGAATGCACGAATGAAGGGTGAATGTGGTTTGGCCCCCTATTGT
>DDBO01000086.1 GCA_002332755.1 Bacteroidales bacterium UBA2030 | reverse complement strand
CGAAATTTCCAATATTTTGGGTTTACCCGGCTGACTTTGTGCCGAGGCCGCACCAGCGTAAAACCATAAACCAAAAACAGGCAGGGGAAATAAGAGTCCTGCACTTAAAAGCAGGGACCATGGGGTTTCAGCAATACTTGTCAGGGCATATTGATGATATAAAAAAAGGCCAATAACCCAGGCGAGCCATATAGGTGCACACAGCGAGCAAAACAGTAGCAATCGCATGGCAAAAGATCTCAAATGTAACTTTTCACTTCACACCCGCCGAAAATTACGGTTCCCTTAATGAAAAGAATTGGGGCATTTTCTGAGGGCCTTATGTAGCGTTTATCAGAAAATCCTCCCAATATCGGTGTTATATCTGATTTTACAATCCAGGTGGGGGGAACGATAATTTCTATACCGCCAAAAGCAACATAAATATCCAGCATGGCCTGCTGTCCATCAATTTCGGCATTGGTCATGTTCAGCTCAACCCCACCAAACATGCATTGCACACGGCCACCTTTCAGGTTTTTGGAAATAATGCTTTTCTCACTGCCCCCAAAGAAAGCTGCTTCTTGAAAATATTCACCTTCAATGCTGCCTTGCTGCCGAAAATGAGTGTAGGCGTGAGGATTTTCTCCCTGAGATTTTTTGTAATGCCTCAATATTAGATAAATACCAAAAACAATTAGAAATATAGGCCAGTATTTATCCATTGACCACCCCGGAATTAGGCCTGTTCGGGGTATCAGAAAAACTATGCCGATCAGGATAAGCAAGTTACCCGTACTTCTCTGCTTTTTTGTCCAGCTGATAATGCCTATCACAATAAGCAACATGGGCCAGCTGAAAATAATCTGCGAAATCAAGTGAGGCAATAATGCAAATTTGCTCAATAGGACTACAATACCAGCCATGATGAGCAAAAATCCTATAATGAGATTGTTTTTTTGTTGTTGTGACATAGATATTTTTTTATCGATTTTGTACAAAAATAGGAAGACAGTAAAACCTCTGCACATTATATCGGTTATTCAAAGTGTGGATAGAGGTAAACAGAGGATTTTTGCCGGTGAAAGATGCAATAAAAAAGCCCGCCGTCGTGGGCGGGCTCTAATTTCAATTTCAATTTATTAATTGAAAATATAACGAATACCGATCTGGCCTTGCCAGCGAGAGCTAATCAAGCCGCTATCGTCGATGCTCCAAACATCACCCTTAGGCTTTTGGAAGGTGAAAGTGGGAATGGTCTTATTACCCTGTGCATCTTCCTTTAGACCCTGGAAGGTAAGCAGGGGATAATTGCCATAGTAGCTAGAAACGTAGTATTTTCTTCCCCAGTCTTTGTTAATCAGGTTTCCAAGATTAAAGACATCAAAGGTAAGCTGCAAGGTGTTGCGTTTACCGGCAACATTGATGTAGAAGTCTTGGGCCAGGTGAAGATCGAAATTGTGCTCGAAGGGGGTGCGGGATGAATTACGTTCGGCGTACATTCCACGACGAGATTTCAGGTAGCTATTGCCTTCGATAAAGGCATTTAGGTCGGCCCACTGTTGTTCCTTGCTGAGGATAATGTTGCCATCCTTGTCTTTCACATCAAGCAATACAATATCACTTTCATTTTTAGGAACATACATTAGCTCAAGGCTTTGGTTGTCTTCACCCAACCACGATTTACTGTTGTCCTGATAGCCCCATGAGAAGCGCTGTCCGCTTTGGCCATTATAGAATACCCCGATGGTAGTTGCAAAGTTCTTAAGGTAGTTAATTTTCCATGATACAAGACCAACGATGCGATGTCCCATATCAAAATCGGAAATTCCATAATCCAGGTCGTTTTTACCTCTTACATTGGGTACCCTCCACTGAGAACTGTTTTGCGACGACTGTCCATCGTTCATCGATTTAGCAGCACCAAATGTGTATGCCAAACTGGTGTAAAGGCCGTTTTCGAAAGTTTTTTGAATCTGAGCAGTCAGGTTATAAGTCTCTCCCAGGGAAGTGTTCTTAGCCATGATGATATCGGTGTATTTACCCAAGCCAGAAACTTTTTTCCACAGCGGACGATTGTCACCCGTTCCGGTAAGGGTAAGCCCTGACTTCACGTAAGCAAGGTTGTAGTAAACTACGTTGTTAATATTTTTAGTATAAGTTACATCACCCGTAGCAATGAATCCGCCAGGTAATTTCTGGTCAACAGCGAGGCTCATGCGCCAAACCTGAGGGAATTTGAAATCTTTTGCGAAAAGGTCGATTTGTCCTGAGGGGGTCACTGGGTCGCCAGGTTTCCATCCGGGCTGGTTGTTCCAATCAGGATTGAAAACGAGGTAAGGACTGGTAGGATTGGTTGCATAAGTAATACGCGTACCGCCAAGCATCAGGCCATTGTTGTTGTATACACCACCCGGCCATACATAGGGGATACGGCTGGTGAAAATACCAATACCACCGCGAATCTGGGTCTGCTGATTGTCGAACACATCCCAATTGAAACCAATTCTTGGGCTTAGCAAGAGTTGCGGTTTTGGCATCTGTCCGGTTTTGGCTCCCATCAAATCCCAGCCGTTCTCTTCAAGAATAGGAAGAATATTTGTATTAAAGTCTTCATTAACAGTAGGATCTGTCAGGAACATGGGGATATCAACCCTTGCGCCAAAAGTAAGTTTTAAATTGTTGAGCGCCTGATATTCATCCTGAACATAAAAACCTAACTGTAATGCTTTGAATTTAGTAGCTGCAGAGCTACCGTCACCCGTCATACCATCTGTGAGGGAATAGGTACGGTCATACTGAGCGGCTGTATCATTGTTTAAGAACTCATCTAAACTATTATAGGTATAGACCCCATAGTTTTGGCGAATAAACAGGTTATAAATGTTGTAAAACTCATTGTGGGTGCCAAAAGTAAAGGTATGATTCCCATTATACCATTCAAAGTTATCGGTCAGGGTGATAACATCCTGATTTAATTGGTTGGCGGTCGAGAATTGTTCGCTGCCGAAATTAATAGTGCCTTTACCATCCCTAATACTTACATAAGGGAAATTTGCCCCCATAGGATCGCGGTCATCGCGTACGAAGGTCGCTCCGATGATGAGGTTATTAGCGAATTTATTGCCATAAATGCTCTTAAGTTCCAGCGCAGATGAATTCGTTACCGATGGGAAATAAATACCGGCATTTTCGAAGGTGAGATTGGTTTTGCTCTGATAGCCAGGCTCAGTTTTGGTTCCCTTGGTGTACTGATGACGGAAGGTGAGCTTGTGTTTAGAATTAATGTTCCAGTCGATACGTCCGAAAAGCTTTGTGCCTTCCAGCTTTTTGGTTACCCCTTCAAAACTTCCCGGTTCATAACCATACGAACGGATTTTCTCAACCAATTGATTGATTTTATCTTTAGAACTACTTCCTTCGTATGTAGTAAAATCGAATGGTTGAGGAGTTTCATCCTTTTGTAGTTCAGCATTGGCAAAGAAAAAGAGTTTGTCCTTAATAATGGGGCCGCCAAGGCGTACACCATAAGTTTTTGCGGTAAAGTCTGGAAGTTTCTTTCTTTCCACGGCAGGATCATCTGTGGGAGTTTTACCGGCCATATCCTGGTTACGGAAATAATAATAGGCAGAACCCTGTATTTCGTTCGTTCCCCTGCGGGTAACAGCATTGATACCTGCTCCGGCAAATCCTCCTAGTTTAACATCATAAGGCGCAATGGCAATATTGAACTGTTCAATAGCATCAATACTAAAAGGACTTATTCCGGTTTGACCGCCATTGGTGCCGCTTCCAGCTAAACCGAATACATCATTATTGACAGCACCGTCAATGAAAATCGAATTATAACGATTGTTCATTCCTGCAACAGTCAGGTTAGGTCCATCACTGGTTTCCTGGACGCGAGCTTGTGGTGTGAAACGGGTGAAATCTGTGATGTTGCGACTAATGGTTGGCATCTTTTCCATTTTGTCGCGAGTAACATTGGTTTCTGAACCTGTTCTGTTAAGGTCAAAGATCGCTGCTCTTTCGGCTGTCACTTCAACACCTGCCAATGCCGACATCTTTTCCGTAAGGTCAACATTGATGCGTGAATATTGACCCAGCGTAAGGTAGATATTCTCCTTCGTAAAGGTTTCATAACCCACATAAGAAACCTTAAGGGTGTATGGGCCACCTACGTTAACATTAGGCAGCCTGTAAAACCCGTTGAGGTCGGTTGTAGTCCCATATTGAGTGCCTGAGGGCACATGCACGAGCAAAACCGTGGCTCCCGGTAAGGATTCACCTGATTTTCCGGTGACTTTACCATTAATACCGGAAGTGGTAACCTGTGAGAAAACTACGCCTGCAGATAACAATAGCAGGGAAATCAGCAAAATACTACGGAAAAATTGCTTCATAGAATTGTGATTTTGGTTTAGGTTTTAGCAATGTAAAATTATTAAGTTTAAAAGCAGTTTTGATGAATCTTTAGGAAAAGTTATTAATGGATAAATTATTGATAATTAATATTATAAGTATATTGCAAGATGTATTGTTAATAATTTTTCACCATCGAAATCAGTGTAACTTTCGACTGCGGCAAAAGTATCAGACTCCTGGAAATGATTTTTGGCCTTAAATTAAAGTTTATGTTAACTTTATTTAAAAAAGGACATCTCTCATTTTTTAATGCGCTAGGGTAACTCTATTATTGTTGATTTATGCTTTAAAAGACAAAAAGAAAAAGGCCACCAAAGAAATGATAGCCTTTTCCATCTTATTCAGAAATACATCCCTGCATTAACGTCCTGTAATAATAATTGCGTCGACTTGGAGATTGCCAGGCTCAGGAATGAGGTTTAGCCAACGATTGTCATCATCCCATCCAACCTGGCCGCCTAATTGTCCAATGAAAGTGTTGGTAACCGGGTTTTTGAGAATACGCAGTACTATTCCTCCGGTTGTAGTTACTCCTTTTCCGTAATTAACAACAATTTTCGAATCTTCAGCAGGCTGTTTGGAAAGGGTCACAACTATAATGGCTCGGCTGCTTCTGGCTACTGCCGGTAATTCAAAGCGGTTTCCTGCACCGGGATTCAAGGTTAGACTTCTTTTTTCTATAATTGCTGTGGTGTCGTTTAAGGCAGCAGCAAGCGACCGTTTCAATCCATCAGCAGCTTCCTGGCGATGCGGTTCCAAATGGATAGCTATCAGATAATTATCAAAAGCAAGGCCCCAGCGGCCAGCAGCTTCATCCCGTAAAGCAGATTCAAGAGCCCTTTCATAGGTTATCCCTTCAACCGCACGTGGCTTGGTAAGGATTTCATTGATAATCTTTATCTTTTCATGAGGATAGGTTTCTTGAGGTTTGAAATGGGTTGCTCTAAGATAGGCTTTCAGTGCGTCGTTATAAAGCCGGACATCGAAACAACTATCCGCTGTGGCAAGGGCCCGTACATAACTATTTTCCATGAATTCTTTGTCGCTGATTTCCTTTTCGATTTGTGAAATACGTTTTGCCGGATAATTTTCAGAAGACTTTATCGACAATGCTTCTTTATAAATATTTACAGCTTCATTTAAATCACCGGCAGAATAAACACTGTCGGCTTTGCTTATCAACATGGAATATCTGCGATCTTGTTCTATTCTTTCAGCAATTTTAGCGTTGACTTCGTTTATTTTGGCTCTGGCCTTAATATTTTCAGGCTTTATTTCAATAGCACTAGCAAAATGTTCTAGAGCTTTTTCAAGTTGTCCATTGCTTAAAGCTGTTTCTCCTTTCTGCATGGCTGCTTCGAAAGCCATTTCCTTGGCTTCCATGTCTTTTATAATTTTCCCTAAAGACTCAACTTTCTGTTTAGGGTATGTTTCAGAGGGTTTTATTTGAAGTGATAGTTCAAATCGCTGGCGTGCATTTATCCATTCCCCCAACGCTTCGAGGCTATCGCCCTCTTTGATGAGTTGGACATATTGTTCTTCTTTTAACTTTCTCTCTATGAGAATGCCAATAACATTATCATGTTTCGATTTGGCCTCGGTATTTTCAGGCTTCAATTGTAAAGCTTGTTGGTACCTACTGGCAGCGTCCTCTATTTGTTGAATGGCAAAAAGGGAATCACCTTCTCTCATCCAAAGTTTAAAATTATTCTCTAACCTTATCTCATTTTCTATTTCTCTCCGACAGATCTCTATTCGTGCAGATACTTCACTATTGTTTGGTGTCAAGGCCAGTAATTGTTGATAATTATCCAATGCATCCTGCCATTTCCTGGCTTCAAAATTGCGATCAGCAGCCAGTTTAAGCCTATTTGTTTTCTCCGTAAGGTCTAACATGACTTTATTTAAAGAATCACTTAAGGTAAGCTTTCGTTTAGCCTCAACATCATTAGGCCTTAATTTCAATATTTTACTGTAGAGAGTAGATGCCTCATCGTATTTGATGTTAGAGAAAAGTAGGTCTGCTTCCTTCCTCCAGGATGAAAGAAGAGCCTCTTCTGCATTCATTTCCTGGAACTTTTGCTGAGCCAAGTCAACCTTCTTCCTGATTTGAGTATCTTTAGGCTTTAATTCCAGAGCATGACTATATTTTTCTAGAGCTTCACCTGGTTTATTTGCACTCATGAGTGAATCGCCAGAATGCAAAAGTTGACTAACCCTTGCTTCTTTTTTGTGCTTATCTGTGATTAGGCTGTCGATAATCAATATTTTCTGGCGGGGTAGGGTTTCGGAAGGATATTTTTCGGCCAATAAGCGATAAGCTTGCTTCGATTCTTCCCATTGGCCTGCTTTCATCAATCTTTCAGCATTATTTATACCTGCGAGATATTCACCTTGTTTTTTTATTTCAGCTTTGGCCTCCGTAATTTTGCCCTTCGCATAAGGGTCGTCTTTTTTAATTGTCAAAGCTTCTGTGTAAGCATCAATCGCTTGCTGCCAGGCACCTTCCTTCATTAAGCTATCGCCTAAACTTCTAAGGGTTAAGTATTGAGCTATAGATGCTTTCTCATCATGCTCTGCTTGTTCAATCTGACGCAGAATAGCCAGTGCTTGAGAATCATTGGGAATTAACTTAAGTGCTTCGTTGATGTCATTTCTCGCAGCGTCCCATGCCGCTTTTTTCATATTCTGTCTGGCTGAAACCAGCAAAGCATCGAACTGCCTTTGATTTTCTTTCCTGTTATTTAATAATGTATTAATAAAAGTTAATCTTTGTTTCGGATAATTCTCTTCTGGTTTTACTTGTAAAGCTTTGGTAAACACTACTACAGCCTGTTCCCATTTTTCGAGATTCGAGAGACTATCGCCCTGAGCAATCCATAAACGATAATTATTCTCCTTGCGCATGATTTCGGCCCAGCGGCTTTCTGCTTCTTTCTTTCGACTTGTGGCATATTTATCGTTCGGTTTCAAATTTAAGGCTTCATCGTACAATGAAGCAGCTTGTTGCCATTGAGCTGCCTTATAAGCTTCATCTGCAGAGGCAATTAGTTGATTAAATTGCTCTTGTCGTGTTTTGGCATCTACCGCCTGATTTTCAATCTTTCGGATTTGCATTTTCGGATACTCTTCATCTGGGTTTACATCGAGGGCTTGTCGGTAAAGGCTAATTGCCTCAGTATTATTTCCTTGAGCAAATGCTTTATCTGCTCTTTGAATGATAGAAGAATACAACTGAACCAATTCCTGTTGGTAGGAGAGTATTCCGGCACAGGTATTATAAAGTTCCTGGGCACCATTGTGTTCAGGCAAAATTTTTAGGGCTTCATTTATAACAGAAACCGCCTGAGCATAATCTTTTTGATTGTATGCCGACCTCGCAGCTGCATATAACGGTTCAAACCTGGCTACAGCTTGTTTCTTTTGGTTTTGAATAGAGTTCAGTAACAAAGTGGCATTCTTGTCATCTGGTTTAAGCTGAAGAGCTGCATTTACCTGAACAGTTGCTTTATCAAAATATCCTGTAGATAATAGATTTTCAGCCTGATGAATATGATCCTGATATTTATATTCTAATTCAAGTTTTTGATTAAGTATAATTTGTAATTCATTTAATTTCTGCAAAATATCTCTTTCATGAGAATTCAGTTTTCCGACAACCCCGAGGGCGGATTCTGCCTTTGCAAGATCATTATTCTTTAATGCATCCTCTGCCGAATACAACTCTTGCAAGGCTTGTGTTCTTGTTTGTGCAGATTGGGCCAGAATGCGGTCTATTTCCGCAATACGATTATTAACCCCAGGATGAGCAGGATTAATTTTTTTTGCAAATAGGTAAGCTGCTCGCGCCGATTTCAAGTCTCCTGTTGAGTAAACACTATCGGCAAAATGTAAAGCTTTACTAAATGCTTTTTCTGGACTTTGGGCGAAAATTTTTGGGCTACAAATAAAAAGAAAAAGAAAAGCCGCCAGCATTGAAAATTGCTTACAGCAGGGATTTTTAGATTTCAACATATCCTAATTTGAAAACTTAAACAGTACTATACGCAAAAAATGCAAAATTAGTATTTGCCTTGGGATAGGATGAAAGATATAGGGAGGTTTACTCTTGTTACAAATGTTAAACATTGTTACATTTGTTTACTTTAATCTACCCTTAAAAAAGTGTTATGCTGTTTGTTTATGATTGTAAATAATAAAATCAGGATGAAATATATTTAATCAATTAAAAACCAATAATTTTATCCAACTATATAAACTAATAGTTTAAATGAATAATGATTTGAAAATGTACTCAGATCGAAGTAACACAAATTTCTCATATACGTATAACCAATTGACATAATTTAAAATACAATAATTAATACATTTGTAAACACAAGAATTAATGCATTTATTAGTGTTTATACTTGTAACATTTATTTCAAAGAAAAAATAATTTAATTTTGTAAACATTATGATAGAGCGTTTACAGAAGATTATCCAAGAAAAAAACATGACGGCTTCCCAATTTGCAGAAGCCATTGGAATTCAACGCAGCGGCCTTTCCCATATCCTTTCCGGGCGTAATCAGCCTAGTCTCGATTTTATTAAAAAATTAATTCATCGTTTCCCTGATGTTGATATTTACTGGCTTATCACAGGAGAACCCACAAATAAAGCTAAAGCTTCACCTTCTGTGGTACAACCAGATTTGTTTAGCCAAAGTGAAGCAATGTATGAGGAATCAACCCCTGCAATGCAGAGTAATCAACCCATAACCGATCCGGGAAAACGACAACCAGTGTCCAGGAAAAGAGAGGAAACCTTTACGCCCGGCCCAAAGGTTTCCTCAAATACCCGAGTTAAAAAAATAATTGTGCTATATGAAGATGGCACTTATGAGGTGATGGTTCCTGGCGATTAATCGAATCGCTCTAATTCCGAAAAGAAAAATGAAGCCTCTCTTTGTGCATTTTCGTCGGAATCACTGCCATGAACCGCATTCCGCTGAATATCTGTTCCACACATGGCTCTGATGGTTCCTTCAGCTGCCTTGATGGGATCTGTGGATCCGATTAATTCCCGATATGCTTCCACTGCATTTTCTTTTTTCAAAATAGCTGCCACTATCGGTCCTGACGACATAAATTCGACCAGGCCCTCGTAAAATGGCCTGCCTTTGTGAACTTCATAAAACTTTGCAGCCTGTTCACGC
>DDBO01000144.1 GCA_002332755.1 Bacteroidales bacterium UBA2030 | reverse complement strand
TAATAAGGGAATAAACTATAGAGAGACCCAGACCTGTTCCTTGTTTACTTTCTTTTGTCGTAAAAAAGGGTTCATAAATTTTATCGAGATTTACAGAATCTATGCCAACTCCGTTATCGGTGACCATGAGGTAGGCATTTTCTCCAGTTATTCCTGTTGAAATCTCAATTTTTTTAAAAAACGCACCCTTTTGAGCTTCTTTGTCTAAAATTGCTTCCTTCGCATTATTAATCAAATTAATAATTATCTGCTCCATCTTAATCATATCACCAGCAATGAATAAAGGCTCGGGGTGCAATTTTAAAACAAGATGAATATCCTGACTTTTAATTTGTTGAAAAATCAGCATGAGAGCACTTTCTACGGCTTTATTCAAATCAACCTCGGTGAAATTACTAATAAATCCTGGTCTTGAGAATGTCTTTACATGCTCTATGATCGACTTAATGCGATTAAGGTTTTGCCTGATGGTTTCAATTTTGTTCATCAGGTATTTTTGTTCTATTCGCCCCGAGGTAATTTTGAATCGCGCGTTATCAACAGCCAGTGAAATGGCACTCAGCGGTTGATTGATTTCATGGGCTATACCGGCTGCCATTTGTCCCAAGCTCTCTATTCTTGACTTTTGAATTAACGCCTGGCGTTGTTTTTCAACCTTTTGAACTTCTTCCTCAACCCGCCTCGATAGGTTGTCATTAAGTATTTTCAGCTCTTCGTTTATTCTTTTGATTTCAGTGATATCTACCAATATGCCTACCACACCAGCCGGTCTTCCTTGAGCATCTCGAAATAATGATTTTGTAACCTGAATGTTTCGAAAATGAGCCTTTTGGGTCTCTACCCGAATTTCAAAGGTTTGAACATCTCCTGTGGTATACAGTATTTTATCATTTTTCTGAAGCAACTCTACTGTAGGGGCCGGCAGAAAATCTTCAAGTCGTTTTCCCATTACTTCTATAGATTCTACTCCGGCAAATTCGAGAAATGCATTGTTACATCCCAATATTCTCCCTTCATTGTTTTTATAATACAAGGGATTAGGCAGGCTGTTGATGATGGTATTCAACAACTGGTAGTTTTCCATGAGTTGTTGTTGATAAAGATACTCCTGGGTGATATCCTTACTTAATATACCCACACTTTCCACCTGGTTTTCAGCTGAGCTGACAGGGAAAAATACATGTTCATATTTTCGCGTACCTAAGCTATCAAGGTGATAACGCTTACTGCCTGTTTCAAAAACCTGCTTCACAAAACCCCATCTGACAGCAGCAATATCAGGGGGCAAAATATCATTCATGGAAAGCGATTTTGACATGGGCAGACTCACCTCATAGAGTTGCAAGGCACTATCATTAATTTCCAATATTTTCCCTTCCCTATTTACAGTTATTAGCAAATCGGGCATCGCATTTAGAAGGGCGGATAGTTTTTCCAGTGTGTTTTTAATTTCGAGAGCATTTAGCCAATGAAGGAGAGCATCTAAAAAGACTTTACCCGTGATTTTAAGAACGAATTCCAAATTTTCCGGAAGCTTCCCTTTCTTTCCAGAGTCAAGCCCTATGAATCCAGCCAAAACATTATGATGTTCAATTGGATAAATAATTAATCGCTTTACTTTATTGAGCTTGATATATTTATGTTCTTCCGAAGAAACATCACCCGCATGCTCATCATCAATCATATAAGCTTTACCTTCATGCAGTGTTTTGTATATTACAGGAAAGCTTTGAATATCAAAACCTGGATATACCCTGTGAACATAAGCAGAATCCTCAGATGAGTTGAGGATTCTGTATTTCATTTGCGTAGTATTGGGTTCAAAAATCCAGAAAAATGCCCTCTCCATTCCGAAAAAGACTGCAATTGATTCCAATGCTGAAGAGATCTCTTTGTCAAGAGCATTCCAAACCGGATTTACAAACCTGGAAGCAATATTTGAGACCAATTTTTCAATTTCAATATTTCTCTCCAAACGCTGATAAAGCAGGTTTTTTTGGTCTCGTTCCTGGGTTAGTTTTTCAACTGCCTCGCTAAGCTCTTTAGTCCTCTGGTCGACAAGAACTTCGAGTTTTGTTTGGTAAGTATAAATCTGCTCTTCGGCTTGCTTGCGAGCTGTTATATCCGAAAACAAAGTCAGCAAGAATTCCTTGCCTTGTAATCCCACCGATCTGGTCAACAGTTCTACAGGTATAGCCTTTTTGTCTTTAGCCCATAGATAAGCCTCATAAGGAATTACTTTGGAGACCACTTTAAATTGCTGAATATCATCTTCCTTAAATAAATGGTTTATTGTTAAACCTTGCAACTCTTCAATAGAATATCCCAGAATCGTTGATGCGGCCTGGTTGGCTTGTAAAATAAGGTAAGAATTGATATCAATGATTAATATTCCTTGTGGAGATGTCTCAAAAAAAAGCCTAAACTTTTCTTCACTGAGCTTAAGTTGTTCCTCTGTCAAACGTCGGGCTTCTTCTTCTTTTCTTAACCTATCTTCCCTTAGCACAATATTGGCCAGGTAATATATATTCTCGTGAAGGGTATCTTCAGTAAAGGGTTTTAGGAGAAATCGGTCTACGCCCAACTCAATGGCTTGCAGAAAATAATTCGTTTCGCCGTAAGCAGTTGTAATTAGCGACAACAGGTTGGGCTTCAGCACCTTCATTTGCCGAAGCATGTCAAGCCCTGACAATCGAGGCATCTGTATATCAGTAACAACTATATCAATCGCATGATTTTTAAATACTTCAAGACCTTCCTGCCCAGATGATACAGAATAAACCTTCGTTACGATTTTGTTAAGAAGTGTCTCGGTAAAAATCCTGGCATGGGTTTCATCTTCGACCAGTAATACCGAAATATCTATTTTACTTTGCGAAGCTTTTTCCATCGGCAAAAGTTCCTTTTTTGCAGGTTTCCCTAATTTTGCAAACAAGCTAATTCTAAAGTTTACAAAGGTAATAATTACTGTTAAAAAAATTACCCTTTCTTATGAGAATAGATATTCTGACCCTTTTTCCAGGAATGTTTTCAGGCCCATTTTCAGATTCTATCCTTAAAAGGGCAGTAGAAAAAGGTCTTGTTGAAATTCATTTACATAACATCCGTGATTATTCTTTAGATAAACATAAACGTGTAGATGACTATCCTTTTGGTGGCGGAGCAGGAATGGTGATGATGATTGAACCTGTACACCGGGCTATTGAGGCTTTAAAAAGTCAGCGTAATTACGATCTTGTTATTTACACCTCTCCTGATGGCGAACGTTTCAACCAAAAGTTAGCCAACAGGTTTTCGACATTCAACAACATCCTCATTCTTTGTGGTCATTATAAAGGCGTTGACGAAAGAATCAGGGAACATTTGATAGACATGGAAATTTCCATTGGCGATTATGTACTAACGGGAGGAGAGCTGGCAGCTGCGGTAATTGCCGATGCCGTTGTGAGGCTGGTACCAGGCGTCCTGAATGATGAAACTTCGGCCCTAAGCGATTCTTTCCAGGACAACTTGCTTTCACCCCCAGTTTACACGCGTCCTGCCGATTATAAAGGTTGGAAAGTGCCCGATATTTTACTTACTGGGCATGAGGCAAAAATTAAAGAATGGAGATATGAACAGGCCTTAGAACGAACCAGACAGCGCCGTCCGGAGTTATTGCAAGGGAGTTCTGAAGGAGAGAATTAAACAACTTGTTTAATTTTATATTATCTTTGCCATCCGTTCATTAAGCTGTAAACATCACTCATAAATGCCTGAAATTGAATCACTGAATGAGTTAGACCGTCTGGGCGGTAAAATCGCTCGCCTCATCAGTCGTTTTCAGGAACTGGAACAAAGGAACAAGGAGCTAGAGCATGAGAACCTTGCCCTTAAAAAGCAATTCCAGGAAGTGAGTGAGCGTTTAGGTGACCTGGACGATCGTAACAAAACACAAACCCTAACCCAATTATTAACTCAGGGAAAGGAAAAAGCAGAAATCAAAGCCCAAATTGAAAGAATTGTGCGGGACATTGATAGATGCTTGGGTTTATTGAGCCAACCTGACCTTGGGTAATTGTTCGTACGGCATCTTTCTTATGAATGAAATTACCATAACCGTCACTCTTGCAGATAGAAACTATCGGCTAACAGTAAAAAAGGAGGAGGAAGAACTTGTAAGAAAAGCAGCGCTGGAGGTAAACCAAAGGTTGAAAAAGTATTCCGAGCAATACTCATACACCGATTATCAGGATTTGCTGGCCATGATATCACTTGAAATGGCACTTTATCTTGAAACCGACAAGCGAACAACGATGCATAACGAACAAATACTCAATGAAAGAATTCAAAACCTGGAACAATTGATAGACCCATACATCTAAACGTTCTTTGACACCGGCATAAAAAACAGCCCGCGGCAATTCATCAAGATTGCAAACTCAACATTAATCACTTAAGGGGAGTCTCACTGTTGCTGAAGACAGACCACACCCTGCTTGCAGGGTTTCCGCATGGCGGAAACAGTGGAAGTCTGAGGTACACAGGGCAACCCTAATCCTGTATGACAGGGGTTTCAATTCTTCAAAATTGTCCGCGGGTTTTTTTCTTTTCCCTCTTAAAAACTCATCAACCATGAATGTGATATTGACCTTAATTCTGATTGTTGCAGCTGCAGTAATTTCAAGTTTTCTGACAGCAGCTTTTATCCGAAAAAATGCACAATCGCGTAGCAGTATCATCCTGCGTGAAGCTGAAGAAAAGGCAGAAAACATCCGTAAGGAAAAGCTTGCTCAGGCTCGCGAGGAGATTCTCCAACTAAAACTTGTCAACGAACAAGAAATTAATGAGAAAAACAATAACCTGCTTCGACTTGAAACCAAATTAAAACAGCGCGAGCAACAGCTCAACCTGAGAAGTGAAGAGCTGCAAAAAAAGCTCAAGGAAGCAGAAGTAATGCGCATCACCCTTACAACCCAGCTGGAAGAGGTAGAGAATAAGGAGAAAGAACTTGAAAAAGCCCTGCGCCTTAAAACCGAAATTCTGGAAAAAATTTCAGGAATGACGCAGGAAGAAGCAAAAATTCAATTAATAGAAACTATTAAAGAAGAAGCCAATAACGAAGCAATGGCCTTTGTTCGTGATATCATGGACGAAGCCAAGATTACCGCTCAAAACGAAGCCAGGAAGATTGTGGTAGAAACCATACAGCGTACAGCTGTGGAACATGCCATCGAAAATTCTGTGTCTGTATTCAACATCGAGAGCGAAGAAATCAAAGGGAGAATTATTGGGCGCGAGGGAAGAAACATTCGTACTCTGGAAGCCCTTACAGGTGTAGAAATCATAATAGACGACACTCCCGATGCCATCCTTCTCTCAAGCTTTGATCCCATCCGCCGCGAAATTGCCCGCCTCTCGCTTCAAAAACTGGTTACCGACGGCCGTATTCATCCGGCTCGCATTGAAGAAGTGGTGGCAAAAACCGAGAAACAAATCGAGCAAGAAATTATCGAAACGGGTAAGCGTACGGTGATGGAGCTGGGTATTCACGGAATGCACCCTGAACTTATTCGATTGGTCGGTAAAATGAAATATCGTTCATCTTACGGACAGAACTTGCTCCATCACTCGAAAGAGGTTGCACGCCTGTGCGCAAATATGGCTGCCGAATTAGGTTTGAATCCTAAAAAAGCCAAACGCGCCGGTTTGCTTCACGATATTGGCAAAGTAGCTGAAAACGAGGCCGACCTTCCTCATGCACTCCTGGGTATGAGTCTTGCCGAAAAGTATAAAGAAAAACCCGATGTGTGCAATGCCATAGGTTCTCACCACGAGGAAGTTGAAATGACTACTCTCCTGGCTCCTATTGTTCAGGTATGTGATGCTATTTCTGGTGCACGTCCCGGAGCACGTCGCGAAGTAGTGGAAGCTTACATGCAACGCTTACATAAACTGGAAGAAATGGCACTCTCCTATCAGGGTGTAGTAAAGACTTTTGCCATTCAAGCCGGGCGAGAACTTCGTGTAATAGTAGGCGCTGAAAAAGTCAGCGATAACGACGCTACTCGCATTTCTTACGAGCTCTCTAAGAAAATTCAAGAAGAAATGACTTATCCCGGTCAGATTAAAATTACCGTCATTCGAGAAACTCGCGCAATTAGTTTTGCTAAGTAACCCTATTTAACTCTCCTCATTAAGAAAAAGAGGCGTCTGAACTCCAGCGCCTCTTTTTCTTTAAACATTGAAAAATGGAAGATAAAAGGGTTGTTCTGTAATTTCTCAATAGCTTAACCCACTATCTTCCTTTCATTTGGGAATTCTAAACATTTTATTCCATCGTATTTTCCCTTCGCTGAAAGTTTTATCTTTATCGAGCGAAAGCCATACAAAAACAGCTTTACCTACGATGTGATCTTCAGGTACAAATCCCCAATACCGCGAATCGGCAGAATTGTGGCGATTATCGCCCATCATCCAGTAATAATTTTGTTTTATGGTATAAGTTTTAGCAATTTCTCCATTAATATAAATCTGATTTCCTTTAACTTCGATTCGGTTTCCTTCGTAAACCTCAATAATTCGTTGGTAGAGTGGTAAAGTAGACAAGTTAATTTCGACTACGTCGCCAGCTTTGGGTACATATAATGGGCCAAAATTATCCACATTCCAACGATAAGTAGAATCGAAGGGGAAAATATCGGGGGACCACATTCCTTTGGGCATAAGGTTTTTTTCAACTTTAAGCACTCCGGGCACTTTTTCGAGTTCTTGAGCTTTATCAGCCGTAAGGGGTAAAACTCCATAGGCCTTATAAAGTTCAGCATCCTCAGAAGAAATTCCTATTTTATCCAACACCCTCTGGCTAAGAGGACGACCTTCAGTAATAATTCGATAGGTAAACTGCATGGCTGGTGGATTGAAGCCTGGTTGCCCGTTAATGTAGACCTGCTGGTCGATTATCTGGAGGGTATCGCCGGGAAGGGCTACACAACGCTTGATATAATTTTCTCTTTTATCGACAGGCCTCGAGGTAACATGATATTGCTCCCAAATCATTTTTCTACCCATACCGGGTAAATATCTGGTACCAAAACGATATTTGGCCTCCTGTTCAGCCATACGTACGACTCTGTAGTAATCCTCGTTTTGCCTTTCCAAAATAACCGTATCCCCACTCGGATAATTAAACACAACCGGATCATTGCGCTTAACTTTGCCCAAACCTGGAAATCGATAGTACGGCAATTTTATCCATTCCACAAAAGATTTTGTATATTGTGTAAAAGGTAAGGTGTGGTGTACAAAAGGAAAAGCAATAGGTGTATTGGGTATCTTCGGACCATAAGCCATTTTGCTTACAAACAAATAATCGCCTACCAGTAGCGACTTTTCCATGGATGATGTAGGAATTGTATATGCTTCAAAAAGAAACATGCGTATGATGGTAGCGGCTACAACAGCGAAAATAATGGCATCAACCCATTCCCGGAGTGTACTTTTTTTGATAACCCGCCGTTTAGAAGGTTCTAAATATTTTTCTTTGGCAGAAAGGCCTAAGTACGGCAAATAAACCACTGGAAAAATCACAGCTAAGGCTTGATTTCCCAAATCATATTTCTGATAACATTTGGCAGTTTCCACTATCATCAGAAAAACCATGAAAACGTTAATGAATGGGAAAAACAACAGTAAATACCAGTAAAGGGGCTTTCCAATAAGTTTATTCCAAAGAAAATAGTTATAAAAAGGAATAAGCGTCTTGTAAGGGGAAAGACCGTTGTCCTTAAAAATGGTCCATAAAACAGCAGGGAAAAAGGTAAACACCAAAATCATGTAAACTAATGGGTCCATCGTTTTTTATTTGATTTGACAAAAGTACGCAAAGGAGGTTACATTAAAATTGATGCAAAGTTTAATATTTTTGAAAAGATTTAAAAACATCTTGCATGGGCAACCAGGCTGATATACACGCAATTTTAAGGCAGTATTTCGGGCACCAGACTTTCAGGCCATTACAGGAAGAGATAATACGTTCTGTTTTAGCCGGAAAAGACACCTTAGCCTTGTTGCCTACAGGGGGAGGTAAAAGCATTTGCTATCAGGTGCCGGGCTTAGCTTTACCAGGGCTTTGTCTGGTAGTTTCTCCTCTCATTGCCCTGATGAAAGATCAAGTGGAGGCATTGAAGCGGAAAAATATAAGTGCCGAAGCGGTTTTCTCCGGTATGAATCACTATCAAATTGAACGGGTTCTCGATAACGCAACCTATGGTCATCTGAAATTTCTTTATCTCTCCCCAGAGCGACTTATCACCGATATGTTTCGCGACAGGCTGCCTTATATGAACCTGTCGCTTGTGGCTGTAGATGAAGCTCACTGCATTTCCCAGTGGGGTTACGATTTTCGGCCACCTTATCTCCGAATTGCCGAGATTAGGCCCTATTTTCCGGAAGTTCCAATTCTGGCGCTTACAGCCACTGCTACACCTGAAGTGGTTGAAGACATACAAAAGCAATTAGCTTTTAAGGAAAAAAATGTCCTCAGCAAAAGCTTTTCACGCCCAAACTTGATTTACGTAGTTCAAAAAGAGCAAGACAAAGGAAGACGCTTACTCAATATAGCCCAGCGTCTGGGGGGTAGTGGTATTGTTTACGTAAGAAACCGGAAACGAACGGTTGAAATAGCCCGTTTCCTTATGGACAATAAAATTACGGCAGGTGTATATCATGCAGGGCTAACCACCAAAGAACGTGATGCTCAACAGCTCCGATGGATGAAAAATGAAGCACAGGTGATGGTTGCTACCAATGCTTTTGGGATGGGAATAGATAAACCCGACGTAAGATATGTAGTTCATGTGGATATTCCTGATTCGCCTGAGGCCTATTTTCAGGAGGCAGGTCGGGCAGGACGCGATGGGCAAAAAGCATGGGGAATTTTACTCTATGATGAGACAGACCTGCATGAAATTCGCGAACATTTCGAAAACTCCTGGCCGTCACCTTCACTGGTCAAAAGTATTTATTCAGCTTTGGGCAATTATGTGAATCTGGCTGTGGGAGCCGGAAAAGACCAATCCTTCGACTTCGACCTGAGCGATTTCGTGAATCGTTATAATTTTAAACCTGTTATTGCCTTCAATGCTCTCAGACTTCTCGAACAAGAGGGTTATATTGCCCTCAATGATGCATTGGACTCTCCATCGATGATTGTATTCAGGCTTAATAACGAAGGGGTTTACCGCTTTCAGGTTGAAAACAAACGTTTTACTTTGTTTATTAAAACACTGACACGGCTTTATGGAGGAGGCCTCTTCACCGATTATTCCAGAATTAGTGAAGAAAACATTGCTGCTTCCCTCAAGCTAAGTGTAGCTGATGTGGAAAAATTGCTAAATGAACTTGATCAAATGGAAGTTCTTAGCTACATTCCCCGAAAAACCAAACCGCAATTGGTTTTCGTAAACGAACGCATTGACCCCAATTCGTTTTACCTTTCGCCAGAAACCTACTACCTGCGCAAAGAAGCAGCCCAGCGCCGACTTGATGCCATGATACACTATGTTACCGATGAAAGGCATTGCCGTAGCCAACTTCTACTCTCCTATTTTGGCGAAAATGAGAGCAGACGTTGTGGTTATTGTGACTATTGTATAAAAAGAAATAAAGTAGAACTCAGCGATTATGAATTTACACGGATTCTTGGGCTGATTAAACCTATATTAAAAACTTCTCCTCTTAGCATAAGGCATTTATTGGATTCCATCAATGAAACGGTTAATGAGGAAGATGTGCTGCAGGTTATTCAATTTTTAATCGAAAGCGGAAAGGTTGAAAAACAAGGAGATTTATTCTTTTGGAAACGTATCGATTAAAACAAAAGGGGCTGCCTGGCAATCAGACAGCCCCTAATGGAGATAAAGAGCAAGTTTACTTAACAACCTTGCCCAGCTCGCTGCCTGGTTTAAATTTTACAACGGCTTTTGCAGGAATTTGCATCACCTGCTGCGTTTTGGGATTGCGGCCTGTGCGAGCACTACGCTTGGCAACTCCAAAGGTGCCAAATCCAATCAGAGAAACTTTTTCGCCCTTTTTCAGGGAATCGGTAATGGCTGCTATTGTAGCATCCAGGGCTTTTTTTGATGCTGCCTTGCTCAGCCCGCTATTGGCAGCAATTGCATTGATTAACTCGGCTTTGTTCATGTTGGATAGGTTTTAGTTAACATTCAACGGTAATGCAAATATAAATAAAAAGTTTTCCAATGCAAGTGTTTGCAAGGCTTTAGCCCCAAAAAGTTAATAAAAAGCCCTTTTTGTTAATAATTTTTTCATCACCCTCCCTCCCTGATGCCCGTAAGAAAGTCTTTAGATATCATTTTCTACCCCTCTTGACAAGAATAGGATTAACTGTATGAATAATTCACAATTCGAAAAAATTCTATCTAAACAACTATAGATCAATATTCTAAGTAATAAAATGAAACTAAAGTGCTTTCCAGTGCCCTTCTAATTTGAAGCCTCGCAAAAATTCTTCAATATTCAGGCGTTTTTTCCCTTGCAACTGAACTTCCAAAATTTTTAAAAATCCATCTAATGCTTTAATAAACAAATTTTTACGTCCATCACAAATCAGATCACCGGGCTGATAATCCTGTTTCAGCATAGTGGCTAATTCCGATAAATCTGCTAAAGCAACAGAGGCCTTATAAATTTTCAGGTGGAAACTTTCATTTGCCGGACCTTGAAGTTCGATGTATGCAGCAGGATAAGGACTTAGACCTCTGATTTGATTGAATATTTCGATAACAGGTCTATTCCAGTCGATATGACAATCTGATTTAAGAATCTTGGGAGCTGGCGGATAAGCAGATGCATCTGGTGGTTGAGGGGCATTCACCAATTTTAGCTGCGGGTGAGTATAGATTTTTCCTTCAGCCAGAAAGCGTATGGTTGCCAATACTATTTCGGGGCTTTCCATCATCATCCTGTCGTGGAGTTCACCGGCAGTTTCCACAGGCGAGATGGTCATAGGTTTCTGAAAAAGAATTTTTCCGGTATCAATACCTTGGTCTAAAAGAAATGTAGTAAGTCCGGTCTGAGATTCACCATTCATTACCGCACGTTGAATGGGTGCAGCGCCTCGATATGCTGGAAGCAGAGATGCATGAAGATTAAAAGTTCCCAAAGGAGGCAAGGCATAAACTTCGTAGGGTAGAATACGAAAGGCTACCACAATAATGAGATCAGGATTGATCGATTTCAATTCGTTAATAAATGCTGGGTCACGGAGGCTAACAGGCTGTATAACTCTTAAACCCTTTTCCATTGCAAAAACCTTCACGGCACTGGGGGTCAGTTTCTGGCCTCGTCCTGCGGGTTTATCAGGAACAGTAACCACTGCTTCAACCGAAAGTCCTTCTTCAATGATAGCTTTCAGAGGAGCAACAGCAAACTCCGGCGTACCCATATATACTAATCTGAGCCTTTTCATGGTGTTATTTTCTACAAATGAAAAAGCCTGACCCTGGAGAGTCAGGCTAAAAATTTTGAAGTGACTTTTATTTCAACATTCCTTTTGCTTTCGCAATAAAACGGTCAATATCACGTCCTTCGTAACTGCGCGGATATTCTGCCCTGATTTTTTCGTACAGCTCGAGGGCATGTTTGAAATCATTATCCAATTCATAAGTCATGGCTGCTTTAAAGAGAAAAGCGGGGGTAGTAAATTCGTTTTCGTTGTCAGCAGCTTTTTTGTAATATTTGATTGCTTTATCGTTTTTGCCAAGTTCGAGATAAGCATCACCAATAGCACCTAAAGCCATGGAGGTGGTCAGGGGGTCGTCGGAATCGAATTTTTCCAGATACTTGATGGCATTTTCAAATTCCCCCATTTTCAGATAACAAATTCCTGCATAATATTTTGCTAGATTACCAGATTTAGTGGAACCATACTTTTCGATAATTTCTAAAAAACCAGCATATTGACCATCCCCATTGAGGGCTTTATAGAGGGAATCCTGCTCAAAATAATTTTGAGCCATAAAAATTTCATTTTGGGCTTTTGTTTCGCGGGGGGCACTAATAAATTTCTGATAGCCTAAAATAAGGAGTACCACAAGTATGATGGCACCCACAATAATCATAATAGGTTTCTGATTTTCTTCAAAAAAACGTTCGGTTTTAGTCAGCGCCTGCTCTACCGCTTCGATTTTTTCTTCGGTGTTTTCTTTTTTCTTACTCATTCTGTCCTGTTTTTTTAGCATGCAAAAATAAGAAAAGATTAAAAATACAAAGATATTCGAACATGTGCTTAAGGGTATTTTCGTTTAAAAAGAAAAGGGCTGCCCAGAAAGCAGCCCTCAAAGCTTCGGTACACTCAAGAATTAATAGTGGAGAATAGGTCCGGTAACAGGTTTGGGACGGTAGATAAGTTGCCTTGTACTTTGAGCCTCGGAGCAGGGAGCTGTTCCGGTAACAGTAAGAGTCAAAGTTACGTTTCCGTTTTGGCAATCCTGTTCTGAGGGGGTATATGTCGGATTATGAAGATTCGGATTATCAAAGGTACCCGTGCCTGAGGTTGTCCAGGTAATGGATGTTGCATTTTGGATGGTGACATTATCAAGATAGTAAACCTCTCCCCAGCAAAGTGTTGCATCCGGACCGGCAATTGCAACCGGAGCAGGGATGATGGTGAGGGTGGCGGCATCAGACACAGGATCCGAGCAGGGTGCATTTGGAGTAGCCGTTAATGTAAGAGTTACACTTCCTGCGGCAATATCATTTGGTCCTGGGGTATAAACTGGATTAAGTGCAGTTGCATTTGAAAAAATACCATCCCCTGAGGTTGTCCATTGCAAAGAAGCATAATTGGAGGCGGTTGCTGATGAAATTGTGTATGTAGAATTACTACAAATAGTTGCAGCACCTCCGGCATTAACTATAGGAATCGGGACAATTGTTAAAACCAGGGCATCGGAGGCCGGTTCACTACATGGTGCAATCGGATTTGTCGTCAAGGTTAGGGTTACACTGCCGGCAGCAATATCATTAGGGCCGGGCGTATAGGTCGGATAAAACACCGATGCATCCGAAAATACACCATCACCCGAGCTTGTCCATAAGAGGGTTTTGTATGAAGAGGCAGTTGCATCGGAAATAGTGTAAGTTCCGCTGCTACAGATAGTAGCATCAACGCCTGCAAAGGCAGTAGGAGGAGCTACCCTAATTACTGTTAACTTTACGAGGTCAGCCGGACAGCCGAATTCGTCGATTTGTTGAACTTTTAAAGTATCAACGCCCGGAATGATGCTCCAGTCAACAGTCACCTCGTGTGTGTTGCTTGAATGTAGAATATGGCCAGTACCAGTAACAGACCAGTTAAAAGTACTGGTCGGTACCGGATTAACTATGTAAATTTCTCCTAATGCACCAGCACAAGTGCTATCAGGATCGGTAGTCACAGGGGTTTGGGCATAACCCAAAGAGTAGAAACCTAACAACATAAAAATGCTCAGTGTTAGCCGAATGTGCTTCATGGGAGGATGAATTTGGGGTTTGACATTTCGATTTAGTAATGTAATATTGAAGAGGTAATAGGTTTGCTCCTAAAATGAATATTTACCTCATCGGAGGCAGGCGGGCAGTTAATGGAATTCGTTGTGGTCACTGTAAGCGTTACCTGCCCGTTGAGCCTCTCCATCAATGTAGGCTGGTACCATACATGAGCTTGGGTAGCAAAGGGAAAAAAATTACCTGATCCACCACTCCATATAACTCCTTCTGCCGCGGAATAGAGTGCATTGAGTTCGATGAGAGGCTCATCAAAACAGACATAGATATCGTCCCCCGCATTTATAGTAGTAGGTTGCAATATATGATCAACCATAAACTGGATTGTGTCGGCCGGGCAGGACGATTGGTCTTTGATGCGCAACCATTGCAAACCAGGGGTCAGGTGAGCAGTCGGGACAGAAGTTCCATTACTCCATAAAACGCTATAGGGTGGAATACCTCCTGATAGTGAACAAGATAAAGTTGTTGAGGTTGAATCATAACAGACCAGAGGTTCAGAAGGAGTTATGCTGGTTTGTAATGCATCATGAATATAAACCCTAACGGTGTCGGCAAGAACTGCACTACACGCATTTTGTGGGGTTCCTGAAACCCGAAAGTCTATATAGGGAGGAGGGTTTGGGCCGGGAGTAAACAATACAGTGTCGCATTGGCTGGTGCAACTTAACCATGAATTATATGTCCCTGGAGTTCCCGGATAGATGGAGTTCCATGAAATAGAAGAAAGATTAAATCCAACACTCCATAGATTAATACTGCATCCTGTATGTATATGAATATCCGGTGATACTGCTGGTCTTGCAAAAGAAGAAATCCTATACCTGTTGGGGTTTCCTCCAGGTTTGCAAAAGGTTATTGCAAATGGGCCGCTACCAGTAAGGCACATACTATCTCCAACAGGAACTGCAGTACCACAATTAGCCTGGTAGAACATGGCGCCCGAAGGGGTAGCTCCGTCTATAATTTCAAGAACAATACCCCCAGCAAGTTCATTTAGGCTGACGATAAATTCTACGCATGTGTTGGATGACCCACAGCATTTACCGTCTCTTATCACCGAAGGGCTTTCCCAAATAGCGTAAGGGCTTGAGGTAAGATCAACAGTAAAATAAGGAGTACCTGAGCACACACTCTGGGCCCATCCTTGCGTTTTTCCAAAATATAGAAAAACACCAAAAAAAATCCACCCCCAAAATAGTTGCCCCCTCATTGAATTTTTCATTTCCGGGACAAAAATAAATTATTTTTTACAAATTATGAAAATTAATACAACAACAATGGGGCTTTTTTATAAGAATCAATTCAAGAAAAACTTTAGAAAAAAATACTGATATTTAATTACTTATAAATTTCATTTTTAAATTTAAAGAAAAAGGATGGCGGACGGCATACTATTCCTGCGTTAAAAACACAAAAAACCAACCCAAAATCTGATTTCTCTATTTTATTTTGCTAAGAAGGAAAACAGCACCTTCAGATTTTTCCAAAAATTAAAAAAACAAATAGGAAATAAAAATAGCAGCAACAATTCCGGCAAAGTCGGCCAAGAGGCCAGCAGTTAGCGCATACCTTGATTTTTTAATACCCACCGACCCAAAATACAGGGCCAAAATGTAGAAAGTAGTATCTGTAGAGCCTTGCAGCACACATGACAATCTGCCCACAAACGAATCGGGCCCGTAGTGATTCATGGCTTCAATCATCAGACCACGAGCGCCACTTCCACTTAAAGGCTTCATCATGGCAACAGGTAAAGCACCTGTAAAAGATGTATCAATGCCTAAATGTTCAAATGTCCATGAAAGTGCGCTGATAAAAGCATCCATTGCCCCTGAAGCCCTGAATACTCCAATTCCGACCAAAATAGCTACCAAATAAGGAATAATGCGGATCGCAACCTGAAAACCTTCCCTGGCACCTTCAATAAATTCCTCGTAAGCATTTATTTTTTTAACAAAGGCTCTTCCAAAGAAAAAAACAATCACCGACAGTAAAATAAAACTTGAAAAGGCAGTGGAAACCGTGCTAAGCATTTCGTCACTTAAGCGAGTCAATCCATAAATCAAAGCTGCGGCTGCAACGCTGAATCCTCCTAACCATGCCAGTACGGTTTTGTTGAAAAGTCGGATGCGTTGATAAAGGGAAACAGCAATTATTCCAACCAGAGTAGAAACGAAAGTTGATAGCAGAATCGGAAGGAAAATATCTGCTGGATGGGCAGCCCCAAGCTGAGCACGATACACCATGATGCTAATGGGAATGATAGTTAAGCCTGAAGTATTGATTACCAAAAACATTATCATCGCATCTGAGGCTTTTTCTTTATCAGGATTCAATTCTTGCAACTGATTCATCACTTTAAGACCAATAGGCGTGGCAGCATTGTCGAGCCCGAGCATATTGGCAGCAAAATTGAGCATCATGCTTCCCTGCACAGGATGCTTCTCAGGGATTTGAGGGAAAAGCCAGCGAAACAATGGATTAATAGCTTTGGCTAATAGTTCTACAACACCGGCCTTCTCTCCTACTCTCATGATACCCAACCAAAGGGTCATCACACCGGTAAGACCCAGAGAAAGCTCGAAACCCGTCTTAGCATTTTCGAAGGTAGAATTGAGAAGTCCCTCAAAAATGGTATAATCCTGAAAAACAACAAATTTAAACAAAGCCACCACGAAGGCTACTGCAAAGAAAGCAAGCCAAATGTAATTGAGAACCATAAGAACCTTTAGGCTATTTTTTCCCCGGCAAGATAGGAGAAAAAACGGAGGTAATGGCAAGGGTCGTCATTAACGGGTCTAATTTACGGGCTCTGCGAAAATCTCTCCAGGCTTCCCAGTAATTGTGCATGGCATAATTGATTTTTGCTTTTAAAAGCCAGTAAGAAGCATTTTCATCGTTGATACTGATAGCTGTTTTAATATCCGGAAGAGCTTTAGCCGGTGTACCACAACAGTAGTAACTATAACTCCTTAAATACCACGCATCAGCATGTAAGCTATCCACTTTTATTGCATAGGAACAAAATATTACCGACTCTATGAATTGCTGTTCTTCTATAGCTCGGGCAGCCTGCCTGATGTAATAACCAATCTGGCTTTCATTGTTTCCAATATCTACGGCCTGTAGCTGGAAAATACCGGTAAACTGCAACACAAAAAATAGAAATGCAAACTTTTTCAAAATATGCCATTTTCTTGTAAGACGATGATTCCCTAAAAAAGTTGCACTCTCAAGCAATTATTTTGAAGGATTTTCCTAATGAACTACTTACTTAAATCACTTCCGCTACAACAAAAGCTGACCCACTGATGAGTATCATATCATTAGGAGTAGCTTTCATTTGGGCTGACCGGAACGCATCTTCTACCGAATCAAAAACCTCACCTCTAAGGCCAAATTGGGCACCTTCTTCAGCCAGTAAAAACGCATCTTTGCCTCTAGGAATATTAGGCCGGCAAAAATAATAGACCGCATCCGGGGGTAAGAGAGGTAAAATATGGGCACTGTCCTTATCGGCCACCATTCCCAATACAAAGTGCAGCCGTTGAAAATGCTGGTTTTTAACTTGCTCCATCAATATCTTTATGCCCGGCTCATTGTGTGCAATATCGGCCACTACTAAGGGGTCCTTGCCAAGTATATGCCAACGTCCTGCCAAACCCGTATTTTCGACCACCCTTTGAAAACCAGCCATCACCTTTTGCTCATCAAAGGCGTATCCACGACCTGTGAGCACCTCGAGAGCAGCCAATGCAGTAATAATATTCTTTTGCTGATAAATACCCCTTAGGGGACTTTTGACTTTGACGAGGCGACCACGGATTATGTTTTGACAGGTAAGCTCTAAAAAGAATCCATTATCGTTGACATCAGTAATGGTGTAAAGATCTTCGGCGAAGGACAGAGGAGCACCTTTTTGCCGGCTTTGTTCTAGGAACACGAAATCCGTTTCTGTTTGGTGTTCTCCAATAACAACTGGTATACCTGGTTTAAGAATTCCAGCCTTTTCGAAGGCAATTTTTGGAAGAGTATCGCCTAAAAATTGTTTGTGATCGTTCCCAATGTTGGTAATAACAGAAATTTCAGGGGAAATAACATTGGTGGAATCGAGACGGCCTCCCATACCAACCTCTATAATTGCAATTTCAACTTGCCTAACTTTAAAGTATTCGGCTGCCAGGGCAAAACTCATTTCAAAAAACGATGGTGAGATGCTATCGAAAACAGGGCGAAAACGTGTAATATATTCAGCGACAAAATCCTGCGAAATCATTTCACCGTTCACTTTAATTCTTTCCCTAAAATCGCGCAAGTGCGGAGAAGTGAATATGCCTGTTTTAAAACCATGCTCCATGAAAACAGAAGCAAGAAAGGATGACACAGAGCCTTTTCCATTGGTTCCTCCAACATGTATGCTTTTAAAAAACTTGTGAGGATTTCCCGCGGCTTCGCAAAGGGCAAGCGTGCGGGAGAGATCAGCTTTGTAAGCAGCTCCCCCTATACGGGTAAACATGGGCAAATGGCTGAAAATATACTCAACGGCTTCGTTATAATTCATCCGTACAATAAATTATTAGAAGGGATAACCAATACTAAAATTCCAGACAAAAGAGGATACTCTTGCCCGAGGGAGAACGTAGTATTCGCCTCCTGGCCGGGCTGGGTCGAGAATGGGTAAGGCAGCATCGAGGCGAAAAACGAAATAGGTAAAATCGAAGCGGAATCCCATACCTGCATCGAGGGCAAACTCCTTGTAAAACCTTCCGGGATTAAATACACCTCCGGGATAAAGAGGATTATCACGGACCAACCAAATATTACCCAAATCGGTAAATAAAGCGCCCCGAAAGACTCCATAAATGGGGAAACGATATTCTATATTGGTTTCCAGTTGAATGTCACCCATCCGATTATAGGTTCTGCCTCCCGTTGGGGAATAATTTCCAGGACCAAGCGAGCGGAGTGCCCAGCCTCGCATGCCGTTAGCCCCCCCTCCAAAAAATCCTTTTTCAAAGGGTAAATAATCGCTGTTCCCATATGGCACGGCAATTCCACCAAAAACTCGAATAGCCAGCAGATGCGATGCATCAAACATTCTGAAAAAACGAACATCGAAACTCGTTTTTACGAACTGGGCATATCTGATTCCAAAAAGGGTATAATCTCCTTCTTCATTTTGCTTAACGCCAGATAACTTGTTGTATAAATACATCAGATTACCTGCCGACTCAAAATATAACCTGAAGTACCTGAAGTTTTTTACTTTTCCAAGCACCTGATCAGAGAAAACGTAACTATAGCGCAACGAGGGAATCAGATGGTTGGAATATTGGTTTCGGATACCCTGATCATCGATACTGTCGATAAGAGCCTGAAATTCAGGAGTGGCGTAAATTTTAATAGCATTCACCTCAAGGGGCGTCAACTGATGCTCACTAAACTCATTGCGTCGAAACCGGTAAGTGAGTCCCGCATTGGTTATATATCTGCGATAATCAGGTCGATCCTGATAATTGTAACCCAAACTAAAACTTGTTCTGGGCTTGAGGTGCGCAGGAAAATAATCATTTCGAGCAGGTCCTATAAACCGAGGAAAAGTGAGCGAGGTTTCAATACCTGTTTCATAAGTATTGAATAAAAAGAGTTTGTTTTGCTGAGGAGTACCAAAGGCTTTTTGCATTTCAGCAGCTCCCCTCAATCTCAGTCGAAGGAGTTCTCCCCCGCGTAATAAGTTGCGGTTTTGATATACAAGATTGCCGGAAATACCCAAATCGCCTCCGGTGTTGGTCGCTTCTGTTTCTATGGATACCCCATGAACCTGGGTGCGCGAAAGCTGTATATGGCAATCGAGCCATCTTAAACGTTTTTGATTATCAATCTCGCCGGTATCGGTCGCACTAAACTCCAAATTGACATATCTGTAAATGGGAAGGTCTGACAGGCTTTTGTAAGTATTCTCAACAGCACTGAAATTGTAAAGGCTACCCCTGGAAAAGTAAATGGCATGCTTTAAAGCGACAGGTCGAATGCGGAGTTTGTCAGAATAAAGGAAAAACAGGCGATTGGGAATGCTGTCATTATGTTGTCTGGGTGCTTCATAAATCAATGTATCGCTCCATGGATTGCCTTCGGTATGAAGCTCGAAGCGAGGGTAAACATAAATATTTCGAATAGCGTAGCGATCGTGCCTGAGTTTGCGATAAACAGGCTGATCTCCGCTCATACCAACAAACTGACGTGGTTCCTTTATTTGCAGATGAACATCGAGTTGTCGGTTGCCTATCAGGCTGTCAATTTCATAAAAAACAAAATCGTTGGAAAAATAGTAGAAGCCTTGGTTTCGCATTTCTTTCACAAGGCGTTCTCTTTCCTGATCGAGCAAATAAAAATTATATGGTATGCCTGGTACCAATGGACTTGTCTTCATAATCTCAGCAACTATTTGCTGGACAAGAGTATCTTCGCTTTCTATAGTTAAGTCCCTGATAATGTAAGGTTTCTGGGGAAGGGTAACATTGTAGATCACCCTGGCTTTTTTGTTCTTCACCTTCACATTGTAAGAAACCTTGTTCCCAAAATAACCTATGTTATTGAGATGCCTCGAAAGATTCCTCACGGAAGCATCGGCTTGAGAATAATCAAACAATGCAGGAGGGCGCCCGGCTATGCGTCGTACCCACTGCTTCATTCTGACAGACTTCCAATGTGTTGTTTTATTGTACAACCAGAGATTTGCATGAAAAAAAAACAAAAACTTTTTGTTGGGCGCTTGAAGAAGATATGAATTTAATTCAGAGGCCTTTACAGAATTTTGACTTTCAGAATTAACCTTCACTTCGTTTTTCACCAACAGGTATTGACGTTCAGGCAACCGACGGGCAGGCTGACATGAATAAAAGAAAAAGCTAAAGAATAAGACTATAAATAGGTAATTACGAAGCGACCCGCTCATAAGCCTGTAAATAGAATACAGCTGCAAAAGTAGCAGTTTGACACCAGATAATGCATATGACTTCTTAAAGCTGAACAACTCTCAAACTTAAACTTAGAACAATTCAGGTGTTTCATCTTGATTTAATCGTATAATGAATGTATCTATTAATCAACATATTAGACAAAAGAAAGTTTCATTATGCCCAAGAGCAGCATATTAGACGTCTTTAGGTAGATTTTGACCGGGAAAGCTCCAATGCCTGCAAGCAAACAAAATCGACAAAATGAACTAAAAGAATGATTCAAATTATCCATAAAAAAGCCTTTGATTGCGAGCATAGGTCTTTGACTGATGTACGGTCGCTACAGGAGTCGAACCTGTGACCCTCCCGCCTC
>DDBO01000219.1 GCA_002332755.1 Bacteroidales bacterium UBA2030 | reverse complement strand
AAAAAATTATTCGTGAATTAGTGGCTAAAAAAAGATAAGCCACGAATGCACGAATGAATGGCGAATGCTAGAAATGATTATTGTTTTTTTATTCGTCAATCCAGTTTTGTATATAGGCCAGCAATTTTGTAAGGGTGTTATTCGTCAGATGGCTGCAAAAGCATGGATTTGAAGTAAAAGTATTTCTCGTACTGAGAACGAATGGGGAATTCTGCGCCATTCCGCCTGTAAGTATTTATTTGACCGTCGTGAAGCGAGCGGGCTTTTACGTTAGCCTTAAACTCTATGTCGAGCATGGTGCGTAGTTCTTCTTGAATATCTGGGTCGTATATAGGGCACATAACTTCGATACGGTGGTCGAGGTTGCGGGGCATGATATCGGCCGATCCGATATAGTATTTAGGATCGCCTCCGTTACAGAAAATAAAAACGCGGGAGTGTTCGAGAAAGCGGTCTACAATACTCAAAGCCTCGATGTTATCGCTTATTCCCGGAATACCGGGTTTTAAAACGCAGATACCTCTCACGCTGAGATACATTTTTACACCTGCCCGTGCGGTATCGTAAATGGCTTCAGCTACAGGTTCATCTACTATACTGTTAACCTTGATGATGGCCCAGGCTTCCTTTCCTTCCCGGGCATTTTTAACTTCGTTGGCCAGCATGTCGAGGAGGAAAGTGCGTACGCTGAATGGGGCTACAATTAAATGTTCAAATTTGGGGGGTATGAAACGGGTTTTGAAAAGCTCAAAAACTTTGTTTACATCAGACGCTATGCGTTGGTCGGCTGTAAACAGGCTGTCGTCGGCATATACAGTAGCAGTGGCTTCGTTGAAATTTCCGGTGGATACATTGGCATACAGTCGTTCATAGCCGTCGTCTTCGATGCGCCGAATCACCAGAAGTTTGGCATGGACTTTATAATCGGGGATGGTAGGTATGATTTCAACATCTTCTTCCTGGAGCCGGTTTACCCAGTAAATATTGATTTCTTCTTCGAAGCGGGCCTGCAACTCGAGGAAAACAGTCACCTTTTTGCCATTGCGCCGGGCATTAATCAATGAGTTGATAACGCTGCTGTCGCGCGCGGTGCGGTAGAATGTCATTTTGATTTCCAACACCTGAGGGTCGATGGAGGCCTCGCGCAGCAAGTCGATGAGATATTGAAAAGAGTGGTAAGGATAATGCAACATTATATCCTTCTGGCGAATGGCTTTAATAATACTCTGGTTTGGCTTGAGCCGCGGGTGGGGTAAGGGAGGAAAGGGTTCAAAATAAAAGGCAGGATTGTTAATTTTAGGAAAATTCATGAAATCCTTGAAATTATGATACCTCGAACCGGCCCTCAGGGTGTCTTTTTCGGTAATTTTCATTTTCGATTTCAGTTTATCGAGCAGTGGTGCCGGCATTTCAGCATCGTAAACAAACCTTACCGGGACTCCTTTTTCCCTTTTTTTCAGGCTTTCACTCATTCGCTCAATAAAGCTCTTCGATACATCGTTGTCAATGTCGAGCTCAGCGTCGCGGGTAAATTTCACCGTAAAAGCCCTAAACGCATCGTATCCAAATACTCTGAAAATATCGCTCAGGCAGTAACGAATTACATCATCGAGAAGGATGATATACTTTGAGTTTTCTTCTCCCTGAGGGGAGGGCAAGATTACAAATCTGCCGGCTAATTGCACGGGAACTTTAACCAGGGCATAGCGGGTTTTGTTTTGTCCGCCCGAATCTACCATTTCCACTGCCAGGTAAAAGTTATAGTCGCGCAGAAAAGTCAGGGTTTTTACATTGTTGAGCATGATTGGAAAAACATGCGACCTTACCTTTTGATTGAAAAATTCCCTGACAAAGAATCCCTGGTCTGCGGTCAACTCGGTCTCGTTGATGATATAGATGCCATTTTTCTTGAGTTCACCTACCAACTCAGCATAAATTGCCGTAAATCTTTTCTCCTGTCTTGCCACCATTTCGTGAATTTGGCTGAGTAGTTCCCGGGGATGGAAATGGATACGCGTGTCGAGTTGCTTTTTCTGCAAAAGCATGTGCATACGGTGTATAGTAGCCACTCTGACCCTGAAGAATTCGTCACGGTTGTTGGAAAAAATACCGAGAAATTTCAGGCGTTCCAGCAAAGGAGTTTGGGGGTCGCTGGCTTCCTGTAATACTCTTTCGTTAAATTGTAACCAACTGATTTCCCGATTTATATATGGATAATGATTTTTTTCACTTGATTCATCCATGGCTGTGGCATGTTTGGTATATACACTCGAACATTCTTTTGCAAAGCTAAGGAAAGAATAGGCTATATCTCTTTCGGAAATACCTTTAAAAATGAAGAGGCTTTATGCAAACTTATTTCAATCCATCTTTTCGTTGGAATTCTTAAGACAATCACTCCTGAAGTGGGTAACCATTCAATGGGTTTTTCCAGCCATTGGTTTACAAACGAAGTGAGGGCCGGATTATGACCCACAATCATCACACTCTCAATGTCGTCGTCGAGGCCGTACAGTTGATCCGTAATCAGGTCTTTGTCTCCCTCGTAAACTGTTTTGCTTTGAATAATCTGATTTTCTGGATATTCAAAGCCTCTGGCCATCATACGGGCGGTTTCAAGCGCCCTTACGGCATGGCTTGAAATAATGAGGTCTGGTTTATGAAAATGCATTTTAATCAGGTGATCAATCACCTTTTTGGTGCGTTTTTTTCCCTTGTCGAGCAAAGGTCGCTGGCTATCAACCAGGTCGGGAAATTCCCAGGAAGATTTCGCATGCCTGACGATGATAAGGGTTTTCATGGCTCTTGTATATTTTTAGTCAAAAGTAGGAAATTTTAAGTGTCTGGGGATTACTTGTGTGTATAAACATAAGTCAGGGAAATCGTTGATTTTGGATTGTCTTGCCCCCGCATGTTAGGGAATAGGAATGATTACTTACAAATAAAAAAGGGGCCCGTGAAGGCCCCTCCTTAGGTGTGGTATAAAAAGACTTATATGTGAATTACTTCCCCAAAAGCAGCGGCCATAGCTTCCATAAGCGCTTCTGACATGGTGGGGTGGGGGTGCACCGCATCGATAATTTCACGACCTGTGCTCTCGAGTTTGCGAGCTACTACGGCTTCGGCAATCATTTCTGTTACATTATCCCCAATCATATGAACACCCAGGATTTCACCGTATTTAGCATCCACCACTACCTTGATAAATCCATCTTTATTTCCGGCAGCACTGGCTTTACCGCTTGCGGTATAAGGAAATTTGCCCACTTTAACTTCGTATCCCGCTTCACGGGCAGCTTTTTCAGTCATACCTACCGAGGCCACCTCAGGACTGGTGTAGGTGCAGGCAGGAATATTTCCATAGTTGAGGGGCTGGGGATGGTGACCGGCAATTTTTTCCACGCAAATGATGCCTTCGTGAGAGGCTACATGTGCCAGGGCAGGCCCTGGAACTATATCGCCAATGGCATAATAGCCTTCAATATTTGTCCGGTAATATTCATCTACTATTACCTTCCCTTTTTCCGTTTTAATGCCTACTTCTTCCAATCCAATACCTTCTATGTTGGTGGCTATACCTACTGCCGACAGAACTATCTCTGCTTCAAGGGTTATTTCGCCTTTGGGTGTTTTAACTTGGGCCGTGCATATATCTCCTTTTATCTCAACAGATTCCACTGAAGAGCTGGTCATTACGTTAATGCCGGCTTTTTTGAAGCTGCGCTCTAATTGTTTCGAGACTTCTTCGTCTTCGAGAGGAACGATATTGGGCATAAATTCTACAAGGGTCACCCTAGTTCCTATAGAATTGTAGAAAAAGGCAAATTCAGAACCGATTGCGCCCGATCCCACGACTATCATGCTTTTCGGCTGAGATGGAAGGGTCATAGCTTCGCGGTAACCGATAATTTTTTTGCCGTCCTGCTTCAGGTTAGGCAATTCGCGGGAACGGGCTCCGGTAGCTAAAATTATATGGCGGGCGGTGTAAACGGTTTGCGACCCGTCGGCAGCCGTTATTTCTACCTGATGGCCGGGTTTGATACGGCCAAATCCCTGAATATGCTCCACTTTGTTTTTTTTGAAAAGATATTGAATCCCTTTGCTCATTCCTTCGGCCACAACTCTGGAGCGTTTAATGATAGCCTCAAAATCGGGGGCGACGCTACCTTCGAGTTTTATTCCATAGTCGGCAGCATGCGAAAGATAGTTGTATACTTGAGCACTTTTGAGCAAAGCTTTGGTAGGAATACAGCCCCAGTTAAGGCATACTCCACCCAATTCTGCTTTTTCTACCACTGCTGTTTTCAATCCAAGTTGGGCAGCCCTGATACCGGCAACATAGCCTCCGGGACCACTGCCGATCACCATTACATCGTAATTGAATTCCATGAAATATTGATTTTTGTAGTTAGTATTTCTTTTTTGCAAAGATATTTACACCCCCCGAATATTAAAGGAGTGGGTAGTTTTATAAATAACAGCCGGGATGAAAAATGGTTGAATCCGGTGTTTTACTGCTTACCGGTTAATTGCTTGTGTTGAAAAACCGGAACAAGGCTGAAACCATTATTCTTGAGTAATTTCTCTGTTCGGGCATAATCGGTTGTAAAACCGAGTGTAAAACCACCTCCCCCACTACCGCAAAGCTTTAGTTTGTAAAGATCACTGCTGAGACCCAACTGCCATACTTCCCTTATTTCATCAGGAATCATTTCGCTGAAGTGTTGGGCCTGGAAAGCGGAAATGGCGGCAATATTCTGTAAAAATCCAGCCTGCCGGCCGGCCAATAGATTGTCGATACCTTCGTTGATGAGAGGTATATAGGTATTTTTGATGTGTTGAAGGTAGGTGGGTTCCTCGCATTTATTCATAAAAAGATTCACATAATGGTGTGTTTTTCCCACCTTACCCGCATCGAGCAGAAAAATAGCTGCCGGACCTTCGTATTGCTGTCGGGGGATTCCTGTGGGTTCGATAAGTCCTGGCGATTTGATGTGTAATGGAGTTTTTAGCAAGGCTATCAGGGGGTCAATACCAGAACTGGTTCCATGGAAATAAGATTCCAGTAATGCAAATTTTTGTTTCAGATACAAAATGGTTTCGGCTGTTGGTTTTCCGTCTGGAAGTATTTCTGTATTATATCTTTGCCATAAAGCGGCCACCAGAGCCCCACTGCTGCCTATTCCATATCCCTGCGGAATGGTGCATTCAAAATACAAACCTTGTGAAATGTCTTCCTCAAACTTTTGAAGGTCGAGATACCGGGCAGCCTCCGGTTTTGATTTTAACCATTCGAGATACTGAGCCAGTTGTCGGTTTGATTCCAGCGCAAAGGCATTGTCGGTATATTTTTCTTCGTTCAAATTGCTCAATTCCCCCATAAAATGGGTAAAGGGAATAGTAAGAGCCCTTGAACCCATAATGACCCCGTATTCACCTAAAAGTAAAATTTTTGCGTAAAAACGTCCGGAATGTTCCATGCAATGAGTGTATTAGAGTTTTTTAACAGGCCCTGAACCCATCCGGTCAAATATTAAATTTGTGTCCATGTTATTACCTGTTTGATAATCAAGCCATTGTTTGACCTTTTCTGATTCGGCTTCGGGATAAATCAGATGTAAGTTGGGCCCGGCATCGAGGGTGAACGTTACAGGTAAATTTTCTTTCATTCGCGCTTCCCTAATCTTATCTATCCACAATAATGATTCGGGTTTGATGAGCAGGTAAGGAGGATTAGAGGTCATCATCATGGCGTGTAAGTCAAGGGCTTCCGCTTCGCATAATTGCGCAAAGTTATTCCAGTCTCCAAACCGGAGCGTATCCACTAACGAAAGTACATTTTGTGTAGCTCTTGCAAACCTGCGAGAGGCATAGGGATGGTGATTCATCAGGTTATGTCCTGCAGTACTTGAGACTTTTTTGGTGTCGCGCGATATAAGCAAAATGGTATCATGCAAATCTTTAAAAACAGGATGTATATTTTCATCGGAAAGCTTCACTGCAAATTTGTCGTCGGATTGAGGTAGTGTGGGTGTTTTTCCCCAAATAACCCAGCCTCCAAACACCGAGCGCGAGGCGCTGCCACTGCCGATACGTGCCAAATACGAGGCTCTGCGAAAAAAAGCAGCTTCATCGGAAAAACTGGAGGGGCCTAGCTTCTGTTCCATCGTCGTAAGGCACAAGGCCAAAGCACCAAAAGCCGAAGCAGAGCTTGCAATGCCAGCTCCATGCGGAAAATTATTCGTGGTTTCTATTTCAAAATCATAATCTTTCAACCAACGATGGGTCGCAGCCAATTCCTGAAAATAGGTTTTAACTCGTTGACTAAAGGCTTCGTGGTATTCCCCTTCGAAATATACCAACGCATCTGGTTTGCGTCGCCCGGGATGCTCGAATGCTTTTACAGTAGTGGTTGTGGTGCATTGGCTTAACGTAAAACTTAGCGAGGGGTTGGCTGGTAACTGAAAACCTCGTTTTCCCCAATATTTTACAATGGCTATGTTGCTTGGGCATTCCCAGGTAGTGGTCAACTCATTCATGACTGAATACTATTTTTACGTAAATCGATAACCTCGGACCATGGTAGTAGGGTGTCGAACCCTTTCTCTGCAAAGTAGCCTCGAATATAAGCTTCGTTTTCCTGGCTGACTACCAGAGCCAGGTCGCCACCCCAGGCCCCCAGGGGTTTCAGGGTGCTCCGAAAATCCCTGAATTTTTCTTCCAACCCGTTGCTTAATCCCAAGTTCTCTTTTACCAAATGCATATATTCCTTAAGCAGGGTTTCAAATTCCTTAAGGTTTTCCGAATGTGCCATGGCTACTGAAATTTCTGACGCTCTTTTCAATGCATCCAGCGGAGGCTGTCGTGAAAGTATATCCTTAACCGCAGCCTGGCTGTCTTGTTTAATTTTTAGAGGTAAAAAAAACAGGTGTTGGGTAAAATCGTAGTTAAGTTCGGAAAAGTATATTTCTGGTTTGGCAGGATTCTTAAATAGTAGGGGTTTTTCATATAAGGCACATGCAACATCGTAACCCGACCCCTGGCTGACCAAACGATGGAGTGCAAAAGCATCAGCTTCAACATAGCGGGCCACATTCACAATCAGCGAAGAACTACTTCCCAGTCCCCATTCGGGTTGAAAGGTGAGCCGGGTTTTGAAATGGCAGGTCTGGCTGAATGCAGATGCATTGAAACTATAGGCAGCCTTAATCAAATCGGTTATATAGGTAGCACTTGAGGCAGAACCTTTGATATTTCTACATTCAAGGGTATTTTTATCAATTTCGCAAGAAAAAATTAACTCATCACCCAGAAGGGTGTCCCATCTATGATGAGTATGACCTTTGGGCAGATGAAAAACTTCGAAATATTGACGAAAGCGGGATGGCAAGGCAAAAGCGGTTGCCCCCCACAGTACGAAATATTCGCCACTGAGCATTATTTTGCCGGGCGCTGAGGAAGAAAAGACAGGCTTAGACACCTGCATTTCTTAGTTTTTTTAGAAAAATTTCTACTGCGCTATACGATACCTTATGACCGTTGAAATGTTCCCGTGCCAATACTTTTTCAGTTTCCGAGGCGGCGAGGGTATTGAGTATATTGCTCAGGTGCATCATCATGTGGCCTTTTTGAATTCCCCAGGTTGTTAGAGCCCTCACTGCAGAGAAGTTGTTGGCCAGCCCGGCAGCAGCAGCTATTTGCATAAGTTCCTGGGCAGATGGGTTACCCAGGAGTTCAAGGGCAAAAGCTGCCATGGGGTGTAATCCTGTTAGTCCACCCACAGTCCCCAGACTCAAGGGCAAGGTGAGGGAATAATTAAAAATTCCCTCGCTCAGGTCAATTTGGGTGAGGCTACGGTAGTGCCCATCGCGGGCAGCATAGGCATGTACACCGGCTTCCACGGCTCTGAAATCATTACCGGTTGCCAATACAATGGCATCTACGCCATTCATGATACCTTTATTGTGTGTAACTGCCCTCGAAACATTTTGCCGGGCAATTTCTATGGCAAGCGCAAATCGGCGGGCAAAATCCTGCGGGGAAATTTCAGGATGAATGCCAGCCAGAAGGTTAATGGGTGCCTCAAGTCTGGCTTCTACTAAGCACTCAGGTACATAGTTCGACAGGATTGACATAATTACCTCAACACGTATGCCCGGAAGTCGGTGAGCATAAAATTCATTCAAACCAGTGGCCATTTCTTCGAGGCATGAGTTGATAAAGTTGGCCCCCATGCTGTCTACTGTCTCGAAATCGGCATCAAGCTGATAATAGTGGGTTATTTTATCCAAACCGGGTACAATTCGGATTTTTCTGATTCCTCCTCCACGGTTTTCCATTCGGCCAGTCAGGGGTTTTAATCGGGTCTGAAGAAAATTTTCCAGTTCCGCTTCATATTGTAAGAGTTGATCGGGGTTGGCGTCGCTAAGAAAGTGAACCTGGCCTTTTTTGATTGTCGAAATGACACGGGTGTGAAAACCACCTCTGGGAAGCCAGAATTTAGCAGCATTGGCCGCCGCAGCTACTACCGAGCTTTCTTCGATAACCATAGGCAAGTGATAGAGGCTTCCGTTGATATTGAAATTAGGAGCTATGCCAAATGGAAGGGGATAGGAAGCAACTGTATTTTCGCTGAATTCATCGAAACGTTTCTGAAATTCGGAGTCTTGCAGACTAAATAGCTCTATTAGCCGACGCACCCGGGCAGGATTGTCGAATAATGAGGACAGATATTCTATTTGTTTTTCTTTGGTAAGACGTGAAAATCCATCAACAGGTTTCAGGTTTGTATTGAGTAGGGCCATAGGTGTCTGTTTCTATAATTTTCGTTACGGAATTAACACGCGGGTAAGATAAATGTTTAATTTATTTATGAAATACTTAAACATTGTTTGCGGTATTTGCGCCTGGAAATTTGTTGGTTTTAACAATCTAATCATAAAAGTGTTTCTTTCAACTGCTATTCTATATCTGAAATGTCTTAATTGGCTGAATTTCAGACAGTATAATATGCACGAATAAAAATTTTTTTCAGATTGCTTGCAGGTTTCGTGAAAATGCGTACCTTTGCGCCCGGTTTTCAACCAACGCTCTCTAAAAAAAATGGCCCGTTCGTCTAGGGGTTAGGACGCAAGGTTTTCATCCTTGTAACAGGGGTTCGATTCCCCTACGGGCTACCAAAATATAAGCCCTGCCTATTATTGGCAGGGTTTTTTATTTCTTTCTGATAATGCTTTGCAGAACTCTTTATGAACTAAGGTTTGGTATTATTAATTCTTTTTTTACCTTTAAACAGCAAATAATCAATCATGAAAAAAGGCATATTTCATTCCATGTTTTTTAATCTTTCGGTGACAGATCCGCTGAAAGAGTATTATTTTTTTAGGGAACTGGGTTACGACAAGGTTAATTGTCCCCTTAGCGAAGGCTTTTGTTTAACGGATGGTACTCTGAGATTACTGATTACTCCTGAGCGATCCATTCCCACAGGAATAGTATTGGCCGGCCAGAATTTAGAGGAAATGAAGCTGGATATCAAGCAACGGGGTTTCCTGCTGGTTGAAGGGGCGGAAATTCAATTTCCGAGGATAAGCGGTCCATCGGGTACCACGCTCAGTTTAATTGAGATGGACGAACAGTGGGTTCCTCCATTGAAAGGGAGCCCGGTTTCTCTGTGTGGTACTTTTTTTGAAATTAGTGTTGAAACCATTGATTACGAGGCAACTGTTGAATTTTGGGAGAGGATGGGACTCGAAGTTATTTATGGAGATAAGAAGGGCAATTGGGTGACATTGGCCGATGATTTTATAAAAATTGGATTTTATCGACAGGGCACAGTAGAGCATAAATTTCGTTCACCTGCAATAACTTATTTTGAGCCCGACATGCAGGATCGCATTCGATTACTGCAGCAGTTGCAGGTAGACATAGCCCGCCCTTTAGGAGAATGCAAGAACGGCCCGGTGGACGCCATTTTGGAAACACCCGGGGGCTATAATATTTTCCTTTTTAAGTCTTAAAGAGGCGTTTTTACTTGTGCACCTTGCGAATAAAATCTTCTACTTCGGGTACTCCTCCCTGGTAAACCAGGTATCCATTGTATGGTTCGCGTTCGGTTATCTCGTCGTTGATAGGGGTCAGCATTAAGCGTTTCACTTCAGCAGGATCATCGGTCTGGCCTAAAACCCAGCTTAGTTTTATGAATGCTGTCTCAGGCAGCATGTTGCCTGCCGGAATAATTCCTTTGGCCATCATATCCCGTCCGGTGTCGTATACAAACATATGTACGTAACCCCAAATGGTTTGCACTGTCATATACATATGAATACCAGCCTTATGGGCCCGTTCAATAGCCGGATATAGTTCTTTGTTTACATGCCCAAGGCCTGTACCGACAAACACAATGCCTTTGTAGCCCAGGTCGATGATAGAATGCAAAATATCGGGGTTCATGCCCGGATAGTAATAGAGCATAGTCACCCTCTCATTGTAATAGGGTTTGATAATTACGTTTCGGTCTTTACGGCGGGGATTGTATTTTTCTTTAATAGGGGTAACACCTTTGCGGGTTACCATGGCAACCGGTGTATCGCCAATAGTTCGGAAGGTACTTCGGTAGCTCGAGTGCATTTTGCGTACCCGGGTTCCCCTGTGCAAAAGACCGTATTCATCGCTGGTGGGGCCAAACATACATACCATCACTTCAGCAATATCACCATGACCGGCAGCTGTCATGGCATGCATAAGATTGAGAGCAGCATCTGAACTAGGCCTGTCGGACGAACGCTGAGAACCTACCAGAATAATAGGAACCGGAGGGTTTTGTACCATAAAAGTAAGCGCAGCGGCTGTATGCGAGAGAGTATCTGTTCCATGCCCAATCACAATTCCGTCTACTCCTTTCTCTATCTCTTTTCCTATTGCAATGGCCAGGGCTTTGTACTGGGTAGGACCCATGTTTTCACTAAAAACAGCAAATAATTTTTCTGTCTCCAGATTGCATATTTCAGCCAGCTCAGGTACAGCTCCGTAAAGCTCGCCTGGGGTGAATGCCGGGATTACTGCACCTGTACGGTAATCGAGCCGTGATGCAATCGTACCGCCGGTGCCCAGCAATTTTACTTTAGGTAATCCCTGAGTAACAGGAAATTGTTTTTCAGGAATTTTATAATTGGCCTTTTTATATCCTACTTCCTTCATTTGCTCAATTGTACGGATATCGATGCCAATATTGTAGCCCGTGCTGATTTTTACCACGATATGCAAGTCGTCGTCGTTTTCGGCTCGGGGAAGGATGGTGCCTTTAAATTCACCGCGTGTGGTCTTTATTTCAGCCTGGCCCCATACCCTAACATTGAATTTTTTTAGCATTTCGAGGGCTCTGCCTTTGTATCCCTGAAAAATATCTTCGCTCATTATTGGTTGTTTTTTTGATTTTTAATTTTTCTGGCTCTCAGATTTTCAGCCATGTATTGCAGCCGGCGCAGACGGGTCTCGGGTTTCTTCGCTTCCTCAAAGGATTGTATATATTCCTTTTGATGAGTATAGCTAAGTCTTTGAAAATCATTTAATAATGATTCAGCCTCAAGAAATTGCATCATTTCGGCAGGTATCACCAATGGCTCTCGTTCTTTCTTATTTTCTCTTTCGGGCCATGCACCAGGTTTAAAACGTAGGGCTGTCCAAATTTCATTTAAAGCCACCTGCATGACGGGCCTGTATCCGGATTCTTTCAGCGGTTCCCATCCTTCATCCCGGTGAAGGTCACTCTCGCGTCCTGAGCTTTTTTTGGGGTAGGCAATCCAAAAAATAGTATTTGGAGTCAGCAGGGGAAGTGTTTCCTGTAATAGGGTTTCCAGCTCTGAACGATTATCTGCCCATACGATTACAAAATCTGCCTTACCCTTATCCGCTGATCTTGATAGCGAGAGTAATTCGGGAAATTCTGTCTTCCCGCTGCCGGCAAGCATCACAGATAAACCTTCCTTATATTGTAGTTTTTTTAATAATGTATTCATTTGGCTTTCAATACTTGCTCAACGATATGTCTTAATTCGGAAAGCGAAATATTGCCCAGCCCTACATGGTGGAGCCTGCCCATAATCCAGTTGACTTTGTTTTCAAAGGAATTCTTTAAGGCTATTTCGTCGAATTTTTTACTCAGAAAATCAATTTTGCCAACAAGCTCTTCCCGACTGTTCCGTTTAAATTTGAGGATAGTCAATACCGATTCGAAGTCCATTCCCGGATGATTGTACACCTCGGGAAGCATTTTACGGGCCAGACGAAGGTCGAGGTTCTGCTCTTTGAGGTATTGAAAAAGGTCAAAGATGCGCTCCGGTGAGAAATGGGGATTCGTCGGATACTTGCCTTCGATATGACGCAAGGTATGTCCAACAAAACTGCCTGTAAATCGGGCATCTATTCCCAATTGATTTTTGATTTTTTCGATTAAAGGATAAAGATTTCTTTTGAAAATATATGTGTAAGTGTCTTCCGGAACGTTCCATTCTCTGAGCTGGTGGTATCGTTCGATGACTTCACCAGGCAAACGCTGTCGTATATGTTCAATGTATTCTTCTGTAAGAGGAATAGGGGCAGAGTCGGTATCGGGATACATACGGTCGGCGCCAGGCAATACGCGTTCAAAAATGGTTGTGCCATCTGGCAGTGACTTCCGGGTTTCAGGAGGTACACCGTCGAAGGCCATCAGGCAACGTTCTTCAATGGTTTCGAGGGCGGTTGCAATATCATCCTCGGGGCCCCAGAAAAGGATTTGAGCATCCTCGTCGCCGGCCTCAAACAGTTTGCGAATTTTGTTCCAGGCTTCTTCATCCACCTCAGGTACAAGCGATTCGCTATGTGTCATGTTGGGTTTTTCGATGCAGGCAATTACCTTAAGCCTATCCGAAATCTCATTGCCAAAACATTGACCCGGCTGGGTAAAATGAGAGAGAATACCTTTAAAGAAAGGCAGGTTGACGGCTACAATTTTATATCGTTTATCACGTGCCTCGATAAGGGGTGAAAACTGAAACTGGAATTCGAACCAATTGATACGGCGATGGGTCATTTTCCATTCTTCGCGCCGGGTGCGCGATCTGAGTTTATCGCGTATGGCCAGCAACGCCCACTGCCTGAAGGCCTCGTTATGTGTGAGTTCGGGTATCCATTTCGTGTGCGAAACACCCTTGATTTCTACACGATGACCACCCCTGCACGAAACATTAACATCCTGACGGCCGGCGCCACTTCCCGTACGAACTTTTCCCGTGCTGCGATTAAGGAAACGAATGTAGTTACAAGCTTCCATTACCTCATTCGGATTAACGCAGTCGGGATAGGTTACCGTTTCAATGAGCGGCATCCCTAACCTGTCGGTCTTGTACGTACGGTAATGCCCAATATCGCTGATTTCGCGGCACGAATCCTCTTCGATACTCAGCTGAATTAATCTTACTTTTTTATGCTTCAATGGAATTTCCCCTTCTACTCCAACGATTGCCGTTCGCTGAAATCCCGTAGGAATACTACCGTCGAGATACTGTTTGCGGGTAATATGAACTTCACCTACGATGTTGAGTTTCGATAACAACGATATTTCAATAGCTATTTCAAGCGCCTGTCGGTTCATAGGGAAGGGCGGGGTATCATCCACTTCGTAGGTGCAAGTAGTTTCGTGTTTTACCCTGTAGATAATGTTTTTACGTGTTTTGAATTCCATCAGCGCAGTACCATCATATTCGCCGAGTTCGCTCAGTGTGGGACGCATATGCCTGATAAGCTCAGCATCGTAATTATCATCATCGTGATAGAGCCCTGCCGGACAGTTGCAGAAAAGTTTTTTCTCGGTCAGCAGTTGTTGATGAACTTCCAATCCCGACATAAAACCAATTCGGTCATAATCAGCCTGATTGGCCTGCTTGCGAGGGATATAACCTATCTGCTTTTTGGTTTCTTCGTAGTTGGTTACAGGGTCGAAACCATTTTTGCGGTTACGCTGATTGTCCTGTTTTTCAGCTTGTTGTTTGCCCATTTCCCTTTATATGATTTGCTCCCAAATGTATAAAATAAGGAATTGCCAACAAGGTAATATTGAAGTTTTATTAAATTTACTCCAAAGATGTATAAACATGTTGGCTTTACGATTTACTATTCAAGGTCGAGTGCAGGGCGTGGGCTTTCGCTATTTTGTGCTGCATCATGCCCGTCAATTGGGAGTGAAAGGCTTTGTAAAAAACCTTCCTGATGGTAGTGTGCTTGTTGAAGCTGTGGGCAATGAAGAATCTGTATATAGCTTGATGGACCTGTGCAGACAGGGCCCTCCTCGAGCCAGAATTACCGGATTTTTGGTAAACGATGCTTTATATACTGATTATGAGGATTTTATAATTAAATGATGAATTGAGAATTTTATTACTTTTGCACAGCCACAAATCTTATCCAACCAAAACCAGTTACCTGCATGATTAAGCACTACAACATCACCATTCTTAATGAAAGTAGTACGCCTGGTTTCAGATTTGCCATTATGGAAAAGGCCTACCGACTCTCAATTACAGGATATGTCAGGCGTAAAAAAAGTGGTGGTGTATTTATTGAGGCCGAAGGTGAAGAAGAGAATTTAAATACTTTCCTGCAATGGTGCAAAAAAGGTCCTCTTGGTATAGTGATATTAGAGGTTACTTACTCAGAAGGAGAAATTAAAGGATATAAAAGTTTTGATATTCAGCATTAATAAGTAATTAATTTATGCTGAAGCATTTTCCACACTACCTTATCCACAGGAAAGGTAAAGTTGTCTATTGAAGATTCTAAAGAAAGGAAACGAAACGCCTGTGCTCCTTCCTCAGGCCCGAAAGGATAAGGCTTTTCGGAGAGGGGAATAGCCTCGGGTTTGGGAATTGTCATCAAGTAATAAATGGAGATGAGTTGTGCCGGAGGATGAACCAGCCAGGAGGGCTGAAAGAAATCGGTTGTGTAAAAATGTTCGAGCTGGAATGGTTCCTGGCCAAGCTCTTCCCTGATTTCGCGTCGCAAACAGTCGAGGGTGCCTTCTCCAAACTCCAGTCCTCCCCCTGGAAACTTCGTCATATATGTGCCCAGACGATATTCATCGGTTACCAGTACTTCTTTTTTATCGTTAATATAAATTCCATAAACCCTTATGTTAAAGCGGCTGATTTTCATCCCTTCATAGTCCATATTATAATACTTTTAATGCCCGGATTATTTCCCTTTTCCCCGGAGGGCCAGGTAGTTTTTCAACCTTAAATCCGGCTTCTTGTAAGTTTCTTTTTATCTGTCCCTTTGCACTGTAAGTGACGAGCCCCCCCCCATAAGCAAGGGCTTCCCACAATTGCCTGAAGGCATCAGCAGTCCACAGTTCGGGTACCTTAGCCGGATCAAAAGCATCGAAAAAAATGCAATGGTAAGCTTCAGGATTGTAGTCAACCTGCCGAAAATCTTTTCTGATTACCTGAACCATAAAGAAATCACTTATTTCTTTCTTTTTCCCGCTATAAAGTGCTTCATGAATATATTGCAGCGCTTCTGAGCTTCCCGTGCTGGTTAGTATTTGTGGGTAATTGAGCTGGCTAAGAAGATTTTGGGGAAGCGGAAAAGGCTCTATTCCGGTGTAATCTATTTTTTTACAATTGCTTACGGCAAAATTCCAAGCCAAGAGTGCATTTAGCCCGGTGCCCAGTCCAATTTCAAGCAAGTTGATTTTCTCGAATTTTACGCTGCAATGCGCAAGGCCGGCATTGATGAAAACATGTTGCGATTCTTGAATGGCACCATATATACTGTGAAAGGGTTCTCCCCAATCCTCGCGCCAGAGAGTATGCGAACCATCGGCGGTTATCCTTAAACTTATAGGGATATGCTGTATTGCTTTATCCATGATGCAAATTTAGCCTTTTAAGCTGTTGGGTTGGCTATTTCCATTGCCTTGAGGCTATATGGGCCTTGCAACAATTTGTAATTTTAATGCCCTAAAATTTGTTTTATGGCGAATGGGATTTCTTTAGAAAAGATACTGTTTTTGGACATTGAAACTGTACCTGCATGGCCAAATTACGACAGCATGCCAGATGATTTCAGGTTGCTATGGGATCACAAAGCGGGGTATTTAAAAAAAAGCGAGAGCGATACCCCTGAATCGCTTTTCCCTCGCGCAGGGATTTATGCCGAGTTTGGGAAAATCATTTGTGTTTCTGCGGGTTACTTTCATGGCGACAAGTTCCGCATGAAATCGTTTTATGGCGATGATGAAAAGAAAATTCTGGTTGAGTTTGCAGAAATGCTTAATAAGTTTTGTAAATCCCCGGATTATGCTCTGGCTGCACATAATGGTAAAGAATTTGATTTTCCCTATATTTCGCGTCGAATGTTGGTTCATCAGATTCCCCTGCCTGTTGTTCTCGACAACCAGGGACGAAAACCATGGGAGGTTACTTTTTTGGATACCATGGAAATGTGGAAATTTGGCGATTATAAACATTACACCAGCCTGGCCCTTCTCTCTGTCCTCTTTGGACTTCCTACACCTAAGGGCGATATGGATGGAAGCCAGGTGGCTAAGGTTTATTATGAAGATCACGATTTGGAGAGAATCGCTCGATACTGCCAGATTGATACCCTTACTGTGGCCCGATTGTATTGTAAATTTCGATTGCTCGAACCTCCTGCCGACGACCAGGTCATCATCATTTCATAGTTGCTGGTATGGAAAAGCATGTTTTATCTAAGTCGACCTTCATCCGGGGACTGCAATGTTTAAAATCGCTTTATTTGCATAAACACCGGCCTTTCTTACGCGATAAGATGAGTGCTTTACTGCTTAATAAATTTGACAGGGGACACGATGTAGGAGCTTTGGCTCATCAGCTTTTTCCAAAGGGGGAAAATTGTGCACCTCATCATCCGGCGGCCTATCGAAAATCCATTGAAAAAACTTTAAAGCTGGTAGAGGATAAATTTCCCGTACTTTATGAAGCCACATTTCAGGCTGAGGGAGTCCTGGTGATGGTTGATATATTGGTCTTTAATGGCCTTAGTTGGGATATGTATGAGGTGAAAAGCTCACTCAAAGTTAGCCAGACGTATCTTTATGATGTGGCCTTACAGTACTATGTTTTACAAAAGGCAAACTTAAGTCTGGGCAAAGCCTATATCTTACATGTAAATCAAGATTATTTATACCCGGGAGGGGATATTGATCCTTTGCTTTTTTTCAATAAAGTCGATCTTACGGCTGAAGTTGTTGATTTGCAGGATAAAATTAAGTTGCTGATTGATTCAGAAAAGCAAGTATTAGAGTCAGCAAGTTCGCCGGCCATGGATATAGGGCCGTGGTGTTTTTTGCCATATGCATGTGATTTTATGGGACATTGCTGGAAAAGTGAGCCCCTCAATAGCGTGGCCCGTCTTCAGAGTATACCGCCTCACGAACGTTTTCTTCTGAAAGAAAATGGAATTTTCTCCTGGAACGACCTTCAGGAGCATCATTTGAAAGATCCTATATTAAGCGCTGAGGTAGTTGCCCGATATTCTGGAAAGCCTTTTGTGAACAAAGAGGAACTGCAATATAAACTAGAGGGTATTACAATTCCGGCGTTTGCTTACATAGTGGCCGCGGAAAATGCCATTCCGCAATTTCCCGAAACCCATCCCTTCGAGCCTGTTCCATTATTGTGGGGTTTCAATGGAAATGAAGGTGAAGCCATAAATATTGCTTCTTCACGTGAAGGGCAAAATCCAATTGAACTATGCCAGAAGGATGCTTTCTCAGTGGGCCTCGGTAGCGGAAGTGTTTTTTTCACCTGGGGAAATCGTGCAACACATGTTTTACACCGACTTTTACCAGAGAGCCAGGTTGAAGATTTGGAGCAATGGCTGTGGTCATCATTTTTGTATTTTCCTTTAAGCAGGGAAGATTCTGAGCCCTGGCTATTTGCTTCGCAGGTAGGCCTGATGGATGCCCCTGTCGAGAAATCGGCTTCAGAAGATATCCTGCGTAAATTGCGTAAGGATGAAAATTATGGCTCAAGCAGGCAGATGAGTATTATTATTCAACGTGAACTTGCTGCGTTAAAATTAATTTTTCAATTGATCAAAGAGCTGTCTGTCTGAAAAAATTTCTGTCTGTTACCATAATTCAGCAAAGAATATTAACTTTGTGAACTCTACATCCTCACAATTCCCAGAAGGACACGGTAAGTGATTTCTTTCCAGGAGTTCCTCAACGGCGATTGCAGAGGTTTGGTAGGTTTTACCTTGCAGCCATCAACAATAAAATGATACAAAAAGTATTTAGACAGCTGAATAATTTCTGGAGGGCAGTATTTCCTGTAAAATCCCTGCCTGTTCATCATTTGTGGCTTCATTTTCATGCTAGGCCTCTCGAAAAGGAGTTTCAGGAGTATTTTTATGAGAAATACCTGCCAGCCATTCGCCTGGCCATGATGGTTTCGGTCTTGGTATTTCTCTCTTTTCAATTGTTGGATTATATGGTTACAGGTGAGTTTTTAAATGAGGCACTCCCTGTAAGGTTTTTTATTTATTTGCCCTTCAGTGTTTTAGTTATTTATTTAACCTTTCTTATCGCATTTAGGGAAATATGGAACTATCTGGTTTGGGGTTGGGTTTTGACCACTGCATTGGCCGGTTTGATCTGTATTTACCTTGAGCCAGTCGAAGTTCAGCCTATTAGTAGTTTGGGTTTAATGATTTTCCTTCTTATCAGTTTTTATTTGTTTGGTTTGAGGCCATTTCAGGCCTTGATGACCCTTGTCGTTGTGTCATCGCTGAGTTTGTACTTTTTGCTTCAATGGGTGGTTGTTCCTTCAGTTTATTTGTTTCCGATATTGATCTTTGTCCTTATAATAGCCATTGCAGGTTTTTTTATTGCATGGCGAATTGATTTTGTTGCCCGTCATGAGTTTTTTCTGGAAAAGCAGACGCAAGCACTACTGCAGGAAAAAGATTTACTTTACACCGAGACTTTATTAGCCGACCAGGCCTTTATGAGGTTGAATCCATCCTACCGCGACAACCGACGTATGCTCATCGCTGATTTGCTATTAGGAAAAGTTGGCACCGTGCTTCGAAACGATATTAACCAGGTATTGGGCTATTGCTTGCTGGCTGAAGAAGATTGTGTTGGAAAAGAAAGGGTTAAATCTTATTTTGCTGCCTTAAGGCAAAGAATTCTCGATTTCATTAATACAACAGAGAACATTACCAATCTTGCCACCCTAAGTTATAATTTGATAAAACCTAAAACCGAACCTGTAGTTCTTTCTACCACACTCTTTGAAATTCATGAAAAACTACTAGTTGCTGAGAACAAAAAACCGCTGCCAAACAAAATAACTATTGATATTGAGGACAATTTAAAAGGAAAGGTGATTAACATTGACATCTATATCCTTACACGGTTGATTACTAACCTGACCAAAGTACTGTGCTTGAATTTTCCTCAAGGACAAATTGCCTATGGCTTGAAATACAAAGCTGAACGAAGACCCAAAAAAATAGCTATTGAGATCAAATGCCTTGGAGCATCCCCCAAGGAAGATTTTACCCGGCTGCTTGATTCTCTTATTAGAAAATCTCTTTTAATGAAGCCTTTGGTTGGGTTTGAAAAGGAAGAATTAAACCTTGTGACAGCTCTTGAACTTGCTCCGCTCATTAATGCAGAAATTGATTATTACGTAGGTACTGATAGCACCCTTTCGATTGAACTATATCTGGCGGCGGAGTCGTGATTCCATGATAAGCCTCAAAAGGATTGTTTAATTTTGTTAGAAAATCCGTTGCCCGCATGGATAAAGATATCCTTGTGTTTTATGGAATGCTTGCTTTTGCAATTATCCTTACCCGAATTCCTTATGTTGGTAAGTTTTTCAGGGTTACTGGTACTTTGTTTCATGAGGCAGGGCATGTTTGGGTAGCCTTGCTTTTGGGTCACCGGGTAAAATCAGTTAGTTTATTCGAAGATCTCTCGGGCGAAGCCATTACTGCGGGAAGTAAAGGTTGGGGAAGGTTCTTCATTGCTTTTGGGGGTTATCCTTTTGCCAGTGTGTCGGCCTGGTTTGTTTTTTATCTGCTCCACCATGGAGAGTTCAACATCGTGTTAATAGCCTTTGCTATCCTAATCCTTTTATTTTTAATTTTTTACGTTCGCAATGGATTTGGAATATTTTGGTGTTTGACGCTGTTGACGCTTACCGCGCTCATACTTTACTATTTCGACCCTGAAGTACGCTTCGCTTATGCTCTTTTGCTTGCCATGCTTTTACTCGCCGATTCGTTTATCTCCCCTCTGGTGCTTCTGATTATTGCCTTTAAAACTCCTGCCCGAGCCGGAGATGCATATAACCTGAAGAAAATGACCGGTTTACCCGAATTTTTTTGGGCGTTTATTTTTGTAATTACGTCGGCGTGGCTCACTTTTAGGGTTATAGCCTCTTTTTTCCCATTTCTTAACCATTGGTTGTCATGATTCAGGAAATTCTTACCGGTATTGTCCTTATTGGAATATTCGTTTATCTGGTAATTAAAATTCGGAATATCGGCCGCACTCGCAACAGTCCATGCGGAGGCTGTACAGCTTCAGGCTGTGAGGGTTGTCCCGCTATTGATCTGAAAGCTGAAGCAGAACGCAGGAAAGCCCTCAGAAAAAATTTTTCTCCTGATTACCACTCTGAAAAAAAAACAAATTAATTTTGGAAAGGTAAACTTGAAAAATACGTGCCATTGTTTTCTTAGACAATACTTTTTGTTTTATGGTATAATTTTTATTACTTAACAACCTCTAATCCAATCAAGCTATGATAGATAAAGGGACATTCAGCGCCATGTATGAGAACTTCGATAAGGAAGTTGTCGTTGAAATTATCGATATTTTTATTAAAGAGTACCCTGATCGTATAGCCCAGCTTGAGCAGGATATTCACAACGGAGATTTAGAGAGTTTATATAAACATGCCCACAGTTTGAAAGGTGTGATAGCTAATTTTTATGACGAAGATGCTCGTCAGTTAGCTCTTGCACTTGAGACAAAGGGTAAAACGAAGGATGGTACGGGATTATCCGATCTCCTTGAACAACTAAAAATTTCTTGTGAGTCGCTGCTGGCTGAGTTAAGTATGCTCAGAAATGCATATGTTTAATGATGGGTAGCAATTCTATTAAGGCCTTGAGCTGCCTTTTCGAGAGTAGGGTCTAGCGTCAAGGCTTGACGGTAATCAGCTGCAGCTTCTGAAAGATTTCCGATTTGCTCTTTGCAATACCCCCGGTTAAGGTATGCGGGGGCATATTTTTTATCTAAGGTCAGAACCTTATCGTACCATGTAATTGCTTCTTTAAACTCAAGTTGGTCAGCCATAGAAATGACCCCCATGGCAAAAAGCGAGGGAATATAATCGGGGTTAATGGCCAGGTTGTCCTGATGTGCAGCAATGGCTTTGTCGATTTCGCCCTGTTCTTCATACAGTAAACCAAGCAGATAGCGTGTATGAATGTGACGTGGATTGAGTCGCAAAGCATTCTTAAAAAAGGCTTCCGCCATTTGAGGCTGCTTTTTCCCATACAAAATGCCAAGCTGAACGTGGGCATCAAAATAATCCGGCTTTTGTTCTATAGCCTTAAGGTAATTCTTCAGGGCGCTAAGGGTATCTCCCTTCTCCATGAAGCTCCAGGCTGCCAGGTAATATGCTGAAGGATTAAACGGCTGATTGATAATGGCTTTAGCAGTAAGAGCAAGCGTTTGGTCGTGATTTTTGAGAACCAGATAATAACGGGCCATGCCAATCAATGCATCGTTGAATGTGGGTTGAAGCTTAAGAGCTTTGGCATAAGCATTTTCGGCTAATACAGGCTGCCCAAGATTGAGGTAAGCATCCCCCAGCGTTACAAGTGCTGCGGGATTCAGCGAATCTTTGTTCAGGCAAAGGCGAATGTCCTTTAGCGCTTCTTTGTATCTGTAATTTTTTACCAGCCACTGTGCCCGGGTCAGGTACAAAGCAGGGTCACTCGGATTTTGAGCTATTTTTTGATTGATCTCACGCAAAGCACCTGGAAGAGTATCCTGCGTGGAGTTATTCTTATTGCCTGTCTGATGGCTACATGCATGGATGAAGAGGAGAAAAACACCAAAGAATAAAAAAAATTGTCGGGCCTGCATCTGGAAAAATTAATAATTGAGAGAGCAAAATTAAGCGTTTACGCTGTTTTCAGCTGAATATCCTGATGGGATGAAAATAAATAGTTGCCCTTAACTATATTACATCCCTCTGATTCATGCGGCTGCCAAAATATTCTAAGAAGCCACAATCAGGCTCAAATTTTATTTTCGCTTTAATTTCCTGATTTATAGTAAGGGCAACTATTTTAAAAAATGGGAGTATTCTTTACGCTGGGGTTTCCTTGAGTTTTTCTCTGATGGCCTTTTCCAGTTCCTCCGAAAGGTCAGGGTTGTCGATAAGCAATTGTTTTACTGCATCGCGCCCTTGGCCCAGGCGTGTGTCGCCATAGCTGAACCATGAACCACTTTTCTTTATAATTCCCAGCTCTACACCTAAGTCGATTATCTCGCCTGTCTTGCTTACTCCTTCACCATATACTATGTCGAATTCAACCTGCTTGAAGGGAGGTGCAACCTTGTTTTTCACTACTTTAACTTTCACGCGGTTACCTGTAATGTTTTCTCCGTCTTTAATCTGGTTTACCTTGCGAATGTCGAGTCTGACTGAAGCATAAAACTTGAGTGCATTCCCACCGGTAGTCGTTTCTGGGTTACCAAACATGATCCCAATTTTTTCCCTGAGCTGGTTGATAAATATGCAGCAGGTTTTGGTGCGGCTGATATTGGCAGTTAGTTTACGCAGTGCCTGCGACATGAGTCGGGCTTGTAATCCAACTTTTGAATCACCCATTTCCCCTTCAATTTCACTTTTGGGGGTTAGCGCTGCTACAGAGTCAATAACAATGATGTCGATAGCGTTGCTACGAATAAGATTATCGGCAATTTCGAGGGCCTGTTCTCCATAGTCGGGTTGGGAAACGAGGAGGTTAGAGATATCGACTCCCAGCTTTTGGGCATAGAACCTATCAAAGGCGTGTTCTGCATCGATAAAGGCGGCAATGCCTCCCGCTTTTTGTGCCTCTGCTATGGCATGCAAGGCCAATGTGGTTTTCCCCGACGACTCAGGACCATAAATCTCAATGATACGCCCCTTGGGAAATCCTCCAACCCCCAAAGCAGCATCTAACCCGATGGATCCTGTAGAAATTACGGGTATCTGCTCTATGGGCTCATCGCCCAAACGCATGATTGAACCTTTGCCAAAATTCTTTTCAATGTTGCTAATGGTTGCTTCCAACGCCTTCAGCTTGGCCAGTTTGTCGTTGTTTTCCATTTATTTCAAATTTTAAATTTTAGATGCGTTTTTAATCAAAATTATCACCCTAAAATTACACAAAAATTCCCCGCTCACTATTTCTTGCAGTCTATTTTCTTTTGATACACTTTAATTTGACGGAGGCCATTAAAACTTATCAGAACGAATAGCTTAAATCCCTTTTTTCTTAGTATGCCCTATTATTAAAGTGTAAAAAAAATGCTGCCCCAGACACCCAGGGCAGCTTGCTAACACCATTATGAAAACCTACATTGAGTTTACCGATTTGATTAGAGCTGGTTGAGTTGAGAAACGTCAATCGCTGTTGGAGGATCAACAATGATTTTGAAAATGCAGTCGTTGTAATCCCGATCTCCACCCGGAATTCTTATATCTTCGAAAGTGAGAACAATGGCATCGCAGCTGGCATCGTAGAAGAGAAGACTTTGTTGTTTGTTTTCCGGATTAAGTTGTTTGCGGGTGTAATGGGTGTAGTATCCCTCCGACAGTCCTGTGGGATAAGCGGGTGAAACACCTTGCCATGCATTGGCTACCAGGAAGGCTCCGATGGTAGTTCCTGCAGGGAATGTGCCCACAAAGTGAATGTAATTTCCAGGTAATAGGGCTCCACCTCCGCCTACTTTCGAGGCATTGGGATAAACCAAAGTTTTTGTGGATTTAATATCGTTGGCAGTTGCCGGTGGATTGGCGGTCGGGTAATGATACAGCCCCAGGGAATTTTTCCAGCCTGCTCCTTCATCAATAAAGGTTACATAAATTGTAGCAGGGGCTATGAGTTTTATTTCGGTATTGGGGTTGGCAAAATATTCCGGATGATTGGTTATGGCATTTTGAGCCTCAGGAAGAGCCAGCGATAGCGTCGGCAGTAAAGTGGGGCATAAAGGATCAAGATTGGGCTCTAAACACTGAGGCACCCCGTTGTGATCGTAATCGCAGATGATTTTGTAATCACCGGGAAATATCTTGTGCAGAATTTTAACTCCTTCGCGGCCGTTGGCAATGAAAATATAGTTGTTTCTGGCCATTACATAGTTTGCTGATGCTCCGTACTGGTAAACGCCTACCACATTGAGCTCCTGCTGTCCCGGGGTTATAGTGCAAAGGTAAAGACCTCCCGAACCATTGGCTACATATACATAATCGTCGTCAACAGAAACACCATTGGTTACTGATTCGGGCGACATGTTGGAAGGTGAAAGGGTGTGAACAAGGGCCCCCGTGTTGATGTCGAAACCCTTCAGACCTGCATAACCCATTGCTACCCACGCAATGTTATCTTTTACCCACACAACACTTTTACCATCTTCAGGTTGTATGTTGCCCAAGGGAATAGTATTGAGGAGTGTGTGGGCCGTACTTACTTCATATATCTGAAGTTCTGCATTTGTTCCGCTTTTCAAAACCACATGCTTGCTACCGGGAGCTGTACCCGAAACCGCATTGTATTTGGCATTGGTAAATTCTATTTTGTTATCCATTGCCATGGTTGAGGCATTCAATGCAAAAACACCGCCTGCAGTTCGTCCGGCTGTAGCATACAGCCAATCACCAGCCCTTACAACACTGTTGACCGATTTTCCCGGAGGGGTCTTAGTCTTTGATAAAACGGCATTGGTCGGAATTTCTCCATTGACAAGGTTTAATTGAAAAATGGCTCCTCCCGACTTAAAATCAGTAGCACCCATCCATACTTTGCGTTGGCCTGCATTTTCATTCAGGTCGAGAGCCAGGGTATTGAAATCAGCCTGATCGGTTGTGGCCGACTGAAGTAAAACAGGATTGTAGGGATCCGTCACGTCGAGTACATCCATCTGTCCTTCATAGAGATCTGCACCGGTGAAGCCGCTGTTTGATTGCTCGTTGAAATGATAGGTCACATATGCTTTATTGCCAAGTAATTCAACATGAGTAGCACTCATTACACGGTTGTTGCTCCTTACGGGCGATGACATTTCAGCTATCAGAATGAACTGATGCGAAGGGTTAGGAATAATCGTATGGCTACTTTTCAGGTACTTACTATTGTTAAAGAAACCCTGATATGTGGTGTCAAAAACGGGAATGAACAAATAACTCATCCGTTCGGCTGTCAGCTGTTTACTGTTAGAATTTACATTCAGTACCAGCTGATTTTCATCGCTGTTTGGCACTGGCTGGGTGTCCTTGTCTTTCTGGCAACTGGTGAGACCTAGCCCTATGCCCAGAACGATAAGAGTTAATAATTTGTAGGCTTTCATAGCTTAATGATTTTTAAGGTTTGATTTTGCAGGACAACTACTATGCCATAGTGCTCTTCTTGTTTGCAAAACAATGAAAATGAGTATTTTGTGATTGTGTTTAAATTTTAATTTCTAAATATTTTCTTGATTGAATTCTTTATTGAATTTCAAAATGAAAACCGCTCGATGAAGCTTCAGGATGAAGAATCTTCGGGCGGATAGGAATAGACCCTTAGCGTTTCGTACTTATTTAAGGATTTGGGCTGTGTGGTTTTTGGTATCCACTTTGGTAATTACCTCTCTTATGATTTGATTTTCATCAATTAAAAAGGTGTAACGCATAATTCCTTCATATTCCTTCCCATACATCGATTTTTTCCCCCAGGCTCCATAAGCCTTGATGATTTCTTTGTTGGTATCGGCAATCAATGGAAACTTTAGTTGATATTTTTCGGAAAAATTCTTCTGGGCTTTAACGGTGTCGGCGCTAACGCCAATAATCTGATAACCGAGGGCCTGAAAGCGTTCCAGGTTGTCGTTTAGATTACAAGCTTCAGCGGTGCAACCAGGAGTGTTGGCTTTTGGGTAGAAATACAAAACCACTTTTTTCCCTTTGAATTGATCAAGTGAGATTAGATTGCCATCCTGGTCTTTGCCGGTAAAGGCAGGGGCTTTGTCTCCTATTTTAAGCATAGTATTACAATTAGGTTTGTGAAAAAACAAAACTGTTGAGGTTTTGTTCGAAAATCCTCAACAGTTTTAAAGTAGTGGCTTTAATAGCCAATATCTGATTAAATGAGCTGGCAATCTCTTAAGCAATTTTCGATACGTTGCCAGGTATCTTCTATGTTGTGATCGAGTCCGACGGAGAAGCGGACCAAACCCTCAGAAAGTCCCATTTTTTTCTGAAATTCAATGGGTACCTCACTCGAAGTGCTTTTGCCGCTGTTGCTGAAAAGGGTTTTAAAATAACCCAGACTAACAGCCAGATAACCCACCCCTGCCATTTCCATTTTTTCCATAAACTCTGCAGCTTTATCGCTGGTTATTAGATCGATGGCTATCATTCCACCGAATCCAAAATCAGGGTTCAGCATCTTTTTTAAAACAGCGTGTCCTTTGTCATCTTCAAATCCAGGATAAATGGTGCGGATGCCTGTTTCTTTGAATTTACTGGCAAGGTAGGCTGCATTCTGGCTATGTTTTTGCATTCGGATATGCAGGGTATGCAGATTTTTCAGAATGCTACTGGAGCGCAGAGGATCGAGGGTGGGGCCCAGGAGCATGGCTGTTCCGTCGTTAACATTGGCAAGAGCATTGATAAAATCGGCTGTGGCGCAGATGGCTCCGGCAACGCAATCATTTTTTCCGTTGATAAATTTAGTCAGACTGTAAACCACAATGTCGGCGCCGAGCAGGGCAGGAGTGACTATCATAGGGGTGAAGGTATTATCCACAACCAAAGGGATACCCGCTTTGTGGGCGATCTCTGACAGGGCAGGAATATCGCTTATTTGTAGCAAAGGATTGGTCATGGTCTCTGTGTAAATAAGTCGGGTGTTGGGTCGGAGGGCTTTCTCAACAGCATCCAAATCTGTTATATCCACAAAACTAACCTCGATATTAAACTTGGGGAGGTAATTTTTCAGGAAAGCAAATGTTCCTCCATAGGTAGTCATGCTTGATACAATGTGGTCGCCTGTCTTGCAAAGCTGTAAAATCGTTGTTGTGATGGCTGCCATGCCACTGGCGGTTACCCAGCACGATTCGGTTGCTTCCATGGCAGCTAAGGCCTCAGCCAGATATTTATTGCTGGGATTCCAGTGTCGCGAATACAAAAAACACCCTTCTGCCGTTCCTTCAAAAGTTTCCGTCATGGTTTTGGCTTGCATAAAAGTATACGTGGCCGAGTCGGTAATGGAGGGGTTTACATCACCAAATTCCCCAAATTGCAGCAGATCAAAAATTTTTTTTGCCGGATCGTGTTTCATTGTAACTTCTTTTAAAAATAAACTTCACAAAAGTATCCTAATAGTGGATAAATTCAGTAAATTAGAAGTTATTTTAACAAAATTTTTAAAAAATGTAAGCAAAAATGCATTATTTTTGTAAATCTATTAAAAAATAATGTGAATTATGGTTGCGGAATTTCGGATTGATAGTTTGGACAAAAAAATCTTAAAAATACTTTTGAAGAATGCCCGTACACCATACCTCGAAATTGCCCGTGAATGCGGGGTAAGTGGTGCTGCTATTCATCAGCGGATACAAAAAATGGAGCAGGCGGGCATCATTGAAGGGTCAACTCTGCGTATTTCGCCCAGTGCCTTAGGATATCTTACCTGTGCTTTTATCGGTATTCAAATCAACCTTACTACCACCAGGACTCACCAGGAAGTATTTGAAAAAGTGATGCAAATTCCGGAAATTGTTGAATGTCATCATATTACCGGAAAATATTCGCTGTTGGCAAAAATTTATGCTCGCAACAATGAGCACCTTAAACAAATTATCGTTGAGAAAATTCAGTCCATCCCCGAAATAGTTTTTACCGAGACCTTTATTTCACTCGAGGAAGGCTTTATTAGGCCCATCGCCGTTTAGTTGCTGCGGGTCAATATTCTTAAAATTCTTCCTCTATATACTGTTCCGTCTCATCATCCTGACCAGTGCAGTTAAGATCAACTCTGAGGGGTGCTGCAGGCCGTGGGAAGTCGTCTTTGCGGATTCCCAGGGTGGGGTCGGCATAAACTTTTTGCATGAAATAAGCCCAGATGGGTAGGGCCATGCTGGCTCCCTGCCCCAGGGTGATAGATCGAAATCGTATGCTTCTTAACTCTCCGCCAACCCATACACCTGTGGTGAGCTGAGGAGTGATGCCAATAAACCATCCGTCGCTTTGATTCTGGGTAGTTCCGGTTTTACCTGCAATGGGATTGTCGAAACCGTATTTATATCTTAAACGTACGCCTGTCCCGCTCTGTACCACGCCTTTCAATAATTCGGTCATCAGATAGGCGGTTTCTTCGCTAATGGCCTCCTGACGCCGCGGGACAAACGCTTCGAGCAGATTGCCGTTTTTATCTTCAATACGTGTAATCAGGATAGGCTCAACCCACACCCCTCGGTTAGCAAATGTATTGAAGGCTCCAGTCATTTCATAAAGTGATATTTCGGGGGTACCCAGGCAAATGGAAGGTACTGCGGGGATATCGGAGGTAATACCCATTTTGCGGGCAATGGTAATAACGGCCTGAGGGCTGTAGCGTTTCATCAGAAAGGCCGAAATGTAATTGACCGAATTGGCCAGGGCCCATTTGAGGGTTACCATTTGCCCCTCGCGCGCATCATCAGAATTTTTAGG
>DDBO01000160.1 GCA_002332755.1 Bacteroidales bacterium UBA2030 | reverse complement strand
TTTGTCGGGTCTGATTTTTATATCAAAAATAAAATCGTGGAGCCAGGTATGATTAATTCGTCCGGAGCAAATGGCCTTATTTCCTAATGAATCGTTCAGTGTTAAATTATTGAAGATAAATGCCGACGGTGAAATAATAATTTCATCAGTAACTGCATAAGAGGTGTTGAGGAAAGCGACCCTAAATTCAGCCCTGTTGAGTTTAATTCTGCCCGAGAGCTCAGGTCGGGCCACACTTCCTTTGAGCTGAAGTGAGGTGCTGAAATCACCCCTGAGCATAGGAAAAATCTTTTTAGCCAAAGGTTCCAGAGCGTTCAGATTATAATCCTGAGTGCTAAGCTTTAGATCAAAATTATCCTTCTTGCGAAAGGGGAAATAATTTCCTTTAACGCTAATGGGACGATAGGTAATATTATTTTGGGTGTAGAATGCTTCGGCATCGATCGACAGCTTTTCTTCCAATGCATTGTACAAATTGTCCATTCTCACCTGACCCAGGGGCGTACCATTAAAATTAATTCCGTTGGCGGTTATGCGGGATTCCAGGAAGGGTTTGCCCCGGTAATTTCTTACCAGAATCTCGCCCGAAAGCTTTCCTGTTACCTGCGAATTGTAAGGGCTCAATAGAAAATTAAGATGCTCCAGATTTACGTTTTCTAAAAGAGCACTGAGTGTATGGGTTGAGTCCGAGCCCAGGGTACCCTCAATGCGGAAACGTTCGCTGTTGCCCTTAATTTCAAAATTGTGGACTTCGGTGATACCCCCCGGCTTGATGTATAATTTATTGCCTGGAAGAAACTTGTATAAGGAATCGGCAATCCGAAATTCTCCTTCATTCAACTCAAGATTTAAATTAGGATAATCGGCAAATGAACAGTAACCTCCAATCAGGCCGGAGTATGCAGGTTCATGCTGTTTTCCCCAGCGTAATTTGTAAAGAATGCTATCGGTGTGCATTGAAAGCCCCAATAGCAAACTGTCTATGCGATAAATCCTTGTCGGATTTTCACCGGGCCAGAGTAAAACGTCCGCACTTCCCGTCTGAATTTCCAGTTGGTGGTTTAAGGTTTGGCCATGAACATAGAATTTCCTCAATTTCAATCCATATACTGAGAGGGTATCTGCAACTGCCTTGAGGTTGAAAAGAGCCTTAGGGGCATCGAAAGACCCGCTGATAGTTGCATTTCTCGATACATTGAGCCAGGGGCAGAATATGCTCGAGATAATGTCAAAATTTTTGATTTTGGCTGAGTAATTGAAATTTTGTTCGCTAAAGTCGGCTTTTACATCTCCCTGACGCCTGAATGCTACTATGAAATTTTCAAGGAATGTCTTAAATGAAGCCCCAAGGGTTCCCAGACTGTAATGTCCTTTGATGTCGGCATCAATAATTCCCGAAAGAAGACTCATGGTGCGGTTTCCGTCAGGCTGGACTGAGGTAGCCAGAATAATTTTCCCCGTATGGTATTCTGTGTTTTTTTCTGTGTATGTCAATTTATTGATATTGACATAGCCTTCCAGGTCATATAAATTGCTGGCCAGAAAATTGGCATTTACCGTAAAACTTAGCATGCAGAGCGAATCTCCGCGATTAGCTATTTGCAAACGTTGCAGATAAGCATAATGCAAAGTGGCATCGAAGTTAAACTCCATAAGGGGGCGACTGAAATCGATACTGCCATCGAAATCGAATTTCAGATTGGGATCGTTTATGTTTAAAACACCACTAAAAGTTGCATTCTCAACCATCCCGGAAACTTTGCTATTTATGTAGGTGTAACCTCCAATTTCGATGGAAGGTACCGTAAGGTTCATTTCTGCGGATAAGGTTTTGGGGTCGGTGCCCGAGCCGTTAACCGAACCGCTCATGCTCACCCTGCCTATTGCATCTGGCAGGTTGACTATTTTTCCAAGATAAAATTGTTCAGTTCTCAGATTACCGCTATAAGATAATTGTTTTAAACTGTCGGTATTCAGCCGCAGGTCGGTATATACCTTCCCCAGAGCCGTCGAAAAAACGGCGTTTGCTACGAAATCATTATAAAATCCCGTAAAGTTCCCATTAATGTTTAAATAGCCAAGGCGTTGTAGTTGAGGGGGTATGGTCAGGGTTTCGCATAATTTACTGCCTCCGGGTATTACAAGGCTGCAGATATCCTTGTAGGTAGTGGTAAGTCGGCGAGCTTTGATGCGCATATAGGTTACTTCGGGGTTGGGAAGCCCTATCAGTGTAATGTTTCCTGAGAAATGGGTGCTATTTCCGGTTTCAATGGTCAGATCGCGTGCAGTAAGCATGGGTATGGTGCCTTCGACTTTTCCATTAAACCTGAGCTCCTGGTTCATACTATATAAAGGGGCGTAAAAGGGCCCCAAATCCCGCATATTGAGTTTCCCCTTTCTAATATCCCCTTTCAGATACATTCGATCTACAAAATACTCCCAATCTATCCAATCGTTGCATTTGAATTCGAGGTCAAGATCCAGTTCGCTGAAAGGGGTGCGGGCATAAAGATTTTTGGCTGACATAAGCCGGGGCGTAAGCTTAATGGAGGCATGCAGGTTTTCGAGGTTAAGTCCTGAACGTTCCCGACCTGAAAGATGGTCAATGGTAAACTCCATGGAATCCCCGGTAAAATGATAATTTCGGATTTGCCCTGAAATCTGCGAGACTTCAATGAAATGATAATCCATACCTTCGGCCCTGCGTCCACATTTATTATTGTTTTGATAGGTGAAATGACAGGAAGAAAGTCTTAGTCTTTTTACCACGAGGTGGTTTTGACCAATGCCAAACGGGGTAGTATCTGCAGGTATGAATTTCCTCAGGATTTTTATCAAACTAAGCGAAGAATCGCCATAATACTTATAAACCTGTACATTAGCATTTTCGAGTTCAACGTTTCCCAGTACAAGCCGATGACCAAACGGACTAAAAGAAGATAGTCTGATGCTGAATCTTCCTGCATCAATCACGGGAAGGCCCATAGAGTCGATAACCACAAGGTTTTTCAGGTGGAGGGTTCCTGTTGGAGCAAGATAAGCACTGCCAATTTGGATGGGAGTACCGGCAATTGAAGTAAGTTTTCTGGCTATAGCTTCTGCAGCTTTACGCTGAAAAAAGGGATGAAGCATGAGAGCACTTATGATGGAAATCACAAATGCGAGTACCACCGTAAAATAAAAAAGCCATTTGGTTATGTTTCTCAGATGCAATCTTCTAAGATGTTTTTAAGTTCTGAATACCACATGATAAAGACTTTGACCCTTCTTTTGGATCTCGAACCTGATATTCGATTTGAAATAAATGAAAGCCGCAGAAGCCACAATAATTGCACGCATGATAGCCATGAGAAGCAAGACCGGCGGGGAGGCTATTGGAGCCCAGGCCCATGACCAAATCCAACGGGTCAATAGAAAAATATTGAGAATCATTATCCACAGGTATGCTTTGCGATTCATCCGCAAGGCAGGCCCCAGCAGTAATATACTGAGCAAATTAAAAAAGTTGGCGCTCACTATCCAAAGACCGATAATATACCAGGGAAGCTCAAGCAATCCAAACATCCGGGCCAGGGGAAGTTGCTCCAACCAACTCAGAACGATGGCAGCGAGCATACCGAAAATCATAAGGGCTCTTACCCAGCGGATTTTCCAGTTAAGCGCCTGCACCGGAAAGCGTGCCACCAGCGTAGCTATCCGCATAACTCTTGCATAGTCATTCCTGGCTCCCGAACCGGCAGATTCCATTAAATGATCGAATATCTGCTGCCGGGTCCAGCCTTCTTTAAGCTTTTCACGGGTGAAACGGCGAATGTTGAGGTAAGTGGGTTTCATGCTGCAAAGTTATGTATTGGCGGGCATGTGCAAAGGATTACTCCATCTCTTGCATGATGTTATTCCTGTGGATTTATTTTACAGGTCTTTTCTCTGTTAACCTAAGGTACGATAATGTCATTTTGTTTAATCGTTAATATTGATTAATTGCTTGATTATTAATATATAAACTTGTTTTCTTCGATCTTAATTATAGGTAATACTACCTTTATACCGGCTTCATTATAGAGACAATATAGTTGATTTTTTCGTAGAAAGCCGAAATGATTTTGAAAGCAGATTGTTTCCGGTTTATTGGGTATGCTTGTGTAATTTTTTTCTCTATCCAAAATAACCAACCCTAGACTTAACAATGAATTTAAAATCTATCAATTGACAGTAAATTTACGACTAATCGTTTTGCCTTCATAACAATGAATTTAAAATCTATCAATTGACAGTAAATTTACGACTAATCGTTTTGCCTTCATAACTTAAAGTACACAGGTAGTTTCCGGAAGTGAGATTATATTGTGCAGGCTTAATTTCGAAGACGTGCTTTCCATAGTCATAAACCTTACCGTCTAAAGGTGTAGCTACCAGTCGTCCGTTGCTGTCGTAAATTTTTAAAGTTACTTGTGCTGAAGCATGTATTTTAAAGCTTACATAAAATTTCTCACTGGTAGGATTGGGATAGGCCACAACTTCCATATCCTCACCGGCTGATGAATTTTCACCCATCCCTGTCAAAATTTGATCTACTGGGGTAATATCCGTCCACACGCTCAGTTGACCACCATGCAAACGAGTCCAGATAGGACGTACGATGTTGTTGTGGACGCTGATATTGGTGTAGTCGCCGAAGAAAATCCCGGAGTTTGGTAAGAAAGGGCTTTCACTGATTTTCCGGTTGATAAAGGTTTCTCCTCCATCCATCGAAACGGCAAGATAAACATCGGTTCGATTATCATTGTAGTTTCTGCGGTCATAAAATACAAACCAAAGCCAACCGGTCACCTGATCTACGTCCATCCAGGTAAAGAACTGATGTTTTCCGGGTGCATCGTCGTTTACGCGTATAGGAGCCGTCCAGGTGAATCCTCCATCGGTTGATTTAGCCAGCCACACATCAGTATCTCCTGAGCCATTGCGTTGATCTGTCCAGTTGACATAAATAGTACCGTGATGAGGGCCTCCACTCAGGTCGCATTTAGTTACGGGCAAGCCATTGCAGCGACTAATACCCGGAATTTCATAATCCCAGCCTCCGGGCATAGGGTCGATTAAAATATCTTCATCGAGCCATGTAGCTCCTCCGTCGGTGCTACGGTCGAAGCGGATGCCAGCGGGCCCGGCCCAGGCAACATATACCTCTCCGTTGGGGCCAACAGCAGGAACAGCTCCTTCAACAGTATTATCACTGTCTATGCAATCTCCGGCTTTTTTATTGATTCGAATGGGTGAGGTCCAGGTTTCTCCTCCGTCGGTGCTTTTCGAAAACAGAATTAGGCTACTGTCTGCCGGATTATTGCTGCCATAGGCATCGAATTGGGTCCAGGTTACGTATATAATGTTGGTTTTGCGGTCAACCACACTCCAGTGCTTGTCTTGCGCTTTTGTACCATTTAGCCCGGTGTAGGTTCCAGGGCTCCAGCTCTGTCCGTTGTTCACCGACTTCTGGCATACAATACGATCAATCCAACTGCCTGATGAAGGGTTGGATAGATGAAAAAAATAAAAATTCCCCAGAGTATCTACATCAATCACAGGGTCACCCCATACCCCATAAGGAGACGTGAGGATGCCCTGATTCCAGGTCCGGCCTGTGTCGACACTATAGTAGTAATTGTTGAGGTTTGCTCCTGCAACAATGATTGCGGGATTTTTGGGGTTGAGTTTAATAGAAGGTTCTTCCGGATAATTGGTGTTACTTATCAATACATTCTGCCCCATGAGGGCATTTGTAAGAGCCCACAAGGCAACAAGCATTATAGAATAACGCGTCATGTTTTTGGCTTTTGGTTTGGAGGGATAAAGATAAAAAAAACCTCCCAGAAGGGAGGCTCAGTTTAACTTATTTTCTGAAGATTTACATACCAAGTTTTTCATTCATTTCCTTCACCTTGTCCAATTTATTCTGGCGGGTGTATATTTCTTTGAGGGAGATAATAGTGTTACGGTCGTTAGGATCCAATTCGTGTGCCTTTTCGAGGTAGGGCAGGGCTTTTGCCAGAAATTCTTCGGCTTGTACCTTCATTGCCTCATATTCCTTTTCCTTTTCGAGGGGTAACTGGTTAGCAGCATCAAGCACTGCGGCAGCTTTGTTTACATACAACGCGCCTAGGTTATATACTGCATCAAAGTAGTTAGGCTTAAGTTCAACGGCTTTTTTATAGGCTTCTTCTGCCTTTGCAAAATTCCCCAGGCGGTCGTAACTGGCACCCACGGCAAAGAAGATGCTGGGATTGGTCTGGTCGAAATTCTTTGCTACCTCAAGGTTTTCAAGTGCTTTTTCCGTCATGTTCTTTGCCAGATAGAGGTTGGTTTCGGTAATCAATACATTGAAATCTTCGGGATATAGTTTTCTGGCTTCGGCAATGGTGTTGAAAGCAGCAGCAGTATCTCCTAAGCGTGTTTCAACGTTGGTCAGTGAAATCATTAGCTGGGGGGTACGTTGGCCTGCTTCATAAACAGCTTTGTATTTATTAAGTGCCAATTGGTAGTCCTGTCCAAACTCAGCACAGAGGCCGGCATTAAAAGTGGCAGCCGTATCGAAAACCCCGAGCTCGCTTTTTACCATAGCAGCACGGTCGAATTCATGAGCAGCACCCAAATAGTTCTGCTCATTAAATTTGCTAACACCCTGGGTATAAAAACCTTCTGCAATTACATTCATATTCTGCAGAATGTCGAGTTTAAATTCATTGGCACCTTCTAAGGTGAGGGCTTTCTTGTAGCTTTCAAGGGCAACCTGAAAGGGGTTGTCGCTCAATTTTTTATATTCTGGATTTTCGGTAAGCCCAATCTGTAAATAGATATTTCCACGATAAAACCATGTTTTGGCTTCGTTCATAGTTTTTTCGTGTGTAAGGGTGGGCTCAATATTTTCGAGGGCTTTGTCGAGTTTCCCGTTTTTCAGGTAATTGAAAGCAGTAGTTCTTTTTGCGCTTTGGCCCTGTGCATAGACGAACATTCCGGCCAGAAAAAATAATAGAATAATACGTTTCATAAGTTCGATTTTTAGGGTTGATTTTGAAGTTGCAAATATAAATTGATATTTAGCTTCTTACAATAGTTATGCCATGGGGAAATGTAGTTGTAATGCATATATTAGAAAGCATTTTTCATCAACTTTCATCTTCTTCCATGCTGCCATTTTCAGAGTCCTCGCCGGCTTCAACAGGGCCGGTTTCAAACTCAGGAAGCACATCCGGAGTATCTTCTGAAGCAAGATGGACACGGTTATTCATTTCGGTGTTATCGTCTCCCTCCAACTCTTCCTCCTCGGGTTCAACACGAGTAACAGCAGCAATTTCATCTCCTTCTTTCAGGTTGATAAGTTTGACACCCTGTGTTGCACGGCCTTGCACACGTAAGTCGCTTACAGGAATGCGAATGAGAATGCCGCTTTTGTTGATGATCATTAAGTCGTCGGAATCTTTCACGTTGTTAATGGCGACAAGCTCACCTGTCTTTGTCGTGATGTTAAGGGTCTTCACTCCTTTACCCCCGCGGTTGGTTTCTCTATAGTCATCCAAAGGAGTGCGCTTACCAAAACCTTTTTCAGAGACCACCAAAATGGTATCGTTGGGATCGTCAATACAAATCATGCCAATGACCTCATCTTTTTCGTGAGCAAGGGTTACTCCTCTCACTCCCGTGGCGTTACGACCCATGGGACGCACCTTATCCTCGGGGAAGCGTATTGCTCTTCCTGACCGAAGGGCCATAATAACCACGCTGTTGCCCGAAGTGAGTCGGGCTTCAATCAGTGTGTCACCTTCTCTGATATTGATGGCGTTGATTCCATTGGAGCGAGGCCGACTATAAGCCTCCAGGCTGGTTTTCTTGATGGTACCTTTACGGGTGCAAAGAATTATATAATTGTTGTTGATGTACTCTGGATCGGTGAGATTTTTGAGATTGATGTATGCTCTTATCTTGTCGTCCGGATCTATATTAATGAGGTTTTGAATGGCTCTGCCTTTTGAGTTTTTGTTTCCTTCCGGTATTTCGAATACTCTGAGCCAGAAGCATTTTCCTTTCTCGGTAAAAAGAAGGAGGTAGTTGTGGTTGGTCGCAGTGAACAGGTGTTCCACAAAATCCTCGTCGCGAATTTCGCTACCCTTTGCACCCTGGCCGCCGCGCTTCTGGCGACGGTATTCTCTCAGGGGTGTACGTTTAATATATCCTAAATGTGAAATAGTTACTACAACGCTATCATCGGCTATGGTGTCTTCGATGCGGAAATCCTGAGCGCGGTATTCTATTTCGGTTTTGGGTTCGTCTCCGTATTTTTCTTTGAGTTCAAGTAACTCCTTCTTAATGATGTCCATGCGCATTCCTTCATCGGCCAGCACCTGACGATAGTAATCAATCATGCGCTTGAGCTCATCATATTCTGCCTGAAGCTTTTCTCTTTCCAGACCCGTTAAGGTAGAAAGGCGCATGGCAAGGATGGCCTTGGCCTGAACTTCCGTAAGGCCAAAACGTTCCATAAGTCCGTTTTTGGCTATTTCAGTGTCGGCCGAAGCCCTGATGAGTGCAATAACCTCATCGATATGGTCAAGAGCAATGAGCAGACCTTCGAGCACATGTGCTCTTTTCTCTGCCTGATCGAGCTCGAAACGGGTACGGCGGGTGACAACTTCATGCCTGTGGTTAATAAAATGTACGATGAGATCTTTCAGGTTGAGGGTCATGGGCCGGCCGTTCACCAAAGCAATGTTGTTAACATTGAATGAGGTTTGAAGCGGAGTATGCTGATAAAGAAGGTTGAGAACGACATTGGTGTTGGCTTCGCGTTTAAGATCATATACAATGCGTAGCCCCGTGCGGTCCGATTCATCCCTGATGTCGGCAATACCTTCAATCTTCTTTTCATTCACCAGGTCGGCTGTTTTTTTAATCATCTCTGCCTTGTTGACCTGGTAAGGGATAGAGGTAACCACAATCCGTTCGTGATTGTGTTCTTCCTCAATTTTTACGGTTCCCCTGATTATAATTCGTCCCCTGCCTGTTTCGTAAGCTTCTTTAACCCCGTCGTAGCCATAAATAATTCCCCCGGTGGGAAAGTCAGGCCCTTTAATGTAGTTCATCAATTCAGCTACCGTTATGTTGCGGTTGTCGATATAGGCTATGCACCCATCAACCACTTCACGCAGATTGTGAGGGGGCATATTGGTGGCCATACCTACAGCAATACCCGATGAACCATTTACCAATAGATTGGGCAGCTTGGCCGGTAAAACCACAGGTTCCTGCAGGGAGTCATCAAAGTTGTTCTGAAAATCAACAGTATCTTTTTCAATGTCGGCCAACATTTCTTCGGCAATTTTCCGAAGCCTGGCCTCGGTATAACGCATTGCAGCAGGAGGGTCCTGGTCGATGCTTCCAAAGTTTCCCTGGCCATCTACCAAAGGATAACGCAATGACCAGTCTTGGGCCATCCTTACCATGGCATCATAAACCGATGAATCTCCGTGTGGGTGATATTTACCCAACACTTCCCCAACAATACGCGCCGATTTTTTATATGGACGGTTGCTAAGTACACCCAAATCGTACATCCCGTACAAAATCCTTCGGTGCACCGGTTTTAATCCATCCCTTACATCCGGTAATGCTCTCGATACAATCACCGACATCGAGTAATCGATGTAGGCCGATTTCATTTGGTGTTCAATATTTATCGGTACGACTTTTGCCTGAAATTCTTCCATTAAAATCTTAATATTTTCGAAATGAGATATTTGGGTTTTCAAATACCGAACTGCGAAGTTACGAAAAATATAAATACCCCGTTTCCAACGTTAATATATACGATTATTGTTGAAAAACTACTGTTGTTTTGTTGAAAAATAAATTGGAGATATGTAAGCGAATGCATACCGAGGTATTAATTTTGGCAAAATAACTGCCACCTTCAGTTTTGGCCGTAAATTTGCAGCAAGAATTTACTGAAGGTGATTTTTAAATTAAAAAACCTTGAAGAACAAAAATTTAGGCAAAATTGTTAATGAAATAGACTTTTAAACCATACATGGAAGCTAAATTTTCACAAAGAGTAAAAGACGTATTGTCATATAGTCGCGAGGAAGCCATAAGGCTGGGCAGTGATGTTATTGGCGTTGAGCACATATTTTTGGGAATTCTGCGTGAAGGAGAAGGCATGGCAATCCAAATCATGCTTTATCTTGGCGCCAACCTGACCGAATTGCGCCAATCTATTGAGACAGCAATAATAAAGCCTGTGGCTCCTTTGCCTGATGCTGAGAATCGCAACATTAGTCTGGTGAAGCAGGCAGAAAGAGTGCTCAAGATGACCTATCTGGAGGCCATGGACCTTAAAAGCGATTTAATTGGTACGGAACATTTGTTGTTGGCCATTTTAAAAGTAGGGGAAAACCTCGTAGCCCAGAGACTTGAAAATTACAATATTGGTTACGATGAAATAAAGAACGAGGTGAGAACCATGGCGGGTCGTCCGGATGACCAGAACAGCACCCGCAAAAGTGAGAATCCGCAGGATGGATATTCACGGGGTGGTGGAGGTGATGCTGAGGATGAGAGTGAAGAAGACAAGGAATTTCAAAATCTTAAGAGGAACGCCGATCCCAAAAGCCGCACTCCTGTACTCGACAATTTCGGACGCGACATCACCCGGGCGGCTGAGGAAGGCAAACTCGATCCTATAGTAGGACGCGAACGCGAAATGGAGCG
>DDBO01000188.1 GCA_002332755.1 Bacteroidales bacterium UBA2030 | reverse complement strand
TGAGGGAAGAATCCGCAACCGGCGCGGTAGGGCTTTACCCGAATCCAGTGCGCAGGGGTGCCGAGGCGGTAACTTTAACGGGTCTCAGTCCAGGCCATGTCGCCATTCACTTGCTGGAAATGTCGGGCAGGGTAGTCTGTGTAAGCGAAGCTTTTGTGGCAACAGGAAGCTGTCAGGCCGTGTTTTCACTGCCTGGCGAACTCACCCCCGGCTTTTACTTGCTGATGGCCGAACAGGCAAAGGGAGAAAGAGAATATACAAAACTAGTGGTTCGTTAAGCGATGTGCAGGATCTAAATATCCCACGATGCCTTGCTACTTTGGCAAGGTTACGTAAATTAGCTCTCTTTTCAGAGCAAAAGATAACTTGATGTCATTAAGTATTCTGCGTTTTATTTGGATGTTTATTTTTGGGGTATTACCAGCAGCCTTACTTGCTGAAGAAGAGGCACGTATGATGGTAGCTGTTCGTAGTGAAACGAAGCCTGAGGTAGATGGAAGACTCAATGATGCGTGTTGGAATGCTGCTTCTGCTGTGGGGGATTTCATGCAATATGAACCTGAATATGGTCGCCCTTCGCGTTTTGCAACCCAGGTGAAGATCATTTACACTGATGATGCAATTTACGCAGGCGTAAAACTCTTTGATCCACACCCCGATAGTATACTGCGCCAATTGGGAAATCGAGATCAGGAGGATTTAAATGCCGATTATTTTGCCATAAGCCTGGATACATACAACAACAAGCAGGATGCCTACATTTTTAAGGTATATGCCAGTGGTGTGCAAGTTGATGAACGCATACAGGATGAAACCTACGATGCTGTATGGAGAAGTGTCGCGAGCATCAATAGCGATGGTTGGACACTTGAGATAGAGATACCCTATTCTGCCTTAAGATTTCCCCGACAAGAGATACAATTGTGGGGAATACAACTGGAGAGACAGATACGGCGTTTTCGTGAGATTTCGCAATGGAGCCTTGAGCCTCAGGGGGTGCAAAATCCTTTGCAATGGTGGGGCTTGCTTGAAGGAATTCATTCAGTGAAATTGCCTTTGCGGCTTTCGTTCAATCCCTATCTATCTTCTTCAATTCAACATTTTCCTGGAACCTCTCCCAAACAAAGCGACTGGTCGTGGTTTTACAGTGGTGGGCTCGACATGAAGTACGGCATCAATCAGGCTTTTACTCTCGATATGACGCTATTGCCTGACTTCACACAGGTGAAGTCGGATGACAAAATAAAGAATCTGACAGCTTTTGAGACGATTTATGAAGAACAGCGTCCTTTCTTCAATGAAGCCACCGACCTGTTTGACCGTGAGAATTTATTTTATTCCCGGAGAATTGGTCGTACACCCTCAGGTTTTTATCAGGTGGCTGCCTCTATGGATACGGCCGAAGTTCTTGTTGACAATCCTGCGCAGGCCCGTTTGATTAATGCTTTCAAAATTTCAGGTCGCAGCAGCAAAGGTCTTGCGGTTGGGGTGTTAAATGCCCTCACGGCTCGCATGCATGCTACAATTGAAGATACCCTGACCGGACACACTCGTCAGCAGTTTACCGAACCTTTTACCAACTACAACGTCATGGTTATCGACCAGGCGCTCAAAAATGGTTCATCTGCCTGGCTTATGAATACCAGTGTATTGCGTGAAGACCATTACTCTCGGGCCTGGGTTAGTGCCGGAGGTTTAAAATTATACACCCACAAGCAAAAATGGGGACTTGAATTATCCTCAGCGCTGAGTCAGAATTTCGACTATCAGGAGGGATTTGGCTATAAAAATACCCTGGGTAACACTTTTGCCTGGAGTGCAGGTAAGATGTCGGGTGTAAATCAATTTACTTTTTCAGGGAAAGTTGTAAATAAGAATTTTAACGCCAACGACATGGGTATTACTACCCAACGCGATTATTTTGAAAAATCTTTTACATATATCTATCGTATTTTCAATCCTAAAGGGCGCATACGTAATCTTACCCTCAAGGCCATAGCCACCCACCAGCATCGTTTGTCGGCCGGTAAAACAGAAATGGCTTTCTTTCGGATGCAGCTTTTTGTGACAAATCTTCGATATACTTCTTTCTGGGCTTCAGGGATAGTATCCCCTTTTCACACCTACGATTTTTATGAACCCCGTTCAGCAGACCGTTACTACGTCTCTCCGCGTTATGGCACTTTTAGTTTTAATTATTCCAGCGATTATCGAAAGCCTTTGGCAATTGACGGCGGATTTTCTGTTAAATTTATCGAATACGACGGCTCTGCCATTACTGCATTTTTCGAACCAAGAATAAGACTAAGCGATCATTTGTTTATTGTTTATTCCATTAAAGCGGAAGAAAGGGAAAACGATAGAGGGTATCTTGAAAAAAAGGGAGATAATGTTGTTTTTGTAAACCGTAAAGTAAGGGGCTTGGAAAACAGTATTTCGGCATCCTACAATTTCCGAAACAACCTTTCGCTTACCTTATGGGGCAGGCACTATTCGTATGCAGGCGATTTCGACCAATATTTTACCCTTAATGATAAAGGAGGATTAACCAAGATGGAAGCTTATACGGGGCCCACGGGGTTTTATTTCAGTACTTTTAATCTGGAGACAACTTTTCAGTGGGAATTTTCGCCCGGCAGCCTTCTAAGCCTGGTCTGGAAAAATGAGGCTTTTTCGGAGGATGAAAATCACAGTCTTCCTTTTTTCGAGGCTTTTTCGAACACCTTTTCTTCCCCTCAGAAAAATACCCTTTCTTTAAGGTTGGTTTACTACCTCGATTATCTGTACTTTCGCAAATGGCTCGGAATAAAGGGCAGAACGGTATAATTTTTCAGGAATGGATACATTGTTTGCTGTGGAGGAGGTTCATAAAAGATATGGTACGGTTGATGTGTTGAGGGGCATCAGCCTGGAGGTGAAAACCGGAGAAGTTTTGGCCATTGCCGGAGCTTCAGGTGCAGGTAAGTCCACCCTGTTGCACATCATGGGCAGTCTTGAAAAACCGGATAAAGGAAGCATATTTTTCAGAGGTGTAAATATTCTGGAGTATAGAAAACAGGAACTGGCCCGTTTTCGTAATCACCACATTGGCTTTGTTTTTCAGTTTCATCATTTGCTGCCTGAGTTCACCGCTATTGAGAATGTATGCATTCCGGCTTACATTGCAGGAATACCTAAAAAGGAGGCTCTATCGCGGGCAACGCAATTGCTTGAATTTATGGGGTTAAGAGATAGGATACATCACAGGCCTGCAGCACTTTCCGGAGGAGAACAGCAACGTGTAGCTGTGGCTCGTGCATTGATGAATAATCCCGAAGTAGTCCTGGCCGATGAGCCTTCGGGAAACCTGGATTCGGCCTCAGCAACCGCCCTTCACAATCTCTTCTTTGACCTGCGCAGAGAGTTTGGAACTACCTTCGTAATTGTCACTCACAACGATACTCTGGCCACCCTCTCCGACAGGCGCCTGTTGATGAAAGATGGTCGTATTGCTTCATGAAGATAGGCTTATTTTTCAAGCCGGGTGAATATCTTGATACCCTCTATCGGAAGCAGCCGGCTTTGGCCTTTTTTCGCTTTTTTAAGATGTAAGGTAATTTTTAGGTATCTGAACGCCAGGGATCCGGGAAATAGTGTAAGAGATTTTTGTCGTAAGATTTGAGCGCTTTTGAAGAAATTAGACCTGGGCTTGTAATAGTTTTTACCCTCATCTGACAGGTGAACCTCTATCTTTCGAATGTCGCCAAAATTGTCTGGAGGGAGAATCAGCAGTATGCTATCAGCTCCTGCCACAACGCCCTGGTTGACGAGCAGGGTGACTTGGTTTAGATTCGACGGGAGGGTGATTTTTTCAGACCTGGCTGTATCGAGAAGACCAAGAAGGGGACCATTGGTCATCGTAAGATTCTCAGCGGACAGGGCTATGCTTTCCATGCCTTCGATGCGGCGCAAGTGGAGGGAAGGGCATAGTGTTTCCTTGCGGCCGGCTTCTATACTCAAATAGTTTAATTCAGCAGTTGAGGAGAGTAATAAGGGGCGGGAATAGATTGGGGAGGATGCCTGGGGTTCGCTTCCGTCCAAGGTATAGCGAAAAATAGTTCCGGGGCCGGGAGCCAGTAGCCTGATTTCGGCAGAGCGCGTGAAATAGTAAATATTGCTTCTCAGTGTATCTCGTCCTGAAACTATGGTAGCACATCGGCTGTATTCCTGAGCCATTATGGGAGATACCCTGCTAATGATGAGTCCAGCCACTAAAAGGCCGGTGTATTTTAATTTGTGTATCATGGTGTTTACATAAATGGATGAAGCTTTAATTCACCTTTACTGTTGTATTCGATGGCGGGTAGGGGAACCTTAATCATATTTAGCGCTTCGAGTAAAATTTTAAGGTAAGGCGAACGGGTTTTAATTCGGCTAAAATCGATATCGGGGGAGAAGAAAAACCTGCGATACCGCATAATATCGCTTCGGTCGTGAAACATACCGTTTTTATCGGTCCAGGTATTGTCGAATCCGCCATACATGCCTCCTGCACCATATCCCAGCGCAACATTGAGCCAGGGAGGAAGTCCGCTGTGAGGGGCGTAGGAATGAAGGTTGACGCTAACCCAGGTGTTGAGGGAATTGTAGTCTTTAAAAAAACGCACCAGAAGAGATTTCCCAAAAAGCTCTTCGGCTCTCTCTTTAAGTTCTCCTTCGGGATATGTCTGGAAGTGAGGCATGATTTTCAGGCGAATGCGTTGTTCACCCCAAGCCAGTTCCTGAGATGTCATCAGGGCTGCACCCGCAAAGTTGGCTGCAACGTCGCTGAGCGAGGCGCCCCAACCCTCTGAAAATCCGTCGAATACCTCTATAGTGTTCTGAAGCATAAAGGCCGTAAGCCCTCCATAAACGGCAGCTTTTTTTCTATCAACTCCTGTCCAACGCAAAGCATGCATCATGTAGTAAGCCTCAAGGTAAGGAGTCACGGCATGGCCGGCTTTGTCCACCTGAAGCCATTCGCCGCTATCGTCGAAAAAATGAAAGGAAGACCGGGGATAGTCGGCATACCACAGGTAATTGAGACCCACCAGCGTGGCACTGTAAGCAGCAGCACCTCCGGCGACCAAAAGACGCATTCTGCCGGGATGCAAAGAATCGGGCACTTGCAACCAGCGGGGCCAGACGATGGATAAATCTGTGTTGTTGTTATCGGGAATGGTATCAGCCTGTGCAAATCGGGGTATAAACATCAGAAAGACAAACAACGCCGGGTAACATTTTTTCTTCATGCCAGGGGATTGGTAGTCGCAAAAATAAGGAGCTTTGGATTAATCAAGCCCTGAGCATGTTTTTTAATTTAAACAATATTGCCAGAGCCAAATTAGGGTTTATATTTGCATCAAAACGCTTTTCATGAGTCCTTATTACTATCAAAACAAGGAGGATTTAGCGGGCATTTTGGGTGAAAAAATGGCCTTTATCAACCATTGTATGGAAGCAAGGGCAAAGGGTGAGCCTATTCCGGTTGAAGAAATTAAGGAAGCCATTGTTTTTTTGAAAGACCATAAATACCTTTTTACTGGGCAGGGTCTTAACCAGCTTGAGTTTTTCATCCGCCAATCGGAAGAAGCCCTCAAGGGGTTATAGTTTGCTGCCAGGTTTTCTGCAGAAATAAGGTTTGTCTTCCTCGAAGCGACATTCCACAATATCTAAAAGCATAAAATCGGTGATGATACGGGTGGCCTCGCGAAGGCTGATACCAATCAAACGGCTGTAATCTTCCAGCTTTACCAGCCCTTGATTTTCCAAAAGGCGCAGCAGTAATTTTTCTGGAACTCCCATTTCTATAATTACCTGGTGTCCGGCTATTTGCTTTTTCCAATATTCAATCAAAACAGGCGGGGCAAGGATGTTGCGGTCGTGGTTGCGCACCCAGGCCATCCAGCGGCCTTTTTCATCGGGCGCCAGATAGGGCTTTTGATTTCCCGGTTGAACCATCACTTCGAGAACCTTCTTATTTCCTACATTCCAGGGCACCGATTGAAATTTGACCTCAGGGCGGGTATAAAGCGAAGCGGCAGTTTCTACCATATGCAATTCTTCGTCGGTACGAACTCCGGCTATGCTGCCATTGTCTTTTACGCCAATCAGTAAAGTACCTCCCTCGCTATTGGCAAAAGCTACCAGCGATCGGGCAATTTTCCGTGAATCATTCACCGCAAATTTAAAATCAAGGTGTTGATTTTCACCTTGTTCAATAAGTGTCTCAATATGACTTTTTTTCCGGGGCCAAAGCATGTGCAAAGATACACCCCAATATGTATCTCATATAGCCTAAACTTTCTAATTTTGCGCCCATATTTTCGCAAAATCCGCAAATTATGCTTAAATCCTATCCATTTTCAGGGGTTATTTTCGACCTCGACGGGGTCATTACCCAAACAGCATTGGTGCACAGTGCCGCATGGAAAAAGATGTTCGACGAATTTTTGCTGGAATGGAGCCGCAGGCATGGATTGCCTTTCCGGGAATTTGACCATCAGGCCGATTACTTGCCCTACGTGGATGGTAAGCCCAGGTATCAGGGTGTAGCTTCTTTTTTGAGTTCCAGAGGTATTGAACTTCCTTATGGAACACCCGAGGATAGCCCCGAGATGGAAACCATTTGCGGATTGGGAAACCGTAAAAACAATGCCTTTAATGAAGTGCTTGAGCGTGATGGCGTCAAGGTGTACCAGTCGACCATTGACCTGATATACGAATTGCGCAAGAACGATATTCGGGTTGCAGTAGCTTCGTCGAGTAAAAATTGTGAGCAGGTTTTGCGCAGAGCAGGTATCCTTAATCTGTTTGAGGCCAGGGTGGATGGAGTTGTTTCGGCGCAACTCGGACTAAAGGGCAAACCCGAACCTGATATTTTCACAACAGCCGCTGCACAAATGGGTTTGCCCGTGCATAGATGTGTGGTGGTGGAAGATGCTGTTTCGGGTGTTCAGGCCGGAAGGGCTGGCAATTTTGGTATGGTTCTGGGCATCGCCCGCGAAAATAACCATCATGAATTGCTGATTAATGGCGCCGATATAGTGGTTGGCGATCTTGCCGAGTTGGGAGGTATTGAAGGAATTGAAGATTGGTTTGTCAGGGGATTAGCCCACGACAATTTCAGCCTGACTTATCATGATTTCATACCCGGTAAGGAAAAACACCGTGAAACTTTGCTCACTGTGGGCAACGGTTATTTTGCCACACGTGGAGCCATGGAAGAAACCAGTGCCAGAGGTCCTCATTATCCTGCCACTTACATGGCTGGTCTTTATAATAGATTGATATCCAGGGTTTCAGACCGGGATGTTGAAAATGAAGATTTTGTCAATGCCGTCAATTGGTTGCCCATAACCTTCAGGCTGGGAGAGGGTCCTTGGTTCGACCCAAACAAGCATGAAGTTTCGGAGATTAAACGCAGCCTTAATTTTAAAAATGGCCTTCTTGAACGCCTTATGTTGGTGAATTACGAAGGACATCGCGTTAAAGTGGTTTCTTCCCGTTTTGTTTCGATGCAGAATCCACACCTGGCTGCCCAAAGCTATTCTGTGATTGCTGAAGATTATGAAGGGCCGCTGACGCTTAGGGGCGGTATCGACGGCAACCTGCTTAACGACGGAGTGGAGCGCTACAAAGCACTCAATCAGCATCACCTCGAGATGGTTGACCAGCATGCAGGCCATGCTATGGGTTATGTAGTCAATCGGACAGTACAGAGTAAAATAACCATTGCCACAGCCTATCAGCTTGAAAGTAATTTTGAAGCCACATTGTTACCAGAAGTATCGGAAGGTAAAAGTTTCATAAGTTTTACTGGTCACGCAGGCAAGGGAACAGAGATGCGGCTGGTGAAAAAAGTGGCTATATGTAACAGTATAATCTCAGATCATCCCTTGCTGAAGGCGCAGGAGCAACTGACTGGTGCACCCACTTTCGAAGAAATGCTTTCTCTCTCAGAAGCTGCCTGGGGACGTATATGGATGATGGCTGATATCCAACTCGAAGGCGACCGACTGGCTCAGAAGATTTTCCGCATGCACCTGTATCATCTCTTTGTAACTACCTCGCCACATAACGTCAATTTCGATTTTGGCATACCCGCCAGGGGCTTGCATGGTGAAGCTTACAGGGGGCATATCTTCTGGGATGAATTGTATATCCTGCCTATCTATTACTACAATTTCCCTGAAGTAGCCAAAAGTGTATTGATGTATCGTTATCGCCGGCTTCCTGCTGCACGCGAATATGCCCGTCAGCACGGTTTCAGAGGAGCTATGTTCCCCTGGCAGAGCGGCTCATCGGGGCGCGAAGAAACCCAGGTGCTACACCTCAATCCTGTATCGGGTAAATGGGGTGATGATTACAGCTCCTTGCAAAGGCACGTTTCCTTAGCCATTGCTTACAATGTGTGGGAATATTTTCATGCTACCCACGACAAAGAATTTCTGATTCAATACGGAGCAGAGCTTTTCCTGGATATATGTCTTTTCTGGACGGGTTTAGCTCAAAAAGATCCTGAAACAGGCCGCTATCACATCAGTGGTGTTATGGGGCCCGATGAGTTTCATGAAAAATACCCCGACAGCGATAAAGGTGGTCTGCGCGACAATGCCTATTCCAATCTTATGACAGCCTGGGCCTTACGTACAGCATATAAAATCAGGGAAATCATCGGAGAAGAGGAGTTTGTGCGGATTGCCCGGATTATAGGCCTGGAGGAAGAGGAGTGGAAGCGTTGGCATGACATCAGTCGAAACCTAAATCTATGTATTAATTCCGAAGGCATCATAGCCCAATACGACGGCTATTTCGACCTAAAAGAGCTTGATTGGGATTATTTCCGCAATAAATACGGCAATGTGTATCGCATGGACAGGCTCTTAAAAGCCGAAGGCATGTCGCCCGATGAGTATAAAGTGGCCAAGCAGGCTGATACCCTGATGATTTTCTATAATTTATATCCGCAGGAAGTAACGAGTTTGCTGCAGGAGATGGGTTATTCATTACCTGAGGATTACATACATCGCAACCTAAAATACTACCTCGGGCGCACCTCGCATGGAAGTACACTCAGCCGCATCGTACATGCCAAACTGGCCCGCATGGTAGGTGAAGATCAGCTGGGATGGCAGCTTTACCGCGAGGCTCTTACAAGCGACTATATTGATATCCAGGGAGGTACTACCGCCGAAGGTATTCATGCGGGGGTAATGGCCGGTACGCTGTGGATTGCTCTTTCGGTATATGCCGGCCTCGATTTAAGAGGAGATGTTCCTGCTTTCCATCCTGCTTTGCCCGCGCATTGGGAACGCATTCAGTTTAGCTTTCTGTTCAGGAATGTGCGTTACCACGTGCATCTGAGTCATCAAATCCTGGAGATAACAGCAGCCTCGGTTACAACCGATAAGTTACCTGTTTTCATCAGACAGCAAAAAGTTTGGCTGGAACCGGGGTTACCTTTGATTCACGAAATTTGATTAGATTTGTTGCCCTCAAACACCTGTTCTATGTACGAAAACCTGCTCATCATCAACAAAAAACATAAAAAGGCAGCCAAGACCATTCTCGAAAAGGTTTTGGCCGAAAAAACGGATAAATACATCATCACTATATCAGGTGAGGTTGGGGCAGGAAAAGCTTCCATTGCTCATGTCCTTGGTAAAAAATTGAAAAAAAGAGGGATTAAGGTCAAGACTATTTACCTGGATAACTATTATAGGGTGCCTCCTGCCGAACGTACGGAGTGGAGGCGCAGGCACGGGCTTGAATCCATTGGCCCTCAGGAAATTGATTGGGAGCAACTCAAGAAAAATATTTCCGATTTTCTAACCGGTAGCAAGTCGGCCATGCCTCTGGTAGATTTGATGAACGACCAGGTGGATGAATTGATAACCGATTTCAGGAATATTGAAATACTGATTATCAGTGGCCTGTATGCCATGGAAGTGGAAGAGGCCGACCTGAAGGTCTTCATTGAACTCACTTATCGTGAGACCTTTGACGTGCAGAAGGAAGTGGAAAATGAGGAGCTCGATGAGTTTCGAATGCAGGTGTTGGAAGCAGAGCACAAGGCCGTGCAGGCGCTAAAGCACAAAGCCGAATTTTTTGTAGACTTCGATACTTCCCTCGAAATTTTTCATCTCTGAGGACGAGCATAGCAATATATGCAGCCTGTGGGACAAGCTTTGGGTGGCCATCCGCCCAGGTCGGTTGATAGGGTGCAGCCACACTGGGGTCTGGAATGCGGTTTTCGCAATGAAACTTCAGGTGCAAGAGGATGCAACTTCATGAATTTTTCTCCATCAATGCAAGCCGAAGTAGCCCAGCCATCTACGCAACAGGCTGAAATGTGTATGCGCAGTCTTTCCTTCATCTCCTGAAATTGTATCCTGAGTTGTTTTTGTTCTTGAACTGAAAAGGCCAAAAGGGAAATACCTTCTTTTTCAAAACGTTGGTCGACTTTGCGATAAATTCCCGGTTGCACCAGGCTAAAGGTGTAATAGCGAATCCCTTGTGCTGAGGCAGCTTCAGCTATTTTTTCAAATTCTGGTACATTACTATAAAACTTTCCCACTGCATCCCGGATTTTTATCAGGGGGTCTATTCTTAGTAAAATTCGGTCGGGAGTACCGAGGAAATTTATAATCTCAGGAAGTATCCCGAGGCATTTTTCCGGCGAAGGTGCCTTGGGTTCGGGCTTCCAGTGTCGACCATCCCGTTGTGTTCCGCAAATCATTCCGCCCATTCCTGTCACCGTCAGCTGAAGAAAAAGCTGTACCCCCTCTCGTTTTATCCGTTCAAGAAAAGCATGAAGCGGCTCGCGGAAAAGAGCTTCCGGATGTTTAGTCCAGAGTACCAGTGTATGAATGGATTTGCCTTTTTGTCTTCGATGTGTGTATTCATCGATAATAGCCCGGGGATACCAGGCAGGCATGTCGGTCATTCTTGACGCAGAGAGGATGATGGCTTCGGGTTTCTTGATATTTTTATTCATGAGCGAATGAATTGCAAGGCAAAAAAATGGGGACGAGAAATACTTCTCACCCCCAAACCTTTTAATGGCGGTTGAATGGATTAGGACACCCCATGTTCTGACTTTTAAAAGAATTTTTTCAGTTTCTTTTTCAATTCTTGCTCCCCTTTCTTTTTAAGGGAATCAGATTCGCGTTTAAGCTTAGCTTCCATTTCGGCCTTTTTCTTTTCGGCTTCTTGTTTCAGTTTTTCCTGCTCTGCTTTTAATTTAGCTTCGGCAGCTGCTTTCTGTGCCTCGAGTTCTGCTTTGGCTTTAGCCTCAAGCTCCTGTTTTTTCTGATTAAATTGTTCCTCTGCTTGCTTTTTGAGATCGGCAGCCAGATTTCCCCCTGCCTGGGCCAGCGATACACTTACCTTGGGATTATCTGCCGTACCCGTTATTTTGCTGGCAATATTTACCGTTTCACCCGGCTCTATTTTCAGACCTTTTTTGCCTGCTTCCGAAACCAGTCCGTTGAGTACATTATTCGCTGCACCCCCAAACTCTGACCTTGGCAGGTTGAACAGGAAATCGAGGTTTAGTTCTTTGGTTCCAATCATGGCCTCGCCGCCCAATGTAGCGCTAAGATTACCTGCTTTAATTTCAAAGGGTTTGAGCATCAATTTACCGCTTTCAACCATATACGCAAGTTTTGCCGGCTTTAGATTGAGGTTGCTAAACTTGTTTATTTTAAGGGTTTCATCAATTTTGTTGAGTGCACTCACCCCTGCCAGTTTCAGCGCACCGGTTTCAATATTACCACTCGAAAACAGTGTATTCAAATCAGGCATCATATCGGGCCCCAACAGTGTGCTTAGATTAAGATTTGCATTCACGTTGCCGGTGAGTTTCTCAATTACCGGGGCTATTTTTTTAACAGTTACGAAATGCGAAGCAACTTCTGCAATGCTGATTTCTTTCAAACTCATGTCGAGGCTGGTGCGTGGTTTTTCGGGCTCACGGGTGTCGTAGCTGCCTTTCAGGCTCATGCTTCCTCCCAGGGTGTTGAAGTTGAGCCCGTCGAGCAGAAGCTGCCTGTCGCGAATCACCACTTTGCCGTTCACATTTTTCAGTTCAAGTTTATCGTAAAGCAAGGTCGAAATTTTGGCATCCAGCACGAAATCAATGTTTTCCGGAACGGAGAAGGGTTTGAGTTGTGCGGTGTCGGAACTTGAGCTGGAATTTTGCATAAAATCATTGAGGTTCAAATAATTAGAACTGAATTGAAAGTTGCCTTTCAGGTTTTCTTTTTTTAGATAATAACCAAGGTAATTGGTTATCTTACCAGAAGCCTCGAATTGATTTTTACCCATCGATGCGTTCAGGTTGGCTAATTCAGCAAAGGCCGGGCTGAAGCGGAAAAGGGCCGAGCTGATCTTTATGCCTTCGGGAAAGGCAGTATCCGGCAAAAATAGATTGTTAATCTGCAGAGAGCCTTCTGCCTTAAACTGATCGTATTGCTGTTTTTCGAGTGCTGAGCTAAATCCTTCGAGGAAGAGGTCGGCTGTAAGCAATCCGGTAAGGTCCTTCTGTAGTGGATAGAATTTTTTAATATCCCCTAAATTTAATTTGCCTTTTATCCGGGTGCTGATCCAGGGATTGCTAATGGGTGTGCGAAGCTTTAAAGATACATCGACCGGGTTTCCAGCCATTTCAAGGTGTAAAGCGCTAAGGTCTATGCTGGTTTGGTCGGGAATGCCGGAGGGGTTGTTGATGGCCAGGCTAAGATTTACATTTTCCACTGCGGCGGGAAGGTCTGGGTAACGGAAGAATCCGTTGCGTGCTTCGAGTTTTATCTGAAAAGCAGGCATCTGAGTGTCGGTATAAATGCCTTTCAGACTTCCTTCGAATTGCATGGTGCCGCGGGCAGTCAGTTTGTCGAAGTTATTTGCATAGAGGGCGGGCACCAGAGATAAGAGATTTTTAAATGAGGTTTCTTTCGATTTAAAAGTTAAGTCGAGATCGTAACCATTATCGAGCATTTTAACCTTACCCGAGAGACCGACTAACAACTCGTTGATTTTAATTTCATTATCCTTTAGGGTGAAAACCATATTGTTTAAGTCGGCATCGAAGGCAGCATTAGCAATGCCTTTGGCCTGGCTTAGGTATCGTATTCCACCATAGTCAACCGTTATGGAGCCCACAGTACTTTGAGTGAGCAGGGTTGTAAGTTTTTCGGTCATATCCCCGGAAATCTCTGAGTTAATACCGTCCACTTTGGCAACCGTATTTATCAGACGGTCGACGTAAACGAGCGAGGCGTTTTCTATTTTTATGGATTTCATTTTCAGGGTAAACGCCGAGGGAGCAGAAGTATCGGTAGTAGGCGGGGCTTTGTAAATATCCCAGTTTGCCGAGCTATCGGGTAAAACTTTGAGATAGATATAAGGATTTTTTACCTGAATAGATTTGATTTCGTAACTATTTCCGCTGATAGCACTGAAAAGGTCAACAACAAGCGTGAGGCGTGGGATACGTGCCAGGGTATCCCCTTCAAATTTGCCCTTACCGGCCAGGGTAAGGTCGTTAACGGAAAGACTGAGGTTGGGGAAATTCCTCAGGAGTGACAGACTTACTTTTCCAAACTCCACCTGGGCGTCAATGTAGGTTTGTGCCTGGTCTTTGACCGTCTGTTTTATCTTACCACTGAAAAGAAAGGGAAGGGTTAGCAAGAGAATAAAAACGGCAACCACAATGATACCAATGATTTTCAGTGCTTTTTTCATGGGCTTATAATTTTAGGTGTATAATAAAAACGAATGATACAGGATAATGTTTTAAATGTGTTTTATCGCCCTCAGGCGCAGTAGATGATCAGCAATGACCAGGGCGGCCATGGCTTCCACAACGGGTACGGCTCTGGGAACCACGGTCACATCGTGTCGTCCTCCGGGTATCCAGGTTGCCGGCTCGCCCGTGCGTGTAACTGTTGGTTGGGGAATTTGCAAACTACTTACAGGCCTGAATGCCACTTCAAAATAGATCTCCTGGCCTGTGCTGATGCCTCCGGATATTCCTCCCGCATGATTGGTAGCGAAATCGATTTGGCCTTCTTTTGCCACAGGAATATCATTGAACTGCGAACCGGTCAGGCTTACACTATTGAATCCTTCTCCATATTGAAATCCTTTGACTGCAGGAATACTCAACATGGCATGGGCAAGTGATGCCTGAAGTTTGTCGAATACCGGATCCCCGAGTCCTGGCGGGCAATTTCGGATAATACAGTAAACAATTCCGCCGCAGGTATCGCCTTGGGTCTGGATTTGAGCCAGATGTTCCAGCATGGCTGCTTCTGTTTTGGGGTCGGGACAACGGATTGGGCTTTTGTCGACAGAATCGCTGGAATAGTAGCCTTTGTATGGCATGACTATCTTTCCGAGCTGACTGACATAAGCAATTATTTCGATTTTGTATTGTCTTAAAAACAATTCGGCAACTGCACCGGCTGCCACACGGGTTGCCGTTTCGCGGGCCGAAGCCCGGCCACCGCCTCTGGGATCAAATATGCCAAAACGTTGCTCCCAGGCATAACCTGCATGCCCTGGTCTGATTTTTTCTTTAGCCTGTTGATAATCAGCAGGACGCAGGTTGGCGTTTGGGATGAGGAAGGCAATTGGGGCTCCTGTAGTCCGTCCATCATAAATACCTGACAGAAACTGGGGAGTGTCATCCTCGATACGTGGGGTGGAGCCTGCTGTGTTTCCTGCCTTGCGCCGAGCCATGCGTTGGTTAATGTATGCTTCATCCCAGGGTATTCCGGGCGGGCATCCATCAATTACCCCTCCGATGACCTCCCCATGGGATTCGCCAAAAGTGGTCAGCCTGAATAATTCTCCTATCGTGTTTCCCATACCCGCAAAGTTAAACGTAATTCCAATGAAGCTGTACTGCAGGAGTGTATCAAAATTATGTTCAATCATAATATAGTTGTCCATTGGGGGTGAGGTAATTGGGTTTTGATTTGATGTGTTAATTTTTTATATGTTTGTAGTATCAATTGAACTATCCTATGCGTAAAAACTATGTTTTAGCTTTATTGTTGTTCCTTGATTTTTTGAATGTTGAAGCTCAACCAGGTTCAATGATTCCATTACCTTCGCCTGACTTGCACAAACCCCTGAAAAGTGTGATGGAGGCTTTTGCAGAACGTAAGTCGGTGAGGGAGTTTGATACTATGTCATTTCAATTGAGTGATTTATCTCAATTGCTTTGGGCTGCTAATGGGGTAAACCGTCCTGCCGAGAAAAAGCGTACGGCACCCTCAGCCATGAATGCTCAGGATATTGATATATATGTTTTTACGGCAAAGGAGGTGTTTCTTTATGATGCTTTCTTTCATGCCATTGTATCTGTTGTCAAAGGGGATTTCAGGCAGATGTTGGCAGCTGGCCAGGATTTTGTAAAACGTGCTCCCGTGGTATTGCTACTGGTTTCTAATTTGGAAAGGTTTCCCAGAGGCACCGATGAACAGAAGAAGCAGTGGGCAGCCATAGATGCCGGAATGGTAGCCCAAAATATTGCTCTTTATTGCTCTGCCGCCCAGTGGCGTACGCGTCCCCGCGCTTTTATGGAGGTCAGTCAGTTGAAAGAACTTTTGCATTTGTCTGCTGCACAGGAGCCTTTGTTAAACTTGCCTGTATCGTATTAATTATCAGACTTCGTAATCTGCCGAAATTCTCATTTCCCTGGCACCGGCTACAAATGGCATTACGGCTTTATGAAGTGGATGTTCCTGATAAATTTGCAGCGCTTCTTTGCTCTCAAATTCAGAATATAAGGCGATATCTGCACTATCGGGTGAATGAAGAAAATCAATGCCTACCTCCAATTTTAGCAGTCCCGGAATTTGGCCGTTGAGCGCTTCCAGTTTTTCTTTGATAAGCAGCGCGTTTTCCGCTTTTGTATTACCATGTGCGGTTTCCTTGAGTTTCCAGAAAACAATGTGTTTTACCATAATGTCTTTGTATTTCTTTAATTAGATATACTCTCTTCTGATGGGCAGACCCAGGTCTGTCATCTCGTCGAGTGCTCTGTTGATCATCTCTACTTTTTCGGTATGCGACAGAAATGCTGATTTAAATCCATTGATGACAAGTACAATAAGGTCTTTTTCGGTAAAGCCGAAATGTTCCACGGCAAGCATATATTCATGTGTCAATGTAGTATTGGAAATGAGGCGGTTATCCGTATTGAGGGTAATACGCAACCCGTAATCATAATAAAACCTGACAGGGTGGTCATCGAGACTGCGAACGGCTTTGGTTTGCACATTGGAGGTGATGCACATTTCGATAGGTATGCGGTGGTCGTTCATATAATTCATCAGGTCTCCATTTTCGCGCAGTCGGGTACCATGGCCTATGCGATTAGCCTTAACCAGATGCAAAGCCTGGTGAATGGATTCCGGTCCGTAAGCCTCACCGGCATGTACGGTAGCATTAATGTTGTTGTTGATAATCAGGTCGAAAGCCTCACGGTGATGTTTGGCTGGGAAACCATCTTCGGCCCCGGCCAGGTCGAAACCAACTATACCTTTATTTTTAAAAGCAACGGTTAATTCGGCTGCTTTCAACGATTCTTCAGGGTTATTGTGGCGTATCGAACAGATGATAATACCTATGCGTATATCAAAAGCTCGTTCTGCTCTTTGTTTCCCTCTAAGAACTGCCTGCACTACATCCACAAGAGATAGCCCTTTCTGAAGATGCAAAACAGGGGCAAATCGAATCTCGAGATATCTGATATTTTCGGCCGCACAGTCCTCTGCCAGTTCATAGGTGGCTCTCTCCAATGCCCCAGCTGTTTGCAAAACACTCACAGTGATATCGAAGGGTTGAAGGTATTCTTCCAGACTATTGCAAGTAGGGGGAGCGACAAGGATTTTTTTTAACTCTTCGGGAGTATTGGCTGGTAATTTGACGTTTTGTTCCTGAGCCAGCTCGAGTATGGTTGAGGGTCGCAAAGAACCATCGAGGTGGCAATGCAATTCGGCTTTGGGCAGAGCCTTGATAAGTTCTTCAGCTATTTTAGCCATGATAATGGGTTTCATGTTTTTACGTATATACCTTGGCTCAGGTTTCATTCAAAATGGGGTAATCCTGAGCATATTAAAAACAAAGGCCCCCTTGTGTGAGGCCTTTGTTTTACTATAAATCTCATTTTCAAAAAATTAATAAGCAAACAAGGGATATTTACTCATCATTTCTACCACCTTTTTCCCTACGTTTTCCATGACTGCTTCGTCGTTGATGTTGCTGATGACTTCATCCACCAGTTCTACCACCAGAGGCATTTCACTTTCCTTCAGTCCGCGGGTAGTGATGGCAGGAGTACCAACACGAATACCGGAAGTTTGGAAAGGACTGCGGCTATCGAAGGGCACCATATTTTTATTGAGGGTAATATGGGCTTTTACCAGGGTGTTTTCCACCTGTTTTCCGGTAATTTCGGGGAATTTGGTTCTCAGATCGATGAGCATGAGGTGGTTATCGGTGCCGCCCGAAATAACTTTGTAGCCTTTATCTACAAAGGCCTGAGCCATAACAGCAGCATTTTTCTTTACCTGAGCAACATATTCTTTGTATTCGGGGGTGAGGGCTTCACCAAAGGCCACAGCTTTGGCTGCAATTACGTGTTCAAGCGGGCCTCCTTGTACGCCGGGGAATACTGCTGAATCGAGCAGGGCCGACATCATTTTGATTTCGCCTTTGGGAGTTTTTAAACCCCAGGGGTTTTCAAAGTCTTTGCCCATCATAATAATACTCCCACGAGGTCCGCGCAG
>DDBO01000210.1 GCA_002332755.1 Bacteroidales bacterium UBA2030 | reverse complement strand
ATTTACCTGAAAATGACCAATGGAACTACGCTTTTGGGGCGGTGTGGAAACATTTTCGAAAAAATGGTTTTGATACTTGGGTGCTGAGTCGTAACATGCTGCGAAACAAAGCTTTTAAATATTTCGGAAACGATGAAAACCAGCCTAAAATTCAGGATTACTCTTCTGATGAAAGTGAAAACAAAGTGCGCTTCGAACGTTATACCTTGTTAGGCTCATTGAAACTGGTGTGGGGAATGGGCGCTGAATATGCGCGTTATACCAATCGCACCTTCCGGCTTTCATTTAATGCCGGACAGCCCGATACCATTAATTATCAATCTGAATTAAAACTCTTTAAGGGGAGTGCTTTTGCACAGGCAAGCCAGAACGTCCTCAACGAGAGGTTGTTGCTTTCACTGGGAGTTAGAACCGATTTTTCAGATTATTCTGCTGAGGTTTCTAATCCCTTAAAACAAATCTCCCCGCGGTTCTCAGCTTCTTACACCCTGTCGCCCGGATGGCTGCTCAATTTTAACGTGGGAAGATATTACCAATTGCCTGCTTACACTACCCTCGGATATCGAAACAAACAAGGCATTCTTGAAAATAAGCTCAATAAAATCACCTACATCTCAACCAATCATCTCGTGGGAGGTGTTGAATATCAGCCTAATGAACAGACGAGGGTAACCCTTGAAGGATTTTACAAAACCTATGGGAATTATCCACTTTCGTTGAGTGACAGTGTGGCTCTTGCCAGCAAAGGTGCAGATTACGGCGTGGTGGGCGACGAGGCGGTAGTTTCTACAGCCAAAGGAAGGGCGTATGGACTAGAGCTACTTTTCAGGACAAGAAGCCTGGCCCAGTTTAATATTATTGCTTCTTACACGTATGTGAGGAGTGAATTCACGCGCAATGATAACCGTTATATTTCCTCTTCGTGGGATAATCGTCATTTAATCAATCTGGTGGTAACCCGCAAGCTGGGAAAAAAATGGGATTTTGGGGCCAAATGGCGTTATCTGGGTGGAGCCCCATATACTCCTTACGACCTTAATACAACTTCTCTGCGCCAGGCCTGGGATGTCAGAAATCAAGGTTATCTCGACTACAGCCGCTTTAACGCTTTGCGATTTAAAGCTTATCACCAGCTCGATATCCGTATCGATCGTTCCTGGTATTTCAATCGTTGGACCCTCATTGCCTACCTCGACGTACAAAACCTTTATAATTTTAAGGCAGATTCTCCTGATTATCTCACCAATCGCGACCCGGACGGCAATATCCTCATCGACCCGGCTGACCCTGACCGGTATATTATTCGCAGCATAAAAAATGAAAGCGGGCAAGCTTTGCCCACAGTTGGTTTAATTGTTGAATTTTAATGGATAGAAATTATGAAACACTTGGGAATTACAGTGATTATGGGTTTGTCTCTTGTCATGGCTTTTCCGCTTCATGGGCAGGCTCAAAAAAAACGAAGCTCAAAGCTGCAACGCGATACCTTAATGGTCTCTAATCAAGAGGGGAAAGGGAATTTGTTTGAGATAAAAGCGACTGCCGGCAAGGGGCATAATCACCCCACTTTTGTCATTTGGCTTGAAAAAGAAGATGGTACTTATATCGAAACCCTCTATGCCACACGCTATATAGGGAAAGGTGTTTTTCGTTACGGTAAGGCAGAAAAAGGCAAATGGGAGCCGGCGCCTGTGCAGCGCAAGGCTGCAGTTCCCTATTGGGGTCATAAACGGGGTATTGTTAATGAAAGCGGGAATTACATGCCTTCGGCCACTCAACCTTTGCCCGACGCCATTACAGGACCTACTCCCCCGGCAACCTTTACTTTGCAGACCAAGGCATCAGAGCCCCTGAATGGTGTTATCAGGATTCGAATGGAAGTGAACCAGACCTGGGACTGGAACAACCATTGGAACAACAGTCTTTATCCTGACGACAAAGATTACCGAAGTTCTGCCCAACCGGCCGTGGTTTACGAAGCGATTGTGGACGTCAACAATCTGCCGGATGCATTTATCCCGCTAAAGCCCATTGGCCGCAGTCACCATAGTGGAGCCACAGGTGATCTTTTTACCGACCTTGAGACACTTACGAGTGCGCTGCAAATTTTCAGTGAAATAAGTGTCAGGGTGAGGCCTTCTGATGCTCGCTAATCTGTATCAAAATTGGATTCCGGTTCGAATTTAATGTCTTTCACATTAAGCTGAAGAGAAACCTTCCCATTCCATTCGTTTTCTTCGATGTGGTAACAAATGCTGAAAGGGGTTCCTTTTTGTATTTCGGGAAAATGATGCCCAAGCTGAAACGCAATGCCCGACACAGGATAACCTGAAATATGCGGATGAACCACCGAGAGTTTGATGTGGTTTTTGCCTACCAGGCGGCTGTAGCCTGTGTCCATCACTTTTTCAGTAGCAAATACCGGCGACATATTGCCTGGGCCAAAAGGTGCGAATTGTTTGAGAATATCGAAAAACTTCGGTGTTATGTCGCTGAGGGTTAAATAGTAGTCAATTTCTATTTCAGGAGCAGGATGAATTCCCTTGAGTTTTTCACGGGCATATTCTTCAAAACGCGTCTTAAAACGATTTAAGTTTTCGGGTTTTAGGCTAAGACCTGCTGCATAGGTATGCCCGCCAAAATGCTCCAGGAGGTCGCTGCAGGCATCAATGGCATCATAGATATCGAAATCCTTGATGCTACGGGCAGAACCGGTTATCAGACCATTGGATTTACAAAGAATTATGGTGGGTCTGTAATAGATTTCGGTAAGCCGCGAGGCTACAATTCCAATGACCCCTTTATGCCAGTCGGGTTTATAGATCAGGTTAGTGAAAGCATTTTTTGAATCAGGGTCGTTTTGGAGAATATCCAGCGCTTCCTGTGTGATGCTGCTGTCGAGGTTGCGTCGCTCAGTATTGCAGTTGTTGATTTGCTCGGCCAGCTGACGAGCTTCTTCAATGGAAGTGGAAATCAAAAGCTCCACGCTGTTGTTTCCGCTTTCTATGCGTCCGGCCGCATTGATACGTGGACCAAGAGTAAAAACAAGGTCGCTGATGGTGAGCTCTTTAGAGAATATTTTCTCCGGATTCTCAGGCTTCTCAAGCCTTTTGATACCACTAATTTCCAGCAGGGCTTCAAAACCCGGCCTGGGTTGCGAATTGAGTAATTTCAGGCCATAATAAGCCAGAATTCGGTTCTCTCCGGTGATGTTTACAATATCGGCGGCAATACTTACCACCACCAGGTCAAGGTATTTCAGAAGGTTCACGAAGGGCCAGCCTTTGCGAATGCTGTATGCCTGAATGATTTTAAATCCCACCCCGCAACCTGAAAGCTCTTCGTAGGGATAATTGCAATCGGGGCGTTTGGGATCGAGTACGGCAACGGCAGGAGGTAATTCGTCGCCCGGTCTGTGGTGGTCGGCTATGATAAAATCGATGTTTTTGGTGGCAGCATATTTTACTTTTTCCACCGCCTTGATGCCGCAGTCGAGGGCAATGATCAGGGAATAGCCGTTTTCGGCTGCAAAGTCGATGGCTTTATATGAGATTCCATAGCCTTCGGAATATCGGTCGGGAATATAAAAGCCCAAATTGGGATAAAACTCACGAAGGAAAGTATAAACCAGGGCAACGGCGGTTGTCCCGTCCACGTCGTAATCGCCATAAACCAAAATTTTCTCTCCACGGTTTACCGCCTGTTCTATTCGGCTTACCGCCTTATCCATGTCTTTAAGGAGAAAGGGGTCGTGCAGGTCGTCGAGCGAGGGACGGAAAAAAGCCCGGGCTGCCTCATAGGTTGTTATACCCCGTTGGACTAAAAGCGTAACCAGAGCTTCGTTGATGTTTAATTCACCACGAAGCCGTTGCACGATTTCCTTATCGACGGCCGGTTTTAAAACCCACGCTTTGTCCATAGGCAGTATTGGGGGGTCAAAATTACATTATATCCGTCAATCCATTACTATGTGAGAATTAAAACTCTGATAAAACGTTTCAAATGAGTGTTTTATGTTTTTTGTTAAGACCAATTAAAACCTGATTCCTGCAGAAAGACCGGCAAAATCAGCCTGCCCCGCATTTGCTTTGATAAACATGCCAATCCAGGCATTCGTGGTTTGATATGCGGGTGGATAAAGATAGAAATTCAGCCCTAATCGATTGGTATTCAACAACTTTATGTGTTCAACGAAATGAATTATCTCCCTGCTGTATTTGTTTCGAAAAGAATTAGTTACGTAAAGCCCTAAACGTGTATCAATGCCTATATGTCCTGCCACAAATTCGTGTCCGCCAAATATGATCAGCGTGCCTGAATGCCAGCGCTCATTTGTATTAAAGAGTTCTTCCGCCTTTATGAAATCATAAAAAGAGGTATAATAGTTCCAGGTGAATCCCAAACTCCAGGAGTGGATGAAGTTTGTGGTTCGCGATAGAAATACGGAGGCTCCGTAAACGGGATATTTTCTTCCGTCGGTGGGTTCAGTAGTCTCGCCAAATTCGTGCATACCCAGAGATGCCTCAGCATTGAGTCTCCAACCTTGTTTGCGAAAACATGCAATGGTGTCAGTAACTGTTTTATATTCAGGATTATACCTCACGCCGGCTGATAAGGACGGAAAATTGATTCCTACATTGGGCAAAGAAGTATGTCCGTTCGAAAAATGGGCAAACCCGATGGAAATAAGACCCTCGACGTTGAATGCCAGCCTCCTGCCATATTCTAATTCCATCGTGGTAATATTGGAAAGATGGGATCCCATTAATAAATTTTCGGGATTTTTTACCTTGTCGTAGGGTTTCGAAAACCAGGCAAAACCAATGGCGGGTTTGAAGAAGAAATGATGGAGATGGTACGGCTTAAAAACGGGTATCCTTAAAAATGCCTGCATGCCTGAAACAGATCCCAGTATTTCGTCATTTCCCAAATTGTAATGACTGAAAATCAAGCCTGCATCTGGATAATGGAATTGTCTGTGCCATTCTTTATGGCCTTTCGTTTTTAGAAATATCTCGAATTGAATTCCTTTAGAGAGACCTCTTTCAGGAAATTCCGGATAATTTTTAATAATACTTCCTACGCTCAGCATTCCCCCTCCGCCCCAGAGCAACTTCTCCTGCGACCACAGAAGCGCAGAAGCAAACAGGGAAAAAAACAGCAGAGTGGCAGCTTTCATTTCTCTGAAATACTTTCGCTGCCGTCCCAATTGGGCAATTCGCCTACAATGATTCTTTCTCTGCAGCGAGTGATATATAATTTTACAGCCAGATCATCAGGATTGAGGTCGGATATTTCCTCGAAAAGAGATAGAGCCACCTCAAATTTTTTCTCACGGAAAAGAGTAATGGCCTTTTCAAATCTGTCTTTGTATTTGTTTTTTAGCGACCTCATGGGCTCGGGCTCTGCTGCCATAAGTTCGTAAATATCTACTGCGTTGGTTTTTCCTTTCACGCGGACCCGGTCGAGGCGGCGCGGAAGGTATTTATCTGGTTCAGAAATCTTTGCATAAGTGGCTTCGCTGATGATGAGGCGTGCACCATATACCTTGTTAAGTCCTTCGAGGCGCGATGCCAGGTTGACGGCATCAGAAATCACGGTCCCTTCCATTTTCCCATAGCCTCCTACAATTCCCAGCATCAGCATGCCTGTATGTACACCAATACCCATGCGTACAGGAGGTTTGCCTTCCGATTCTCTTACCTGATTGTATTCTTCAAGCGTAAGCGACATTTCTACCGCGGCATCCAGGGCATTCTCCACCCGGCCGTCGAAAAGGGCCATTATGGCATCGCCCATGTATTTGTCGATAAATCCATTATGCCCTCGTATGACAGGCTCCATGAGCCCAAGATAGCTGTTTACAAAGTCGAAGTTTTCCTGAAGGCTCATCTCTTCCGATAATGACGTAAAATCTCTAATATCGGTAAACATCACTGACATTTCCCGGGCAACCTGGTCGCCCAAACTCACATCGGTGATTTCATTTCTTCCCAACAATTCCAGGAACTGCCGCGGAACAAAACGAAAATAGGCCTCGTTGAGGCGTTGCACGTTCTGGATATAAGTGTTGATTCGGAGCGACATATCATTGTATCCTTCCGTGAGGGCACCTATTTCATCGTTTGTTTTTACAAGGGCGTAATGGGCTTGGGCATCACGACCCGTAAGTTCCATGTTTTTTAATAAATCGTTCACAGGCTGTGTAATGTCTTCCGTTGTCCATTTTACAAAGAAGAAGATATATACCAGCGCCACAAAAATCCCGCTGTAAATACCCACAAACATAAACCAGGAATTTATAGCATTGATATAAAACAGAGATTGAATAAGGGTATCGGCGATATTTAGGTTATGTGCAATAAGCCGGCTGCCTAAGAGTAAAATTTTCTGGTCTTCGGTAAGGGCTTTTAAATCGAAGGGTAGTTCCCGTAAATAAGTGACCGACTGAAAAAGATAAATAAGCACGACGAGCAGAGGGAGGAGTGTGGTCATTCCGCTGGCTATCCATAATCTTCGTCCGATGCTTCCTCTGCGGTTCCTGAATACACGGCGTCGCAGGTCATCAGGGGAAAACAAATGTTCGAGGTAACGCAGATGTACGCGATGTTTTTGCCAGAAATAGATGAAAGTAGAAATAAGGACCGAGGCCACAGCCGAAACATAAAAGAAACGGCTGTAGAATTCCTTTTCGAAGGCAGAATATTGAGGATTTCTGTAAAGGCTAAAAAGAAGCCATGCATGAACCACCATGAGCAAAAAGAAGACAATGCCTGCGTTAATGATTGGAGTGAGTAAAATATATTTTTTGCAATAATGCCCCACCCACTGGGGTATCGGACGGTTTTTCGACTTCAACTTAAAAAATCTCTTAAATGGGTAATTAAACAGGAAAGCCAGCACCAGTGAGAGAAGAAGGGCTTTTGTCTGCATCCCGAAGGGATCGCTTTTGAGTGCCATCGACTCTGACGATGTTCCGGAGCCGGGGGTCTGTACCTTTAGAATAGTGTTAGAATTTTCTGGTTCCTCCCTTTGTTTTTCAGATTCCAAAACACTGCTAATCTCTTTAAATTTTTCAATATTTTGCATGTACTGGGTCAGCAAAAAGGGCAACAAAAGAAGCAGGTAAATGAGTCCTGAAAATAGGTATATTCTAAAAAAAGTATAACGTTGTTTTCTGGGGAGAGTGTTTTTCATGCCCGGCCATTTGACCTGCTAAGATAATGCTTGTAGAAATAAAAAAAGAAGCTGCCAAACCTGGCAGCCCTTGTCGGGAGGTCTCGAGCGGATTCGAACCGCTGTACGAGGTTTTGCAGACCTGTGCCTAGCCACTCGGCCACGAGACCCTCATGGAGGTGCAAAGTTAAAACGTTTTTGGATTTTGGCCAAATTGAACCCGAAAGTAATTCCAATAAGCGGGCTAAATATTTCTGAATGAATAGTTTCCTTGTGCTGGCAGGCTTTTTACATTGTGGAAATCTTTCTTATGGGATGAGTCTTGATATGAAGCCAACGTTTGGTAAGAGAAAGATTTCCCGCAAACCGTATTCTATCACGATTATCTTTCTGCCCTGAATATTGCCTGGTTGAATAATGCTTCCGGTTAAAATTCGCAAATCGTTGGATATATCCTTAACCGGGCTCAACCACTCCATGTGGCAGAATATTATGCTAATGAGTTGTACACGACTATCCATCCCTTTGGGTTATCTGTCTCCATCCTACTATTTTACTATATCAGCAAACAGGTGTCGAGGATAAGGCTTGCAATTTGCGAGAAAAGTGTTAATTTTACCATGGGAGTTGGTTGTTGTTGTGGTTAATGTAAAATTATTCCCTATCGGGAATATTTCCAACTCCCTTTCTGTATATTAAATTATTTTGGACGGATGTGCCTAAACCTACGAATATAAAATTTTTTTATTTAACAGATATTTACCCTGTCAATGGAACAAAATATCTTATGGCATTAAGTGGACATGATAAAGATGATGAAGAAATCATTGTTGTTTATTCAGTAAATCAGTCCCTATATTTCAGTTTTACAAGTTCTGTACGCCCTATTGGATCATTGGATGCAAGAGTATTTTTTGATTATCAGGGAAATATATCAGTAGTCACTTCTTATGTTTTTGAATATGGAGAAATTTTTGTCAACGCTTTTAATTTGAATGGACAATTCTGGTATTCCCGTGTGATTTGCGAAGATTATCTTGGCCATTATATTGGCAGTAATGCCGTTATGTTAAGCAATGGAGATTTTATAATAACAGGAGGCTACGTTGGGACCATGGTTTAAGGTCTTCTGATAAGGGCGAATAGCTATGGACAATTAAAGTGGATGCGCAGGTTTGAAGGAGGAGGAAGCTTCGGAACAAACTTGGCAGGCGTAACTGAAACAAATTATCATTTTCTGGCATGCGTAGGTGAAAAAGATTACAATGAATGGCTTCTGGTAGTCGACAGCTTGGGTTGCGAGGCGCCTGGGGTGTGCTGGGTGGGCGAAGAAGAAAATTCATCCCTTCCGCAGGAAAACCTTTTCGAGATATACCCCAACCCTGCCGGGGAGGAGGTTTGGGTTAAAAGCGCCGCTCCCCTTGCAGGGATTGAAATCTATGGCATATATGGGCAGAAGATGCCAATGGCCGCCCTTTCAGGGGAAACCCCCATGCATATCGACACCCGCACCTGGCCCGCGGGCTTGTATGTGGTGAGGGCCCGGCTTCAAAGCGATAGGGTTTTGACTCAAAAATTTGTCAAACTACGAAATCCCTGAATAATCACTCAGGCCTGGCCGATATAAGCTATCTTTTTTGCAGGGCCGGCTCTGAGGTCCGGCAGCGTTGCATACATTCACCCTCTGTATTATCTTTGCGGGCTTTAAAAGTGGGTATTTCAATTCATTCATTTATTTCACACAAGCCCGGATAAATAAAAGCTATGAACAGCGAAAAAGCTAACGCAGAAGACAAATCTTTGGAGAACACCTCGCCACGCAATTTTTTGGAAGAGATTATTGAAGAAGATCTCAATAAGGGTAAAAATGGAGGGCGGGTCCACACCCGTTTTCCACCAGAACCCAATGGATATTTACATATCGGGCATGCGAAGTCTATTTGCCTCAATTTTGGTCTGGCTCAGAAATACGGTGGACTCACCAATTTGCGTTTCGATGATACAAATCCCACCAAGGAAGACGTTGAGTATGTGGAATCTATTAAGGAAGACATTCGTTGGTTGGGTTTTTCCTGGGACGACCGGGAATATTATGCTTCCGACTATTTCCAGCAACTCTACGAATGGGCAGAGAAGCTTATCAAAGAAGGGAAAGCCTATGTTGATGACCAGAGTGCTGAGGAGATTAGTCGGCAGAGGGGAACCATTACCACTCCGGGTATAGAGAGTCCTTATCGGAATCGCAGTGTAGAAGAAAATCTGGATCTTTTTCGTCGGATGCGCGCCGGAGAGTTTCCTGAGGGTAGCAGGGTTCTGAGAGCCAAAATAGATATGGCTCATCCCAACATGCTGATGCGCGATCCTATTATGTATCGCATTATATATGCCCACCATCACCGTACGGGCGATAAATGGTGTATTTATCCCATGTACGATTACGCCCACGGCCAGAGCGATTACCTCGAGGGTATTACTCATAGCATTTGTACCCTTGAGTTCGAGATTCATCGTCCTCTTTACGACTGGTTTCTTGATCAGTTAATGGATACCGAATACAGGCCGCGCCAAATTGAATTTGCAAGGCTTAATCTGAGCTACACGGTAATGAGTAAGCGCAAATTACTGCAATTGGTAAAAGAAGGTTATGTGAGCGGCTGGGACGACCCTCGTATGCCAACCATTTGTGGACTGCGCCGCAGGGGCTACACACCTGAGTCGATTCGTAATTTTGCAGATAGAATTGGTGTGGCCCGCCGAGACAACGTTATTGACGTATCTCTGCTCGAATTTAGTGTAAGAGAAAACCTCAATAAAAGAGCTATTCGTCGCCTGGCAGTGCTCAATCCTGTAAAACTTGTAATTGAAAATTATCCTGAGGGACAAGTAGAGTATCTCCCTGCCGTGAATAATCCTGAAGACCCGGAATCGGGAACTCGTCCTATTCCTTTTGCAAGAGAGCTTTGGATTGAACGTGAGGATTTTCTGGCTGAACCGGTAAAAGGATTCCATCGGTTGTTTCCGGGAGGAGAGGTGAGGCTTAAGTATGCCTATATTATTAAATGCGAACGCTTTGAAATAGATCCTCAAACAGGGGAGGTTTGCACAATCTACTGCACCTACGATCCTCAAAGCAAAACCGGAGGTGCCACTGCCAATCGCAAAGTAAAAGGCACCATTCACTGGATTTCTGTTGCGCATGCTCACGCAGCAGAGGTCAGGCTCTACGACCGTCTGTTCAATGTTCCCGATCCCGACGATGTTCCCGAAGGAGGCAGCTTTATTGACCACCTAAATCCGAACTCTTTGCGTGTTGTTAGCGCTTATATTGAGCCGGCACTGGCAGAGGCCAGGCAAGGCGAACATTTTCAGTTTGAACGGTTAGGTTATTTCTTCCCCGATTACGATTTTACTCCTGAAAAGCCTGTATTTAATCGGACGGTAACACTCAAAGATACCTGGGCAAAATTTGCAGGGAAATAATACCCGGCCAATCTGTTGATGTGACAACGTTTTGGAATCGCTTCTGATTTTGCGTTAGCAGAGGCAAAGCTAACTTTGCTTTTTGTAAAGGCAGGCGAAAAACGAATAGGTAGCCCGGGTTGGTTATTGGGCTTTTACATCCTTATAATTTTAAAGTATTCCTTCAAGGGGCAATACTACCTGAAGACTATCAGAAGGCAAAGTGTCGGTTTGTGGAAGATAATTAACCGCCTGTCCCTTGATTTTAACAGAAAAAGGATCGAGGAGAGGAAGTTGGTCTTCGGTAAGGAAGCCTTTGGCAACCATTTTTGTCCCCATCAGATGGTAGTAATTTTGTAAAAAGGGTTTGGGATGGCCTTCCGGATCAACATAATACATGAATTTTTTGGGTGAAGGTATGATGCCGGCCAGAAAGACACTTTCGGCCAATGTAAGATTGCCCGGTCGCTTTTTAAAATAAAACCAGCTGGCTTCTTTGATTCCATACACCAATGGACCCCATTCGATAATATTAAGATATACCTCAAACATTCTATCCTTAGAAGTAATTCGCTTATTTTCAATAAGCCACACAATTAATGCTTCTTCCAGCTTTCGGGTGATGGTTTTGTGACGGTTGAGGAATACATTTTTCACCAACTGCATGCTTATTGTGCTTCCCCCTCTCACAAATTTTCCCGCTTTTAAATTGGCAACCATGGCTTCCCGAAAGGCATCAGGTAAAAAGCCATTGTGCTGGAAAAATCCACCATCCTCTGAGGTTAATACGGCATATCGCAGGTGAAGGGGAATTTGCCCGAGGGGGATAAAATTGGGATTTTCTGGTCCTACTATGAATGAACGGACAGGAATACCCTTCTCGTAGGCAGTGTATAGAAAAGGTTCATTCATTAGATTCAAAGGCGTGCGGCCGAAAGACAGAATGGAAAAGTTTCGTTGGTTGAGTTTGCTTTCAAATATAAGGCTGTCGGGATATCGGGTGTCGAGTTCAACCCTGAGTCGATAGGCCATATCGCCTTTAACACGGATTCCCTGCAAGTTGTCGAATAACCCTCCGGGTAGGGCTTCAAAAAGATTGGAGGCCGGAAACCATCCCGTGTTTATTTTTAAACGAATTACAGGCTGGGGCTTCAATGCAAGGCTGGAGTAAAAAAGTAACCGCAGACCATTCAACATTGCAAAAGCCCCGGAATCTGTTTCAATAATATTTTTCTGAACTACAAAACCCACCTGGGCCTCAGCATTATTCAATGTAACAATGTCATCGCTTAGGGCACGGTTGTCTATGCGCAGGCGAACTACCTCACCCGAAAGATGCATTCGGTAATTTTTTTTATCCTTTTGAATTTCAATAAATCTGACTCTAAGTGTATCAAAATCAATGCCTGTAGCCGCTGCCCTTGTCAGGAAAGGCAACCACTTCCTTTGAGGATTTTCAGGGAATATCTTCATTCCTCCCTGTTTTGTCGACCTATTCAAATAGCCCTCAACCTTAAGGTCGTAATTTGTACTGTCGTCCATCAAACGAAAGTGGTTGATGAAGGGTTTATTGCTAAAAATCAGAGAGTCACTGGTGATTTTAAGGGGTACACCATTATAGGATGCCTGAATTTCAAGATGTTGAAACCGGATTAAATCGGGCAGGTAATGAAAGAAGAGTTGAGATATAAAATGGGCACGAGAGATGAGATCAATGGGTTGATGCTGAAGGGTGTCGGTTTTTGTAGATTTTCCACTGAAAATAAAATCCCAATTGGTTTTGCCTTTGTCGCAGGTCAGATAAAACAGGAAAAATTTACCTTGGATAGCTGTGGGATGAATGGATCGCCCCAAACCGATTTTTATTTCGATATCTTCACCCAGCAAGAGTGTGTCGCCTTTGGGAGAACGAAGTTGCGCGTTTTGAACCCGAATGCCCGTCAATCCCGAAAATCTTAAACCTTCAAGGCTAAGAGCGCAATGATATTGTTTGTTGAAATGATTTATTTTTTTTTCGGCATACCAGCGAAGCAAGGGGTTGCGAATAAGGACAAAGGTTGTCAGGATGATTCCAATGGTAAGGGTAGTAATCCTTAGGGCGGGCTTGTATTTTCGAAAAAATCTGATGGTTTTCATTCTTATCAGGCTTGCATGCAAAATTAACATATCCGCATGGCTTGTTTATTTTTGTGTTGTTGTATAGAATTAGGACACAATTTGCGGGGTGATTCATTTGTTTTAGTGAAAGGTCTGGAGGTTGTGTACTAATTTAAGACATATTTTGGTGGGGGTAACCAAGGGGCATGTCTTTTTTTAGTACACATTTTGCTAAACAGTTTGTGTGTGTTTTTATAAATATTTATAAATGAGTTTGTTGTGGGTTGTGGCACACCTATTGTTAGTGCGCTAACAAATCTTAAAAATTACACAAATGGCAAGATTCACATTACCCCGAGATATTTATTTTGGAAAAAATAGTCTCGAAGAACTTAAAAACCTGAAAGGCAAAAAGGCTTTCATTGTGACCGGGGGCAGCTCCATGCGTAAGAATGGCTTTTTGGATAAAACTGTAACCTATTTACGGGAAGCAGGTATGGAAACGCAGATATTCGAAGGAGTGGAGCCGGATCCTTCGGTAGAGACTGTGTTAAAAGGGGCTCAGGCCATGCTTAGTTTTCAGCCCGACTGGATTGTAGGTATTGGAGGCGGTTCGCCTATTGATGCAGCCAAAGCCATGTGGGTATTTTACGAACACCCGGAGGCTCGTTTTGAAGAAATAGCCAAGCCTTTTAATATTCCAACCTTAAGAAATAAGGCTCGTTTTGTAGCCATTCCGTCAACAAGTGGCACCGCCACTGAAGTAACAGCTTTCTCGGTAATTACTGATTACAACACACAAATCAAGTATCCCCTGGCCGATTTCGAAATCACGCCTGATGTGGCCATTGTAGATCCGGCCCTGGCTTATACCATGCCGCCAACCCTTACTGCTCATACAGGAATGGATGCCCTTGCACATGCTACCGAAGCTTTTGTGGCCTGCAATCGCAGTTATTTCTCCGATCCTTTAGCACTGCAAGCCATTCTGATGATCAGGGACAATCTGGTGAAATCGTACAAGGGTGACGCAGAAGCCCGCGATAACATGCATATTGCCCAATGTCTGGCAGGTATGGCTTTCTCGAATGCTCTGCTGGGTATTATACACAGTATGGCTCATAAATCAGGAGCAGTATTTCATATTCCTCATGGTTGCCTCAATGCCATTTACATGCCTTATGTTATCGATTATAACCGAAAGGTATGTGCCGACCGCTACGCAGCCATTGCCCGCCATCTCGGCCTCGAAGGTACTACCGATGAGGAATTGACCGATGCCTATCGGAATTTCTGTATCAGCCTTAATATACACCTCGATATCCCCCTTACCTTAAGAGAATATGGAGTAAAAGAAGTGGATTTCCTGGCTAATGTCGATCGTATGGCTGCTAATGCTGTGGAGGATGCCTGCACGGGATGCAATCCACGCCCCACCTCAGCAGTCGAATTCAAAAAACTTTATACGGCCGCTTATTATGGTGAAAAAGTAGACTTTTAGTCTGTTTTAAATAAATGGATGGATTCTTTCTCAAGTGGTTAGGTTTTGGTTGGTTGCCCGGGGAAAGCAATTTCCCCGGGTTTTTATCCTCATTCAAAGGACAAATCAATACCAATAAAAAATGGAAAAAGACAAAATTATTTTGTGCATGGGAAGTAGTTGCTATTCAAGGGGCAACCGCATAAATCTGGATTTGATAAGGGCCTGGCTCGAGGAGCGCAAACTTCAGGCTAATATTGATTTTAAAGGGCAATTATGCACTGGCCTTTGCAATCATGGACCGGTTATGATCATCAATGGCCACGTTTACGAAAACGTAAAACCTGCCAATGTGATTACTCTGCTTAAAAATGCCCTGAACGAAAAAGTTTCCGGATAAAGGAACCGACTATGGACATGCAACAACCCGTTTATACCGAAACCAACAATTGCCAGGACTGTTATAAATGTATTCGTGAATGCCCTGTAAAAGCTATTCGTATTGAATCGGATCGGGCTTCTGTAGTAAGCAGCCTTTGCATATTTTGCGGGCATTGTACTACAGTATGTCCTCCCCGGGCCAAGAAGGTGAGGGATGATGTGGGCAAGGTCAAACGTTTGCTTTCCGGTTCAGACCCGGTTTATATTTCGCTGGCCCCTTCGCATGTAAGTGAATTTGAGGATTTTACGACAGAGGAATTGGTGGCTGCCTTTCGTCGTTTGGGATTTGCCGGTGTGTCGGAAACTGCTCATGGCGCTGAATGGGTATCACAATTAACTTCAAATTATTTAAGTACCAAAAAGAGCGGGCTTTTAATAAGCACTGCATGTCCCGCTGCAGTCAGCTACATACAAAAATATGCCCCATCGTGGGTCAGGTATTTGGCACCCGTTGTATCCCCCTTGCTTGCCCATGCCCATCTGCTTAAAAGTTGGTATGGGAAGCATGCAAAAATCGTATTCGTGGGTCCTTGTGTGGCAAAAAAATCGGAAGTTGACGTGGCCGGCGACTTAGTGGAAGCTGCTTTGACCTTCGCAGAAGTGAGAAAGTGGTTTGAGGAAAGCGGTATTACACCGGGACTATTTTTTCCTGAAGAATATGGCGCACTTTTTCCCTGTAGGGCTGGAAGGGGTTCGGTTTATCCGGTGGATGGAGGGATGATTAAAACCTTAAAGGGACATTCAGCGGGTAAAACAAATATTAAATTTTTGAGCATTTCAGGACTTAAGCAAATTCAGGAGGCATTGGATTCCACCATCCCCGAAGTACCTGCTGGTCAGGTTTTGTTTTTGGAACTTTTGGCCTGCGAAGGGGGGTGTATCAATGGCCCCGGAACTACCAGCCATCAGGGGTGGCTTCACAAAAACATAAAAATCACTTCCTATTACGAGCAACATCCTGAGCCCGCCCGGGTTCCGCAAGCCTCTTTTTCTGACGAGGAGCTGAGGAAGCAGGTTTTGAAAGGGCAGTCGGTAAAGAAAAGTAATTTTTCGGAAAATGATATTGCCGAAGCTCTTCGCACCATAGGAAAAACCTGTAAAAGCGATGAACTGAATTGTGGGGGTTGCGGATACAACAGTTGCCGGGAATTTGCCATAGCCATGCTTACCGGAATGGCCGAACGCCAGATGTGTGTTTCATATATGCGTAAGGTAGCCAACGACAAAGCCAGTGTTTTACTCCAGCGAATGCCTTTTGGAGTGGTCTTGGTTGACCAGCGTCTGCACATCATCGAGTGCAATCAGATTTTTGCAAAGAAGGCCGGCGCCGATGCACAGCTTTTGTGGGAGGCAATGCCCGGACTTAAAAATGCCGACTTACGTAAGCTTTTGAAATTTCACAACATTTTTACCAATGTGCTTTCTTCCGGTGCCGATGTTATTGACCGCGATTTTGAGCATCAAGGCAGGCATTATAGTGTCTCTGTTTTTACCATTCAGAAAAATCGCATTGTATGCGGAATCATGCAGGATCTGAATCATTCAGGTTTGGCTGGCGAAGAAGTCAATCGGCGGATTCGCAAGGTGATTTACAATAATATGTTGACGGTGCAGAAAGTTGCCGCCATCCTTGGAGAAAATGCAGTACAGACGCAGGTTTTGCTAAACACACTGATTCATAGCGAAGAAAATGAAAGAAAGCCATAACGGGGAGTGCTACATAGAGATAGGCTTTTCGCAGGTGGCCAAAGAAAAGGAGGTTGTGTGCGGAGACGTTTTTATGTCGAAGCGCATTCCCGAGGAAAACCGCATTGTAGCTGTTTTAAGCGACGGGCTGGGAAGCGGAGTGCGCGCAAATGTGCTTGCTACCCTCACGGCCACCATGGGCTTGCATTTCACCCTTCACCGATACGAACCTCAGGAGGCTGCCCGCAATATCCTAAGTGCCCTTCCGGTAGATAAAGTGCGCAAAATCAGCTATTCTACCTTTACTTTGGTGGATATCGATTCAGAACTGAATACCAGCATCGTCAATTTCGACAATCCCGACTTGCTGTTTATCAGGTCGTCGGAGGTAATTCAGGGGAAAGAAAAAAGGCAGGTGTTTCAAAAAGGCAGAAGGGCTGTAGAAAGATCATTAAAATATATCGAATACAAGGCATGTCCGGGTGACCGAATTATTTTGGTTTCTGACGGAGTAAGCCAATCGGGTATTGGTTCGGTATTGTATCCCTTTGGTTGGGAGATACCGGAAATAAAAAACTGGGTGAAGGGCATACTTGAGTCAAAACCTGATATTTCTGCGCAGGAGTTAGCTTCCCGCATCGTAGGACATGCCCATACCAACGACGCTTTTCATGCGCGTGATGACATTTCCGGGGCAGTCATTTATTTCCGAAGGCCCCGCAAGCTGCTGTTATGTACGGGCCCACCCTTCCATCCCGAAGACGATCAAAGGTTGGCACGTCGAATTGTTGAGTTTCCGGGACAAAAAATTATTTGCGGGGGAACAACCGCCGAGATCGTAGGCCGTGAATTGGGGCGGCAGATTGAAGTGCACCTCGAATCAGTCTCGGCTGAGGTTCCACCTTTTTCGATGATGGAAGGAATAGACCTGATTACAGAAGGGGTTCTCACCCTTGGCAAGGTGGCTTCCCGCCTGGAAAAAGGGGTCACTTATCCGATTAAGAAAAATGATGCGGCCGGCCTCTTAATATCTTATTTGCTCAACAATGACCAGATTTTCTTTCTCACCGGAACACGCATCAATGAAGCGCATCAAGATCCCAATCTTCCGGTGGAATTGGAAATCAGGCGAAATGTGGTGCAGAAAATCAAAAGATTGCTCGAAGAAAGATTTTTAAAAGAAGTACATGTTGATTTTATATAATTCTAATTATGAATAAAATAACGGTTGAGATCTGCTATGGTACACTCTGTTTTGTAATGGGAGGGGAGGTGTTTGAAACCCTTCAGGAGCATTTGCCAGAAGAAATCAAACAGGTGGTAACTCTCAAAGGTATGGTGTGTCCTGGCTATTGCCACCAACAGGAAAAATATGGCAAACCTCCTTTTGTGAAGGTGCAGGATCGCCTGATTTGTGAGGCCAACCCTCAAAAAATAATAGCATGTATTACCAATTTGATGAAAGATGGCTCAAACCAATAATGCAACCTTACTCCGGCGCGATTTACTTACACGGCTGTGCCGGTTGATGCTCGAAGACAATTTGGAAAATATTGACCGTATTCCTGTAGAGATGATGCCTCGTACAGGAAAGGCGGCAAGTCGTTGCTGCCCATACAAAGGCAGAGCTATTCTGCGTTACAGAATTATGGCTCTATTGGGGTACAATGTAGCTGACGAAACGGATGAACTGGAAAGCCTTTACAATTACGCCTTGAGGGCTCTCAGCGGGTTTGATAAGGGCTATGGCGTACTAACCGTTGTGGATGAAGCGTGTGATGGCTGTGTAAAAAGTAATTATACGGTTAGCAATCTCTGCCGGGGATGTTTGGCCTCGCATTGTATGGTTTCTTGTCCCAAAGGGGCCATCCGTATGGTAGATGGCAAAGCCCATATTGATGAATATTTGTGTATTGGTTGTGGGAAATGTCAGCAGGCTTGTCCTTACCATGCCATAATATATGTACCGATTCCATGTGAGGAATCATGCCCTGTCGGAGCCATTAAGCGTGGCCCTGATGGCAAGGAACACATTGACCCCGAAAAGTGCATTCATTGCGGACGTTGTATGACAGCTTGCCCTTTTGGGGCCATCATGTATCGTTCACAAATCATTCATGTTTTGTATGAGATAAAGAATCAGGCAAGGCCACTGGTTGCTTTGGTTGCTCCGGCCATTGCCGGGCAATTCAGGGCTGGATTTTCACAAGTGAGGTCTGCACTCTTAAAGATAGGTTTTAGTGCAGTAGAGCAGGTTGCAGAGGGTGCCGCGCAAACTGCCCGCAATGAAGCCGAAGAATGGATTCATAAAAATGCAGATGGTCAACCGGTGATGACTACATCTTGCTGTCCGGCTTATGTGAGCCTTGCCGAGAAGCATTTACCCAACCTCAGACCGCTGGTTTCTGATACCCCTTCTCCAATGGTTTATTCTGCCATGAAGGCCAGAGAAAAATATCCGGAAGCCGGCATAGTTTTCGTTGGACCCTGTGTGGCCAAACAAGCAGAGGCACGAAAGCATGGAGGCCTGATTGATTACGTCATGACCTTTGAAGAGCTGGGCGCTCTGCTTATAGCCCGGGGAATTGATGTGGTAAATGAACCCGATTCATCCGGCGAAATCCCATTGCCTGAAACAAGGTTTGCCATGAGTGGCGGGGTTGCTGCTTCGGTACAAACCTATTTGCCTGAGGGAGCCGAATTTCCTCATGTCGTTGTTGATGGTCTCAATCGTAAAAATGTAGCCCTTCTGAAAACGCTTCCCAAAAACAAAAATATTAAGGGATTGGTAGAAGTTATGGCCTGTGAAGGTGGTTGCCTGGCGGGGCCAGGAGCACTCACCAGCACTGAAACAGCGCAAAAGCTCTTCAAAGAAAATGTACCCTTACCGGAAAAACAATGGGCACCATAGCAAGCGACAAGGTTTTTGCTTATGTTTGTGCCATGAGTGATTCCACAAAAAGTATATTCTTTACTTCCGATCATCATTTTGGCGTTCCTTCCAGGGCTGAAAGCCTTGAAAGGGAGCGCCTTTTTGTTCAATGGCTCGAAAATATCGCCCCCCGCCTCGAGGCACTGTACATCATGGGCGATCTTTTTGATTTTTGGTTTGAATACAAAAGGGTTATTCCCAAGGGTTATGCGCTACTGATGGGTGCATTGGCACGAATAACCGAAGCGGGCATCCCTGTCCATTATTACCGGGGCAATCACGACATATGGGCATTCAATTATTTCGAGCAGGAACTGGGTTTTGTCATGCATCGGCAACCGGAAATAGTTTATTTGAAAGGAAAGAAGTTTTTTCTGGCCCATGGTGATGGTTTGGGGCCGGGAGACAGGGGCTATAAATTTCTGAAAAAAGTTTTTGAAAACCCTGTGAATCAGTTTCTTTTTCGCCAAATTCATCCCGATCTTGGTATTCGTCTGGCGTTGTTTTGGTCGGGGCAAAGCAGATATGCCAATGTAGAACGGGAAAAAAAGGAAAAAGCCGAAGGTAAGTATGAGAATTCTGAGTGGCTTTTCAATGAAGCCCTCCCAGTATATGCCCGATCGAAATTAAATGAAAACCCTGATATTGATTATTTTGTGTTTGGACACTGGCATCTTCCGGTGGAGCTGCGCCTGAGTCCTACATGCACCTACTACAACGTGGGCGACTGGCTCTGGCACTTTTCATGGCTCGAATTCAACGGTAATGAAATACTCAGGGGAAAATATGATCCCTTGAAAAAGGGTTTTTGAGCCTATCTTTGCAAAAAACTTTTTTAAATATAGATGATATGCAAGACTTGAAAGAGTATATCCGGCAAAATAGTGAGCGCTTTCTCGAAGAGCTTTTCGGTCTGTTAAGAATACCTTCCATTAGTAGTCAAAGTGAACATAAGGCCGATATGTACCGCGCGGCTGAATATTGGAAAAATGCATTGCTGGCAGCGGGTGCCGATAAGGCTGAAATTTTTGAGACTCCGGGAAATCCTGTCACTTATGGCGAAAAAATAATAGACCCGGCCAAACCAACTATCTTGGTGTATGCCCACATGGACGTAATGCCCGTCGACCCATTAGAGCTTTGGAAATCAAATCCTTTTGAGCCAGAAATAAGAGATGGTAAAATCTATGCCCGGGGTGCCGACGATGATAAAGGACAGGGCTTTATGCATGCCAAGGCTTTTGAATTTCTGGTAAAAAGCGGCCAACTCCCGTGCAATGTAAAATTCATGATAGAAGGAGAGGAAGAGATAGGTTCGCCCAATCTGGAAGCATTTTGCCGCGAGCATAAAGACATGCTGAAAGCCGACATTATTTTGGTATCTGATACCGGCATGATTGCTCCGGATATACCTTCTATTACCGTAGGTTTGCGTGGGCTGGCTTACCTTGAAGTGGAGGTTACAGGCCCCAACCGTGATTTGCATTCCGGGCTTTTTGGCGGAGCAGTGGCTAATCCCATCAATATTTTATCGAAGATGATTGCCAGCCTGCATGATGAAAAAAACAGAATAACCATCCCCGGTTTCTATGACGATGTGCTTGTTTTGAGTGAAGAAGAGCGTAAAGCACTCAACGAAGCACCCTTTAATCTGGATGAATATAAGGCAGCATTGGATATTGCTGAGGTCTGGGGAGAAGAAGGCTATACAACCCTTGAGCGCACGGGTATCAGGCCTACGCTCGATGTTTGTGGAATTTGGGGCGGGTATACCGGTGAGGGTGCCAAAACGGTTCTTCCTTCTAAAGCTTATGCCAAAATCTCCATGCGACTGGTTCCTTATCAGGATCATGAGAAAATTGCCTTGATGTTTGAGGATTATTTCAAGATAATCGCTCCTCCCCAGGTCAAAGTCAAGGTAACCAATCTTCATGGAGGTCATCCTTATGTGGCCCCTACCGATTCACCGGCCTACAAGGCAGCCGAAAAAGCCTACCAGGATGTGTTTGGTCGAAAACCCATTCCTGTTCGTAGTGGAGGATCCATACCCATTATCTCTACATTTGAAAAAGTATTGGGCATAAAATCGCTTCTCATGGGTTTTGGTCTCGAAAGCGATGCCATTCATTCTCCCAATGAGAATTATCCCATAAGCAATTTCCTGCGTGGCATTGAGACCATAGCCCGCTTTTATCCGTACTTTGCTGAAATTATGAGAAAATAAATATGGACGACGATAGGTTCGAAGACAAACTCGACCGACTCATACGCATTTTTAAAAAGCTGAGGCAACAGGCTACAGCTGAACAGCTCAGCGGCATCGACCCTCGAATGCTCGCTCAGATGGATATTCTTATCGAACAATTCGAAAAGATAAGATCGGATCCGGGAGCTATTCAAATGTTTAAAGAAATGATGGAGCCCTTCGAGAAAATGCTTAACACCCTGATACCCCAGCTTTCGGAAATGCTTGGAGAGCCCATAGAAGAGCCTGAACCTGTCCGACCAGTTATTGAACCGCTGGAACTGGAAAAAGAGGTTCCTGTGGGTAAACTCACCCGCCGGCTGGTAGAAATTGACAAATTATTGGCCAAAGGGGGGCTCACACAGGAAGAAGAAGATCTGCTGCTGGATGAGAGAATAAAAATCATGAAAAAACTAAATCCCGAAGAATACGGAAACTGAACCTCATGCCGCAGAAAAGGATTTTTATCGCTATTCATTACCACCCAACCCCGGATTTTCTTAGCTGGTTTAGTGATCTTAAGAGGATGACTGGGCACGAGAGCGTAAAGTGGACCGATGAGCATAATTTTCATGTGACGCTGAAATTCATAGGCGACACCCCCGACCCGCTAATACCCCCCCTGATTGTAGAATTACAACGGATAGCCC
>DDBO01000165.1 GCA_002332755.1 Bacteroidales bacterium UBA2030 | reverse complement strand
CATTAATTATTTTGGACAGCTCTGATAATAAATGGCAAAATTTCTACTGTAATCACGATTCCACCTTTACTTTGTGTCCCCGGGGTTTTATCATTGATTTTAATCACTGGCCATTTATAAGAAACTTTTATATATTCAGGCGCTTTGTGTGTATCCGCATAAGTTGTTTCATTTTTAACAATTCGCTTGACGGAGCATGAAGATATGGCCCAGATTAAACTCAATAAAACAAATAAACCAAAATATTTTTTCATGTCAGTAAGATTTAAGTTTTTTAACTATATCCATCGATTAAAATTCCAAAGAATTCCACACCACTTCGCATTTCTATAATTTCTATGATCCTTACACCGATTAGGATTTAAAGCTTCTACAAGTATAATATGCAAAAGTCTATATTGCTTAAAACTTATAATTATTAATTATACATTACAAATATCATATTTCAAAACATTGTATTAAAGATAACCGGAATTACATATAGTTTTAGCATATCAGAATTGCTTTAGTCGAATCACTTTTGAGTTATATAATTATTATATAAAAATCTAAAAAACAGATGGATGTTAATACAAGCAGTGTTAGGCAGGTTAATGGTCTCTGCTTATATAGATCATTCGTATTCCTAAAATTGACAAAATAAATCCTATGATTAGAAAGATTATTGCTTCCGTTTTATCCTTTTCATATACGGCAGGTATCTCATCACCTGTTAAATTTTTAGACAGATCATTAAGTACTTGTATGGCTTTTTCTACCTCATCAGGTTGCATTTTTTGATAGCCAATATACAACATGAAAAGACCAACGATAACCAAGACCAGGCCGACAATAATCTTTTCTGTTTTCATGATACCTCCTTTCTATTTTTTATGTTATTTAATATCATAGATAAACCCTGACAAATTATACCCAGAACGATATGATAAAACAATACACCACCAGAGACAATTAAAGCTATTGTAACCCGGTCGGTATCCATCTCTCTTCCAAAAGGTCCAGCTAACTTGGACAACATGTAAAAGGCAACATTATTCCAACGACATATAGGGTCACACCAAAGTAATATAGTGTATTTGCAAAACGTTCCAATTCATTTGGGGGTACAGACCTGAAAGGTCGGTTAAAGTTCTCACTGTTATTCGGATTTTCAACTTCATCAATCCCAAGAATGTCATTTTTTTTATTTTGTTCCATAATTATTTCTGATTTTTAAAAAGATTTAAAAAAATGAAGTAATAAAGTTGTCCGTACAGGCTTCATAACATACAAATAATCCACCTGTAAATTAGAATGTTACACATCTTGATAGAAGCATAGTAATATTCCAAAATTAATCAGAACGAAAATCAGAGGAGAAAACAGTGGAATAATCAGACCAATAAACGGTAAGCAGGCCGTATTCTTTAATTTCATAAATATTTTGCTCTTTTATTATGACAAACTCATTTGGCTTCTCGGTTATGTAGCTTTTTCTATATTTACTGTACTCCTCGTATGTGGTATTATCAATTGTTTATTTTTATAAATTAGCCAATCAAATTCACGGAGGCTCTCTTGTCTGCGGATGCCCACTGTTGTTCCGTTCGAACAGACTCAAAATCTTGATGAGTTACTGTCCCTTTTCACTGCTTTGGCCCTTCTTGGTCTTAAAGCAGATATAAAACAGCATTCTGTCTCCCCACTGTTATTAGTCATCGGTCGAAAGAATTTTTAACAGAATATTTTGCTGACAGGATGTAAACTCAGTAGTCTAAGTACTCTCTTTATTTCAGCGCAGCATCATTAATAACAGAGTGGCGTATTCGATGGTGCTTTCGGCTTGAAATCGTTTAAGAGATAAGTATGTCGAATCGCAATGTTGTATCCGCAAATATAATGATTTTTTGCAAGAAACCAAGAGATTTAGGCTTTTTCTTAAAAATTCTCCAACCCTATTGATTTTTTATCATCTCAAACATATAACTATTTGAATGACATAACTTTATATATTTAAACAAAACCAACTAAGTCGTAAAGTCCGCCAGGAGATTAAGCTTTACTCAGATTTTAAGAAACTTTCAGAAAAGCTGATTCTAAGAATTCAGGAAAACTATTCAAACAAGAGAATATTGGAACCCAAATTGATAATTTATAGCCTTTTAAGCTTTGGGGATAAAACCCAATCTTCGAAGTTAATACCCCGCTCAGTTCTCCAAGGTTTAATTTAAATCAGACCTTTCATATTGCAAAGTTGATGATTAAACCGGGAAATGAAAATTAAAAATACGCCTATTTGATGCCCGTAAAAAATCAAAGGAAGAGGCAAAGTGCCTGAACCTTCACAAAAAGGAAGAAAGCCAATGCAAATGAAACAGCAGCAACCAGCAACCCTCTTTCAGCGAATATGTTAGCAGTCAGGGGAGTTAATATTCATGAAAAAATAAATCTTATTTATCAATAGTCTCCCTTTGGACATATTCTGAAGGCAGGTTAATGGAATTGACAATCAAAACATTCTGAACTCTCCAAAAAATCAATCCTAAAAACAAGAAGTTGCGATTATTGCTAAATGTTTACTTTTGAAATAAAATTTCAAAATAACCAAGTGATGTTTGCGATTTTCATTTTAATTACAGAAATGCTTTTTTTCGCTCATTACAATGGAAATCCTTTGATGAATTAATTAGGTATCATAGTATATCAAACTGATAATCATATTTTTAATATCATGAAGATATTACACACCTCAGACTGGCATTTGGGTCGGACGCTGTATGCGAAGAAAGACCGACACGATGAGCATCAAGCTTTTTTATCGTGGCTCCTGGAAACCTTGCAAAACGAGAAAATTGATATTCTAATTGTTGCCGGCGATGTTTTCGATAGTGCCTTTCCCAACAACACAACTCAAAAAATGTATTATGATTTTCTGGTTAGTGCATTTAAAAAAGGATGCAGGAATACAATAGTGGTAGGAGGCAACCACGATTCGCCCAGTTTTTTGAATGCACCCAAAGATTTATTAGCAGCTCTCAATGTTACAGTAATCGGGAACATAACGGAAAACATAGAAGATGAGATAATTATCCTTAGAGACACAGACAATCAACCGGAGGCCATCATTTGTGCGGTTCCATTTTTGCGAGAGCGAGACTTAGGGCGATTTGTTGAGGGAGAGAATTATGCAGATCGGGCACGACGCATCAATATGGGCATTCAAAAACATTATGAAGAATTGGCCCATATTGCCCAAGAGATAAGGCAGAACACCGGGAAATGGATACCGATAATCGCTACCGGGCATTTATCGGTATTAGGCGGGCTAAGAGGGGAAGATGATGGGGTCAGAGAAACATATATTGGAAATATTGAAGCCTTGACACCAGAAATATTTCCGGATATTTTCGATTATGTTGCCCTGGGACATTATCATATACCCAGGGCCATCCGAGAACATATTTGTTACTCCGGGTCGCCCGTTCCCATAGGTTTCGATGAAGCCTCACAAGCAAAACGTGTGTATATTATTAATTTTTCGAACAATACAAAAAAAATTGAACAACTTGAAGTGCCCGTTTTTCAGCACATGGCATCCATTAAGGGTGATAAACAGAGAATTGAAGAAAAGTTGAATGAACTGAAAAGTTTAGAAAAAAATTTTTGGGTGGATATTATATATACGGGTGATGAAATTTTTACAGATCTTGTAGAATGGGTTAACCAAATAACGGCAAATACAAACATTGAAGTTATTAACATTAAAAATCTGAAATATATATCAGGACTGCTGACAAGGCAGGAAATCAATCAAACCCTTGAAGAACTGACCGAAGGGGAGATATTTCGCAATCTTTTAGAAAAAAACAATATTCCGGATATCCAAAAGGCAGAATTGCTAAACCTATACAACGAGATACTTGAAAGTATTAAAAACCGTGAAAATCAATAATAGGCATGAAGATATTGAAATTAAGATTTAAAAATATCAATTCTTTGGCTGGAGAACACGAAATTGATTTTACAAACCCCATTTTTACGAATACCGGGATTTTTGCCATAACTGGAAAAACGGGTACTGGCAAGACTTCCTTACTCGATGCGGTGACGCTTGCACTCTATGGGAAAACCCCGCGTGTCAGCATTTCCCAAAGCGAAAATCCGGTAATGACCAGAGGAGAATTCGATTGTTTCTCAGAACTAACCATTGAAACCGGTGGCAATATATATACCGCATCCTGGCAACAAAAGCTATCCAAAACAGGCATTTTGCAACCTGTTAACAGACGAATTATCGATGATAAAGGAGAGATAATTGCAGAAAAAATTAAAGAATGCGATAAAAAAATTGAAGAAATACTTGGGCTAAATTTCGAACAGTTTACTAAGGTTATAATGCTTGCACAAGGCAATTTTGCAGCTTTTCTGCAAGCAGATAAGAACGAAAAGGGTAAACTCCTTGAACAAATCACAGGCACAGAAATATATGGCATAATTTCCGAGAAAGTATTTGAAAGAACCAAGCAAGAAAAAGAAAAGCTTGAGAAAATAACAATAGAACTTGAAGCGATAAAAACTTTTACCGATGAGGAAATCAGGGGGCTCAATCAGAGGCTATCAGAACTTGATAATAAAAAAAATGAGGTGTCTATCGCCATACAAAATGCCGAACAGGCCCATAAATGGCTAACCGACCTGTATGCCCTACAGCATCAGCTAAATGAAAATCGGGAAGCACTCGAGCAACTTGAACCCAATGCCATTTCGGCTAAAGCCAGGCTCAAAGAAATCTCCTCTGACCTGGAAAAAGCCATTGGAGAACTACGAAATAATGAACCCATTTTCAAAGAAGTGAGGGAGATCGATGCCAGAGTGGCGGAGAAAGAAAAATCAATACAACCTTTGAATATCTCCATTGCCGAATTAACGAACGACATAGCAATAGACAAAAGGAAAATTCAGGATCTTCAAAAGGAACTCAATACAGCTCAAATTCAATGGGAAGAGAAACGCAAATGGGCTGAGGAAAATAAAATCTATGAGGAACTCCTATCCCAATATACTGCCATCGAACAAGAGTACTTTTCCCTGCAAAAGAGGTATGAACAAATCTCAAACTTAAACCAGGAAATTATAGTCCTGCAGAAACAACTGGATGCCGAAAACCAAAAACATGAAGCAGCGCTGAATGACCTCAACACAAAAGAGACACTTTTGAAAGCCAAAGAGGATAACCTGAAAGACATTCTGATGCAATTGCAAAAACTCCTTAATGGAAAGCAAATCACAGAATATCAAAAAGAAAAAGACAAAGCCATGGAATTGCGAAGTCACTTTATCAGGCTCATTGAACTTGAGGAATCCAATTCTGCCGTGATTACCGACATTCAAAATTATTCAGATACCCTGCAGCAACTCGATACCCAAATACAGGAAATCTCTTCGGCCCTTGAAAATCGTCTGGAAATACTTCAATTAACCAATGAGACCATAAAACAACTGAATGATTATATCCAATTGGCACGTACTGTTCAAAGTCTTGATGAACATCGAATACAACTTAAAGATGGAGAACCCTGCCCTCTTTGCGGATCTACCGAACATCCTTTCGCCCAGGGAAACGTTCCGCGCATTGCTGATAAAGAAAAAGAGCTTATAAAAGTCAAAAAACAGTTCGACGAACTTAACTTCGAGATACAGACCCTAATTGAAAAAAAAGCCAGTCTTTCCACTCAAAAAGAAAATACCCAGAAAAACCGCAAAAAAGCAGAAGAGATACTGGAGAACAACCAAAAGAAAAAGAAAGAAATATTTGTAACAATAAATGATTTTCATGTAGATGGCATCACATACGAGAAAAATCAGGACATACCGACACTCAGGCTAATCTTACATCAACAAGAAATTGAAACGGAAAAGCTAAAACAGCTTATTGAAACTGCCCACCAATTCAATGAATCCATCACACGTTTACGGGAAAAAGAAATTCCTGCATTACAATCGGAAAAAACGAAAGCCGAGGCTTTGAGAAACGAAATTGAAAAGGCCATCAATGTGGCAAATCAAACTTTGTCTGTTAAAAAAGAATTCAGAGATGATCTTCTCAATCAGTTTGCGTCTCAACAGAACATTCTGAACGAAAAGTTAAACCGCTACGGAGCGGCTAACATTACACATCTGAAGAGCTCGCTCGATGTTTGGAAAGAAAACTCCCAGGTATTAGAAATTTTAAGCCAGAGAATAGAAAACCTTCAACATGAAATACAACTTAAAACACAGAAGCTTGGCACCAATATCAAAACACTCTCCGAAAAACAAAATGAGAGAGGCAAGCTAGAGCAAATTAAACGTGAATTACAAGCTAAGAGAATAGAACTAATGGGGGAAAAGTCAGTAGATGATGAAGAGAACCGGCTCAAAACAGAGATCTCAAGACTCGAAAATCTTAAAGAGGAAACCCAGGCCCGAACCATTGAAATACAAACACAGCTGGAAAAGCTCAACGCCGTTATTTCGGAGAAAGAGAAAGAATATCAACAACTCAGGCAAAATAAAATTCCGGATAATTCCCTTGAAAATTTGGAAACAGAACTAAAGCAATTGAAATCCAAGAGCGAAGCAATTTTACAAGAAATGGGAGCTATTAAAACAAAACTTTTGATAAACGACGAAAACCTTCGGATGCTTTCTCAAAAGGCAAATGAGAAATTGAAGCAAGAACAAATATTTAACCAATGGAGTGCATTAAATGAATTGATTGGCTCGAAGGATGGGAAGAAATACCGAAACTTTGCGCAATCACTCACCTTCGAATACCTGATAGACCGCGCCAACATACAACTTCATAAAATATCGGACCGATACGTTCTGAAACGCGCAGACAACATTGAAGATCCCTTTGAGCTGGAAGTAATTGATAAATATCAGAACGGAGAGACCCGAACTATACAAAACTTATCGGGTGGCGAGAAATTCATAGTTTCTCTTTCGTTTGCGCTGGGGCTTGCAAACATGGCCAGTAAAAACATACGAATAGACTCCATGTTTATTGATGAAGGATTTGGTACACTCGATTCTGATTATCTCGACATTGCTTTAACGGCTCTTTCTAACTTACAGAGCGAGGGAAAAATCATAGGAGTGATATCCCATTTAGCCGAACTCAAAGAACGCATCCCTACTCATATAGAAATTATATCTACAGGTCAGGGGCGTTCCACGATTAAAATTGCCGGTTAAGGCAAGTTGCTTTAATGCCTTTCGTTAAATAGTACCACCGTATCTTTGCAAAAAAATTTTCTATGACCGTATTCGATCCTAATGGAGTGGGTATTCGTAATGGAAATTTTCTTGGACTTCCATATACTTTAGAAGAAGCGGAAATCATCATTATCCCCGTGCCATGGGATGTAACTACCTCTTACCGACCCGGCACGGCAAAAGGGCCTCAGGCTGTAATTGATGCCAGCCTTCAGGCCGATCTTTTCGATTACTTTTTACCCAATGCCTGGGAAAACAAAATAGCTACTCTTCCCATTCCCGAGGAGATCTCCAGGCTAAACCATCAGTTGAGGCCCGTGGCTGAGGAAATTATAGGTATGCTGGAACAAGGAATTCCAGAGGATGATCTCCGGCTCAGTCCGTTGCTCGAAAAAGTTAATGTGGGTTCTGCTCGGGTAAATTCATGGGTTAGAGAACAGGCAGGAAATATACTAAATAATGGAAAAATCCCCGTTGTGCTCGGTGGCGACCACAGTACCCCCTTAGGACTAATGCAGGCAATCGGGGTAAGGCATCCAGGCTTTGGCATTCTGCACATCGACGCCCACGCCGACCTCCGCCAGGCTTACGAAGGCTTTACCTGGTCGCATGCATCTATCATGTTCAATACTTTGCAAGATGCTCAACCTGGCAAATTGGTTCAGGTTGGCATTCGCGATGTTTGTGAGGCAGAAGTACAACTTGCAGCAGAAAATACCGCTGTCAAACAATTTGATGATTTCCACCTTAGCATGCGTAAGTTCGCTGGCGAACCCTTTGTTGATATTTGCCACGAGATTGTAGAAAGCCTTCCCCAAAAAGTTTACATCTCATTCGACATTGATGGGCTTAGTCCAGAACTATGCCCTAACACAGGCACTCCTGTTCCAGGGGGACTAAGCTTTATGGAAGCCATTCAAATGCTTCATATGCTCGTTCATTCAGGCCGGCAGATTGTTGGCTTCGATCTATGTGAGGTAGCTCCAGGACCTGACGATGAATGGGATGCTAATGTTGGCGCCCGCATTTTGCAAAAACTTTGCAACTTTACTCGCCTTTCATCTTTTAATCAGGGATAAATCAGTCGGTTGGGAGCATTTACATGCCAGCACTTACCATCGGTTTCAATAAATGCAAGTACTTCTTTGGTATCATACTTACCAGCCCCGGTAATTATCCGCAAATCCGCCAAAGGAATTAAGGAAGTTACATCTTTTACAGGAAAGCCATCGAAATGCTTTTCAATCAATATAAAAGACCCAGGCTCCACTAATTTTATCAGGCTGCGAGATTCGCACACCACCAAGGCATCGGGCTCAATCTCCTTTAACAAAGCTGAAAAGCCTTCGGCCAGAAATTCATCTCTGGCTCTTAAAAACCAAACGGATGTCGCTCCGGCTTTCAGAAACTTCGATGTGTCCTTGTTTGTATCAGGAGATGTTTCCTGCAAAAGTGACCACGTAGCAGGAGCCTCCTCAGTGTGATGGCCGTGGTAGGGGTCATCTCCCGGATATACTGCACTCACTTTTAGGCCTACAACCGGATATATCCTTGAAAACCTCTGAATTATAGCTACAGCCAGATTACTTTTTCCAACATTGCGGGCATTGCCCGCTATTAATAAAAAGTTGGGGTGCTTTTGCCTCATAGTGCCACAAAATTAGACTTTTCACGCCATATGATTACACCAAAATATTCATAAAGTCCTTTCCTTTCAGAAACTTTTCGATGAGCCGGGGTATGGGCAATTCGGGCAAATTATTATCCATCAATCGCGCTCTCATCCAATCCGAAGGAATATCAGCCCTGGGTTCATTTTCGGCGATATAGACATTAAATTGTGCATGAATAGTGCGGTGTGTTAATACATGGCGCATTTTCGAAAACAATTTAAAATTCCAGGGGATACCCAATAAGAATAATTGATGATGAATGCAATCAGACAAAGGTGGCCATTGCAATTCGGTATCCGGTAAATTTTCCGGAAAATCATATAGGTGACGCCAGATACCCTGTTTTCGTTGCTTCATGAATAACCAGTAAGAGTCCTTACTTCGCGTAAGTAAGACCAGGTAATTAATGTTGATTTCCTTCAGGCTGACACTTCCGGCTTTTCGGGGCAAAGTGTCCTGTAAATTGCGGGCATAGGCAAGGCAATGCATCCGAACCGGGCAATCCTGACAACGTGGACTTCTGGGTGTACAGATAAGGGCGCCCAATTCCATCACAGCCTGATTAAAATTGCCGGGTTCCCGATGAAACATCAAACCCTCTCCGGCCAATCTGCATTGTTCTCTTCCCGAGGCCTTATCCACGGGATCTTGAATGCCAAACAGGCGGGAGTAAACCCTGAGGGTGTTTCCATCAAGAACAGGCACGGGTTCGTTACCAGCTATCGAAGCTATAGCTGCGGCAGTATATGGACCAATTCCTTTAATCTTAATAAGCTCCTTGTATGAAAGAGGAATGACCCCTTGAAAATGCTGCATAATCTGCCGGGCACCGGTATGCAGATTGCGGGCTCGCGAATAGTAACCCAGCCCTTGCCAGAGTTTTAATACTTCTTCTTCAGGTGCTGTTGCAAGTGTACCCACATCGGGAAACCGAGCAATAAACCGTTCGTAATAAGAATAACCCTGTTTCACCCTCGTTTGCTGAAGAATGACTTCAGAAATCCAGATACAATAAGGATCCCTTGTTTTTCTCCAGGGCAATTCACGAGCCGCCATTTCATACCAAGCTAATAATGTGGCAGTTAAATTCATTTTATTGAAAAATAGTCACTTGTTTAAACAATTTTAAAACAAATTAAGTCAAAAACTTGGTGAAAATAAAAAAGATAGTATCTTTGCAGCCCATTAGAAACCTAATATTCAAACCCTTAAAAAACGAACGATATGACTAAAGCTGAAATCGTAGCAGAAATTGCCAACAAGACCAATGTTGAAAAGGTCGCCGTACAGCAGATCGTTGAAGCTTTCATGGATACTATTAAGAATGCCATGACCAATGGTGAAAATGTTTACCTGAGGGGTTTTGGAAGCTTCATCATTAAGCGCAGGGCTGAAAAAACTGGCAGGAACATCTCCAAAAACACTACTATCATTATTCCGGCTCACAACATTCCTGCTTTTAAACCCGCCAAATCTTTCGTTAACGAAGTAAAGAATAAAGTTAAATAATTAAAATTCAGAGAAAATGCCTTGCGGTAAAAAAAGAAAAAGACACAAAATGGCAACTCACAAGCGTAAAAAACGCTTGAGAAAGAACAGGCATAAGAAGAAATAACTTTGCCTGCTCCGTTCTGCTTTAGACCTTAAAATTATAATACAATGCCTCGGGAGGGTGCATTGTATTATAATTTTTAACCTTGATAACAGGCAGTTGCACTGCCTTACTCATCCCACAGTATAATTACCCCAAACACCTACAGACGTGAACAGAGATCTAATTATTGATGTGAACTCCGGGGAGGTGAACATTGCGCTTTTAGAAGACAAAAGCTTAGTGGAGCTTCACAAGGAGAAGGTGAACAATAATTATGCTGTTGGCGACATATACCTCGGGAAAGTGAAGAAACTCATGACAGGACTTAATGCAGCATTTGTTGACGTTGGTTACGAAAAAGATGCATTTCTTCACTACCTAGATTTAGGGCCTCAGATTCAGTCACTCAACAAACTCATCCGGCAGGTGCAAGCCGGAAATTTTAACGATTTTCGTCTCAACAATTTCGATCCCGAGCCAGACATAGAAAAAACGGGAAAAATCACCCAGGTGCTGGCCCCGGGGCAAAATGTTTTGGTGCAGATAGCCAAAGAACCCATATCTACCAAGGGCCCCCGGATAACTTCCGAGATTTCTTTTGCCGGTCGATATCTTGTGCTTGTTCCTTTCTCAAACCGTGTTTCAGTTTCTCAAAAAATAAAGAGCAATGAAGAGAGGAACCGATTAAAAAGGCTGGTTTCAAGCATCAGACCCAAAAATTTTGGTATCATCATCCGCACAGTAGCCGAAGGTAGAATGGTCGCGGAACTTGATCAGGATTTGCGCAATTTGATGGAAAAATGGGAGAATGCCTTAAAAAGGCTCATCGATGCCAAACCTCCCGTTAAAATTGTAAGCGAGCTCGATCGCACCTCTGCTATCCTGCGCGACTTGCTCAACGAATCGTTTAATAACATCCACATCAACGATGCGGCACTTTACGAAGAAACCCGCAATTACATCAGTACCATTGCACCCGACAAGGTAAACATCCTTAAACTTTACAAAAGCAAAACACCCATCTTTGAAGCTTTTGGAGTTGATAAACAAATTAAGAATTCATTCGGGCGCACGGTAACCATTAAAAGCGGTATTTATCTTATCATCGAAAGAACCGAAGCACTGCATGTGATTGATGTCAATAGTGGGCATCGATCCAAAAAAGATAATGACCAGGAAACCAATGCACTGGAAGTAAATCTGGAAGCGGCCACAGAAGTGGCCCGGCAATTGCGCCTTCGGGACTTAGGGGGAATCATTGTGGTAGACTTCATAGATATGACCAATCCCCTAAACCGGCGTAAGCTTTACGAACACCTGAAGCAGGAAATGGCTAAAGACAATGCCAAACATACCATCCTGCCGCCAAGTAAGTTTGGTCTGGTACAAATAACCCGACAGCGCGTAAGGCCCGAAACGGATGTGGAAGTTGTGGAACGCTGCCCTGTTTGTATGGGAACAGGACAGATCAAATCGAGCATCTTGCTTTCCGATGAAATTGAAAACAAGCTGCGCTATCTTATTCAGGAACAGAACGAAAAACACGTATCATTGCATGTACACCCTTTCATTTATGCTTACCTCACCAAGGGTATTCCCTCTCCACGATTGAAATGGGTGCTCAAGTATAAGAAATGGATACCTGTTCACCCTGACAACTCCTACCATCTCACCGACTACCGTTTTTTCAATCTAAAAGGAGACGAAATAAGAATCTGAGAATATTGCGCCAGCGCATAATTGTTGCTGCCTAGCCCGGTGAATTATACCGGGCTTTTTTATTAATTTCGCAGCATGGAAACAGTAGTAAGCGGAATCAGACCCACAGGAGAGCTGCACCTTGGCAATTATTTCGGTGCAGTAAAGAATTTTATACAAATGCAAGAAACCGAGCGGTGCTTTTTCTTTATCGCCGATTATCATTCACTCACCACCCACCCTACCCCCGAAAATCTCCATCAGAATGTTAAAAGGGTGCTCATCAACTACCTGGCCGCCGGGCTCGACCCTGAAAAAGCAACGCTTTATATCCAGAGTGACGTCCCCGAGGTTACAGAACTTTACCTCCTGCTCAACATGAATGCTTACCTCGGTGAACTGATGCGAGTTACTTCATTTAAAGAAAAAGCCAGGAAGCAACCTAATAATGTAAATGCCGGTCTGCTCACTTACCCCGTTTTGATGGCAGCCGATATCATTATCCATAAAGCTGCTAAAGTTCCCGTGGGAAAAGACCAGGAACAGCATCTCGAAATGACGCGCACTTTTGCCAATCGCTTCAACCGAATGTATAAGGTGGATTATTTCCCAGAGCCTCAGGCTTATAATTTTGGGCAGGAACTCATTAAAATCCCAGGCCTGGACGGTAGCGGAAAAATGGGCAAATCGGAGGGCGAAGGCAATGCTATCTTTCTGAGTGATCCTCCCGAAGTAATCCGCAAAAAAGTTATGCGTGCCGTCACTGACACAGGACCGACTCAACCCAATCAACCGAAATCGGAGCCCGTTCAAAACCTTTTTACATTGTTATCTGTTCTCTCTTCACCCGACACCCTGGCTTATTTCGAAGAACAATACAATAAATGCACTATCCGTTACGGTGATCTAAAAAAACAACTTGCAGAGGACATTATTCAAATCAATGCCCCCATGCGTGAAAAGATGTTGCAATTAGAAAAAGATGAAATCTACCTCCGTAAAGTAGTAACCACCGGAGCCGAAAAAGCACGCGAAAGCGCTCAAAAAACGGTACGGGAGGTCAGGGAAATCATTGGGTTTAAATCTTTTTGACTATAAATTGGATAACCCTATGAGTAGCCATGATTCGAAGAATACAGTCATCTATTTTTTCCTGCGTTTCGGTGTAATCATTTATCTGTTTGGAGTACTCTGGCATCTTGCCCGAAGGCCCGGTTTTGAAACTGCATTCTGGAACGATTTTATACAAATAGCTGCAGCCATTGTATATGTTATCATGGTTATTCTTGTCTTGGCTGCACCCAAGTACAATTTCAACATACTCGGATTCTTTTTTACAGCCCTGGGCAGTTTTTCCCTGATTTTAAAGGACCTATTCACAAAAGGAGCATATAGCAATCTCCCCGCCTATGTCTTTATAATCATTGTTTCGTTTTATTTCATGACCAAAGGCGGGGAGCATCACTCAAGGCACAGGAATTACTTTTAATTCTACTCTTTCGGCTTTTTTATTTCAAGATACAATTCTTCGAGCTGTTCTCGGGAGATTTCGGAAGGTGAATCGAGCATCATGTCGCGACCCGCATTATTTTTGGGGAAGGCAATATAATCGCGGATGGATTCGCTTCCGCCAAAAATAGCACAAAGTCTGTCGAATCCGAAGGCAATACCCCCATGGGGAGGAGCACCAAACTCGAATGCTCCCATCAGGAAGCCAAATTGTCGCTGGGCTTCTTCATCGCTAAATCCTAACAAGCGCAGCATCTTGTTTTGTAAATCCTTACGATGAATACGAATACTTCCTCCACCAATTTCTACTCCGTTAATGACCAGGTCGTAGGCATTGGCTCTGACTGCAGCCGGCCGGGTATCAAGCATGGGAATATCTTCTGCCTTGGGAGAAGTAAATGGATGGTGCATAGCATAAAACCTTTGGGTTTCGTCGTCCCATTCCAGAAGGGGAAAATCAACCACCCATAAAGGTTGATAAACCTCAGGATTGCGCAAGCCCAGCCTATTACCCATTTCAAGACGCAACTCTCCCAATGCTTTACGGGCACGATGGGTTTCCCCAGCAAGAATCAACATCAGGTCGCCCGGTTTAGCCTCAAAAGCATTGGCCCAAAGTTTCAAATCTTCTTCTGAATAAAATTTATCAACAGAAGACTTCAATGAACCATCGTCATTGTATTTAACATAAATAAGCCCAGCTGCACCAATTTGGGGGCGTTTCACCCAATCGGTCAGCTGATCAATCTCTTTTCGACTGTAAGAGGCGCATCCTTTTGCATTGATACCCACTACCAGTTCAGCATCATCAAACACCTTAAAGCCTTTGCCTTTCACCAGTGAGGTAAGCTCCACAAAGCGCATTTTGAAGCGTATATCGGGCTTATCAGAACCGTAATATTTCATAGCCTCTGCCCAGGTCATGCGGGGAAATTCCCCAAACTCAAGACCTTTGACCTCACGAAACAAGTGACGAACCAAGCCTTCGAAGGTATTCAAAATATCTTCCTGTTCAACAAAGGCCATTTCGCAATCGATCTGGGTAAACTCGGGCTGACGATCGGCACGAAGGTCTTCGTCGCGAAAACAACGGACAATTTGAAAATAGCGGTCGTAGCCAGCCACCATCAAAATTTGCTTCAAGGTTTGAGGGGATTGAGGCAGCGCATAAAACTGCCCCGGATTCATTCGCGAAGGCACTACAAAATCGCGAGCACCTTCCGGAGTAGATTTAATCAGATAAGGAGTTTCTATTTCAAGAAAATGTTGTTGATCGAGATAACGCCGGGTTTCGAAAGCCATTCGGTGTCGTAGCTCCATATTGCGCCTCAGAGGATTACGGCGAAGATCCAGATACCTGTATTTCATGCGCAACTCTTCCCCGCCGTCGGTCTGATCTTCGATGGTAAACGGAGGGATTTTCGATTCGTTGAGAACTTTCAATTCATCAACTATTATCTCAATTTCGCCTGTAGGAAGCTTCTGGTTTTTATTTTCACGTTCGGCAACTTGGCCTTTTACCTGAATTACATATTCACGGCCAAGCTTACGGGCTTCTTCACATAGCGCAGCATTTACTTCCATATTAAAAACCAGCTGCGTAATTCCGTATCGATCGCGTAAATCAATAAAAGTCATTCCGCCTAAGTCACGCGAACGCTGAATCCAGCCGCTCAAGGTGACTTTCTTTCCGGCATCACTCAGCCGGAGCTCTCCACAAGTATGTGTTCTATACATATTCAAATTGCTGAAAAAGAGTTTGCGAAATTACGAAACTCTGCAGGGGCGAAAAAATTTTTTGAAAGTGAATAAATTTGAGTCTTTCTGATTTAACTTTGGAAAACCAAATTATCAGGCATTAATCCCTTAATAATCAAAAATTATGGCTGGAATTAACAAAGTTATCCTTGTTGGAAATTTAGGTAAGGATCCTGAAATCCACACCTTCGGCGATGGAACCAAAAAAGCCAGTTTTAGTCTGGCAACTACCGAAAGCTACAAAGATCGCGACGGCAAACGCATTGATCAAACCGAATGGCACAACATTGTTCTGTGGCGTGGATTGGCTGAGATTGCCGAAAAATACCTTCACAAGGGCGACCAGGTTTACATCGAAGGCAAAATCCGTCGCAGAGAATACGAAGACAACGGGCAAAAAAAATTCATCTATGAAATTTTAGGTGAAAACATGATGATGCTTGGCGGTCCTCGTAAAGAAGGTACGTCCCCTGCTGGTGTATCTGATGCTGCCATTTTGCCCCCTCCTCCTGCTCCCGACGATGAGGGTTTGCCTTTCTAATCCAATGCATAAGCTATTTTACGACATCAGCATTCTCGCAACAACAGCACACAATAGCAACCGCAGGAAACTGCTTTTGACTCATAAACAATTAACCCAATCGTTAGGTGGGCTGTGAGATTTTATATTAGTTTTGCAACTGTAAACACCCAATTTCCTGGAGATTGGAAACAATCTGTAAAGAACCCCAT
>DDBO01000041.1 GCA_002332755.1 Bacteroidales bacterium UBA2030 | reverse complement strand
CTATTAACCAACCAGGTGTTGGAGATAAATATTCTTTGGTCACTTTTAGCCGCATTTGCAGCCGGTTTTTTAATCCTTAACCTGGAAAGAACCATCATAATGGCCAGTCGAAATGGTTGGATTACAGGTTTACGTTTTCTATTAGGCGTAACAACTGCTATCATTGGTTCATTTGCCATAGATACCGTTATTTTCCACGACGATATAAACAGTCAGTTAAACGAAATGAAAACAGCAGCCATCCATAAAGCCGTAAATGATTTAAAATCCAGGCTTGAAAAGGAAGAATTTGAATTGCGTAAAGCTATGAACCTGAAAGAAATGGAGTGGAGAAAAGCATGGTTAGCAGCCACCCAAGAAGCCGACGGGACCGGAGGCAGCGGTAAGAAAGGTATACACTCTATCACCCAACTTAAACTCGCCAAGGCACGAGCGTACGAAAAAGAATATAACGAAGAAAAAGGAAAAGTTGATGACTTTTCACGGAAAAAGGAACTTCAATTAGCGGAAGCCAAAAACAATGCCGCGAAAACCTACGAAAAAACAGGTTTGCTCATCCGAATCAAAGCTACGCATGCATTACTAAAATCAAGCATTTATGCCAAACTATTCTATATTATTTTCTTTGCATTTAATCTCCTTATCGAGCTGATGCCCGTCTTGTTAAAGTACTTTCTGCCGGAAACAGCGTACGACTTCAAACTCAAAATGCTAGAAGAACTATCGAAACGACGGTTGTACCATTTCATTGAACCCTCTCTGACTTTAAATTCAAGGCCATCCTCAACAAAAATGCTACAGAACTATAAAATTAGTAATTAAAATACAAAACTGTCTACCCCTAAATTTGGGTTTGCAAAAATACACCGCCCGGAACAACCCGGGCTTTTTCATATTTGTAATGACTAACCATAAATGCTTGAACAGAAAAAGCCTCCTGAGTAATATCTATTTATTAGTTTTTTAACTTTGTGAAACACCAAATAACCATGTGATGAGTTCAATAGCGAATTTTGCAGAATTTAAACTTACTCCCAGCCAACAAAGTACAGCTTCCAGGCTCGAAGCATTCTTAAAATCACGCGACCAAAGCATTTTTATTGTCAAAGGTTTTGCAGGAACCGGTAAGACCAGTTTGATGAAGGCTTTGGCAAAATATGCTTCGAATGAAGGGTATGCGCCTATTTTGTTAGCATCAACTGGCCGTGCTGCAAGTATTTTACAACAAAAAACTGGTAGAGAAACTTCTACAATCCATAGCCATATTTATACCATGGCTGATATGGAAAATCTTGAAACTAAAGGATTCATATACTTTTATTTAAAACCAAATTTTGCTGTAAATAACTTGTATATTGTTGATGAAGCTTCCCTGATAAGTAATCATGAAAACAATACGGGTTTAGTCAGATACGGTTCAGGCAGATTACTATCCGACATTCTTGAATATGTAAATTTAAAAAACAACAAAATTGTCTTTGTAGGCGATGCAGCCCAATTACCTCCAGTAAATAGCAATATCTCACCGGCCTTAGACGAGGTGAATTTTCTTCGGTTTTTTGGCATTCAAGTTCCCGCTATGGCGCTTGAGGAAGTAATGAGGTTTCCAAAAAACTCAGGCATTTATCAAAATACCAACCGGCTCAGGCAGGTAATTATGGGGAATCTATCCCCCTATCAATTCTATATCAGCGCCTCCTCGCATCCACAAGAGATAATTACTTATCCGCTTGATAGTTTAATGTTGGATGAATTCACAAAACATTTCAGGAAAAACGGTCCTGAAAGCACTATTTTTATTGCATATTCTAATGCGAAAGTAAACATGCTCAACTTAGAAGCCCGCCGCCGACTGGATTTCAAAAGCAATCCCTTAACGAAAAGCGAATGTTTGGTGGTTAGTGCCAATAATCACTTATACGGTCTAAATAATGGGGATCAGGTCACGGTTTTGGAAATGGGTCAAAAAAGTGAAACCAGAGCAGGTTTACATTTCAGAGAAGTTTCCTTGCTTAGAAATGACATTAATGGTGCTCGCCAAATAAAAGGTCTGATGATAGAAGAAATACTCACAAGTGATAAGCCTATGCTTCCCCCTGAGGCAGAAAAAGCTTTGGTACAAGACTTTATGATAAGAATGAGCATACAAGGCTTGAATCCTAAAAAAAACAAAAAAGAAATTAGGGACCATCTCATGACCGATCCCTATTTAAATGCTCTCAGGTTGCGTTACGGATATGCACTTACCTGTCATAAAGCCCAAGGGGGCGAATGGGACGACGTATTTATCATTCTCGAACGTTCGCTTTTTCATCCTAACAATATCGGGATGCTCTATCGCTGGATATATACTGCCCTTACCAGGGCTGCAAAGCGATTGCACCTTTTGGAAAATCCTATGATCAGATAAAAATGGAGCCAGATCTTACTGAACAAGCACGAAGAGCACTTGCCGAAAAAAATTACGATCTCGCCCTACAGCTGTTTACTCAAGTGTTGAGCCGGTCTGAGGGTCAAACTCCTTTGAACTACAGCAAAGCCTCTTTTGCTGCTGCACGGAAACAAGAGTATAAAAAGGCATTTTCATGGGCCAGCAAGGCTTTTGAAATGGCTCCTGAGCAGCCCGAAGTTCAAACCGCCCTGGCATGGGCACTTTATTTATATATTCATCACTTAGGAGAAAAAGCCGACCCTAAGTTTATCATAACCTGGATAACCAGAATAAAAACCATCGAGAATGATGGCATAAAAAAGCCTTTCGGTTTGGCAGTCATTCAATCCATTCCCAGGTTATTAAAAATGGAATCTCCTCCCTTCCTTAGCATGATACAATGGCTCATGCAAATAGATCCTGAAGTTTTAAGTGATAAGCCTCTGGTTATTAACCCGAATGGAAACAATACCCTTGAACTGGCCTCCTATCGAGAAATGCTTTGGGCTCAAAGGACACAGGTGCTTTTTGAAGCCTCCCGCTTCGAGGAATGCATAGAAACCTGTAAACAGGCACTGGAACAGCCTTTTCAATGGCATTACCGCAACGACATTTGGATTTACCGAAGAATGGCTCTTTCACATCAGGCCCTGAACGATCTTAACGAAGCTTTGAATATTTACAAACAGGTATTAATAAGTCAACCTGACTGGTTTATCCATTATGAATACAGTAAAATACTTTACCAATCTGGAGAGTCATCATTGGCCCTGCATGAAGCAGTAAAAGCCTTAATGGCTGAAGGAGCAATAAGTTCAAAAATCCATTTGATTCATCATACCGCTACCATACTGGAAGCCCAAAACAGAAAAGAAGAAGCACGGGAGCACAAAATGCTAAGAAATGCAATATACCGTGAAAAAGGATGGAGAAGCTGCGAACACGATGAGCCAGGGAACATTGAGCTCACTGAGAGTTCGCAAACCATTTATCATCGCCTAAGAAAAATGTGGAATAAAATTCTGCTGGAAAACTCCCCAAAATTCGAAGGAGTAATCATCAAAATCAATGAAGGCGGGCTCAGCGGATTTATTCTAACACCTGATAAAAAATCTTATTATTTTAGCAAGGCTGATTGGTGCAGCAAGTCTGACGTACCGGCCAAAGGTATGAAAGTGTTCTTTCGGATTGCAAAACGTAAACACCCCAAAACTCATGAACCCGTAGATAATGCTATTTTAGTAGAACCTGCAGAAAAATAATATACCATGGACCTTGTTCTAAATAGTTACGGAACAGCTCTTTTGCGAGAGAATGAACAATTTGCCGTGACAACCATTGATGGCAAACAACTGATTAACCCGGCTGAGGTCAAAAGCATAAGTATCAGTAAAGGAGCACGGATCTCTTCTGATGCTGTTTTACTGGCCATTGAGCACGAAATCGATATCTTGTTTCTGGATGGGAAAGGTGATCCCAAAGGCAGGGTGTGGAGTCCGAAATTTGGTTCAATTTCAACCATACGTCGCAAGCAACTCGATTTCACCTTAAGTAGCAAAGCGGTACAATGGATCATCGATATTGTCGCACAAAAGTTGGAAAACCAAATAGCTTTGATTTGGGCAGTATGTCCGCAACAGCACCAGGGCAGTGCTTATGTAGAACACAATATTTCCCGAATAGCCGACTACAAGAACAAAATCAGCCATCTGAGCGGAGAAACCGTAAGCGATATTGGTCCCTCATTGCGCGGTTGGGAAGGTGCAGCCTCTAAAATTTATTTCGACACCCTCTGTAATTTTCTTCCGGAAGATTACCGTTTCAATGGCCGTTCGCATCCGGCAACGGATGTTTTCAATGCCTTACTCAACTATGCTTACGGCATACTTTACGGCAAAATAGAAGGAACTCTTATTAAAGCAGGTATTGACCCCTATATTGGTGTATTTCACCGTGAAGACTATAACCGGCCGGTACTGGTATTCGATATCATTGAGCTATACAGGGTATGGGCCGACTTTGTCGTAGTAAATTTATGCATGCAAAAAGCCATCATCCCTGAATGTTACTCGGTGCAACCCAATGGAACTTATTGGTTAGAACCTCTGGGTCGAAGAATGGTAATCCAGGGCATGAGTGATTATCTGGAAGATCTGATTACCATTAAGGGCCAAAACCGAAGCCGCAACACTCACCTTCAACTCTATGCCCATAGTCTTGCTCAGATGTTTTTAAACTTTAAAAACAAATGACCTATGCTGATGAAAGGTAGAAATGTTACTGCACCCAACGATGAACTCCAACCCATGGAGATTTTCCAGTTTTATAAACAACTGGTGAATCCCCCATCGGAATTGTGCAGTTATATCAGCATGTTACGTCAGGTGAAACAAATCGACCCTAAAGCCTATTCTCAGCAAAAAAGAAACCTCCCTTACGTTGTCTGTGGAAAATTCTATCCACCCAAACGGAAAAACGAGAACTTCATTTCAACATCCTGTTTTATTATTGATATTGACCACATTGAAGGTTCAGATACAACTCTGGACACTCTCCGACTTAAATTCAAAAACGACCCAAGAGTAGCCCTATTTTTTATCTCCCCAAGCCAGGACGGACTTAAAGTACTTTACACCCTCTCGAAGCCCTTAACTGACAAAGCCGTTTATTCGCTATTTTATAAAAATTTTATTCGTGAATTGGCTCAACAAATGGGACTTGAAACTCTGATTGATACGCGCGTTCACGATGTAGCCAGGGCTTGTTTTATGAGCCACGATCCCGAAGCCTGGTACAATCCATCACCCACTCCGATTGACCCGGAGATTTACCTCCCCAAAGACAGTGACATTGAATGGGATGAGCAGATTAAAGTCATTAGGGAGGATATAAAAGAATCGAGGCCCAAAGAAGTTGCCCAAGGAACTACTGAAATAAGTGACGAATCGTGGGCACGGATAAAAAAGATTCTGGAAGTACGTCGCCCCACAAAGAATAAAGAAGTTTACGTTCCTGAGGTATTGAAAAACCTGGAAGAAAAACTTAAGCCCATGCTCGAAGCCGTTGGGGTTACTCTTGAGGCGGCAAAAAACATTCAATATGGGAAAAAAATAATGTTGGTAACCCCAAAACAGTTAAAAGCTGAACTCAATATCTATTTTGGCAAGAAGGGTTATTCGGTGATCGTTGTGGAGAAAAACAACACACATAAAGAATTTGCCAATGACTGCAGAACCCTGATTATAAACTGGCTGGAAGAGCAAGAAATGAATGAATAACATTGAATACAGATGGCTCGACAGAAGAAAACGCCCCGTGTAAGCTTTATTCAGAAAATGCTGGCATTGAAGCGAGCCGGAATAAAACCCGTAAATCCTGTCCAAACTGCAACTGATGCGCTTGAACCTTTGCCCGACCGCATTAAAAAAATTCTTGGAATTACCCAAACCCCTCAAAAAGCAGAAGAGATGACCTATTGGATAATGTACGACATTGAAGACAACAAAATCAGACGCTACATTGCCCGATATCTTGAGAAGAAGGGCTTCCTCAGGGTTCAAAAATCGGTTTTCCTGGCACGAAGCGAGCGAAATGATTTTAAAGAGATAGCCGAAACCTTGCGAGAGGTAAACCAGATGTATGAGAATCACGACAGCATAATTCTCATTCCTGTGTCGACAGATGAATTGCATGCCATGCATCTTATCGGAAAAGATGTAGGGATTGAAGCGTATGAAAAGAAACCAAATTCTTTGATATTTTGAAAGAATTTATTAATTTTGCCTATCGCCAAAAGTTTGATAATAAAACAAGTTAAAAATGTTAGTAATTTTGCAACCTTTTAAAAAACGGGGGGATTATCGATGAAGAGGGTAAAAGCTAGGAAAATAACACATTGTAAGAAAATATGATACGCAGAAATGCATCATAACCCAACTTCCACCAAAACAAGGATTAAGACATTTGCCCTTCTTTTTGGTGTCGTCAAACTTTGGTATGTATCATAACCCAACTTCCACCAAAACAAGGATTAAGACAACGAGCTTTTACCCTCTCTACCTTTGGTCTTAAAACTATCATAACCCAACTTCCACCAAAACAAGGATTAAGACTTTGAAGAATTTTTTAATCTCCCGCTTTTTCTCCAGTTTTATCATAACCCAACTTCCACCAAAACAAGGATTAAGACTGTGATTGTTTTTGTCATAATTACCTCCTTTTTTTATAGATCATAACCCAACTTC
>DDBO01000076.1 GCA_002332755.1 Bacteroidales bacterium UBA2030 | reverse complement strand
GTTCCAAGTTCCAGGTTTCAGGTTCCATGTTCCAGGTTTCAGGTTCCGGGTTTTATGTTTGTATTGTCCTGATAATAAATACATTATGTTATTATTCTTAATCTGAGTATCCGGAAAGCTTTGGGTAATAGATTAGGAATGGCATTGATAGGTGGATGTCGTCAGGGAAAATTTGCGGATTTGGGTTTGAAAAACTTCTATACAGGAAGTATTGTTGAGGCTTGCAGTGTGAATTAAATATGTAATATGGAGAATGTATTAATTAAACGAAAGGAATTGAGGATATAGCGCTGCAATTCATCATTTAAAAAAATTAAGATGAAAATTACTACCTATAATTCATTTTTAGAATGGTTTTAAATTAATAAATGATTCGCGTAAAAATCTGCAAACGTTTTCGGGGGTTAGAATTAATCTTTATTTTCGTGGCATGAACCCTTATGTTGAAATCAACTAAAAATCAATCGTATGGCTAAAGTTAAAGGAGATGTAGTGATCGACATTGAGAGGTGCAAAGGTTGCGAGGTATGCACCACAGCATGCCCCAACGAAGTACTTGCCATGTCGACACAAGTTAACAGTAAGGGATACCGCTTTGTTGTTAAAGTAAATGCCGATTGCATTGGTTGCGCTAATTGTGCAATTGTGTGTCCCGATGGAGTTATCACCGTTTACAAATCAAAAGTTTAACAAAATAAAAAAAATAGGGCATGAAAGAGCTAAGGTTAATGAAAGGCAACGAGGCGATAGCTGAAGCTGCCATCCGTGCCGGAGCCGATGCTTATTTCGGATACCCCATAACTCCTCAAAGTGAGGTAATTGAGTATCTGATGGCAGAGAAACCGCACGAAAGAACGGGAATGGTAGTTTTACAGGCCGAGAGCGAAGTAGCCGCCATCAATATGGTTTACGGAGCTGCAGCCTGCGGTAAAAGGGCGATGACTTCTTCCTCCAGTCCCGGCATTAGTTTAAAACAAGAAGGCATCTCGTACATTGCAGGAGCCGAATTGCCCTGCCTTATCCTCAATGTAGTTAGAGGAGGTCCAGGGCTGGGAACCATTCAGCCGTCGCAAAGCGACTATTTTCAGGCCACTAAAGGAGGCGGGCATGGCGACTACCGTCTAATAGTTCTTGCTCCCGCATCGGTTCAGGAAATGTACGACTTTGTAAAACTGAGTTTCGATCTTGCCTTCAAATACCGCAATCCGGTAATGATACTTTCTGATGGTGTCATAGGCCAGATGATGGAAAAAGTAGAAATTGGCGAACAGTATCCTCGCTTAACCAATGAACAGATAGATGAATTATATCCTTGGGCAACCACCGGTAAAAAACCCGGAAAAGATCGTCGGATTATTACCTCTCTCGAACTTGACCCTGGAAGGCAGGAACAGCACAACCTGAAGCTGCAGGCTAAATACAAAAAAATGCAGGAAGAAGAGGTACGCTATGAGGCACTAAATTGCGAAGACGCAGAATATTTGCTGGTAGCCTTTGGTTCTTCTGCACGCATTTGTCAGAAAGCGATGGACCTGGGCAGGGCTAAGGGGCTCAAAATTGGACTACTAAGGCCCATAACGCTATTCCCCTTCCCTTCAAAAATTCTGCACGAGCTTGCTACAAAGGTGAAAGGTATGCTTACTGTTGAAATGAATGCCGGCCAGATGGTGGAAGATGTCCGCCTGGCCGTTTGCGGTAAGGTTAAAGTGGAACACTACGGGAGATTTGGAGGAATGATTCCCTCTCCTGCTGAAGTACTCCATGCATTAGAAACAAAAATTATTGGAGGATAAATCATGGAACAGAATTTTGATTTGCCTGAAATTCATACTCCAGAGAATCTTGTATATACTAAAACCAAGGTTCTTACTGATAATGTTATGCACTATTGCCCTGGATGCGGGCATGGTACGGTTCATCGTCTGATTGCTGAAGTGATTGACGAAATGGGCATTCAGGATCAGGTAATAGGTGTGGCTCCTGTAGGATGCTCAGTACTGGCCTATAATTATTTTGATATCGACATGCAGGAAGCCGCACATGGTAGGGCTCCCGCATTAGCTACAGGTATCAAAAGGGTTTTCCCTGAAAAATTTGTATTTACTTACCAGGGTGACGGCGACCTTGCCGCTATTGGTACTGCAGAAACCATACATGCTTGCAACCGTGGAGAGAATATTACCATCATTTTCATCAACAACGGTATTTACGGTATGACCGGCGGACAAATGGCTCCCACTACCCTGCCGGGTATGCCCACCAGTACCTCCCCTTACGGACGCGATGTAAAAATGATGGGTAACCCGCTTAAAATAACCGAACTGGTGGCCATGCTCCCCGGTACTTACTTCGTTACCCGCCAGGCTGTTCATACCCCAGCATTGGTTAGAAAAACCAAGAAAGCTATACGAATGGCCTTCGAAAATCAGAAATTGAATCGGGGCGTGAGTTTTGTGGAAATAGTTTCCAACTGCAACTCTGGATGGAAACTTACACCTGTTCAGGCTATAAAATGGCTTGAAGAAAACATGCTGCCATTTTACCCTCTGGGCGACCTCAAGGTAAATGGAGAAATGGTAAGCAAGTAATCATCAAAAAACTTTGACCTATGACTGAAGAAATTATTATAGCAGGATTTGGTGGGCAGGGAGTACTTTCGATGGGCAAAATATTGGCCTACGGAGGTCTTATGCAAGGGCAGGAAGTGAGCTGGATGCCTTCCTATGGGCCAGAAATGCGAGGCGGAACAGCAAACGTAACCGTTATTTTAAGCGATGAACGCATCAGTTCGCCCATCCTCAGCCAATTCGATACCGCCATCATCCTTAATCAGCAATCGCTTGATAAGTTTGAAAAATCAGTAAAGCCCGGAGGTCTGCTCCTCTACGACCCAAACGGAATTACACGCCATCCGGTTCGTACCGACATCCATATTTATAGGGTAGAGGCTGCAGCTGAAGCTGCCCGTTCGGGTATGGCAAAGACCTTCAATATGATTGTGCTGGGCGCATTCCTTAAGCTCAAACCCATTGTGAAAATGGAGAATATGGAAAAAGGCCTGGCTAAATCGCTGCCCATGCGACATCACAAGCTGATACCGGCAAATATGGATGCCATTCGTAAAGGAATGGAACTGGTAGAAGCTGTTTCTGTGTTGGTCTGAATTAATCCCTAATTAATACTTCAAAGTCAGACACCTGCAGGTTAATACCTGATTTACAGGTGTCTGGCTTTTTTTAAATGGGTTTTCAAGACAAAATAAAGCATGGTTTGGTACCAGATAATTGAAAAGAGTATTTTTGCGATGGGCGATGGAGTTCGCCTTAAACCGCGTAAAAGCTGATGACTCCTATGTATAAAACTGTGTAAATCATTGGATTAACAATGGAGACATCTGAATTATTCAACAAAAGAACTTCAAACGCCCTAAGCAGCATTTTAATCTACAGGAGGTGGTCATTAATCAAAAGCCTTTACGATTTGATAATGATTAATGAGGCAAGTAGATTTTCCCTAATAAATTCTACTTTTAAGAAAAAAAACTTCCCCTCAGGAAGATTATCGAATAATGTCTAACCCAAAATGAAAAGAAGTATGATTATTACAGAGATCAAAGCGTATGAAATCCTGGATTCACGAGGTAATCCAACCGTTGAAGCCGAAGTCGTCATAAACGATTTTTCTGTAGGCAAAGCAGCTGTACCAAGCGGGGCATCTACCGGTGAACGAGAAGCCACTGAATTGCGTGATGGAGACCCCAAACGCTATGGAGGAAAAGGGGTGCTTAAAGCAGTGGAAAACGTTAACACCAGCATTGCTGAAGCTATTAAAGGGAAAGATATTGAAAACCAACGTCAGCTCGATTATATGTTAATTGACCTCGACGGAACAGAGAACAAATCGCATTTGGGAGCCAATGCCATTTTGAGCGTTTCGCTTGCATTTGCAAGGGCTGCAGCTAATTTTATGGGAGAAGAACTGTTGTACTACATTGGCGGATGCAACGCACATCTGCTGCCCGTACCCTGTATGAACATCATCAATGGTGGCAAACATGCTGACAACAATGTTGATTTTCAGGAATTCATGATTGCCCCCCACAATGCCCCGAATTTTCACGAATCCATACGGATGGGAATTGAGGTATTTCATACCCTGAAAGGGATTCTAAAGAGCAAGGGATATTCCACCGGAGTAGGCGACGAAGGCGGTTTTGCTCCCGACTTGCGCTCAAACGAAGAAGCCATCGAAGTAATACTTGAAGCTATCGCGAAAGCCGGTTACAAACCAGGAGATGACATCTCAATTTGTCTTGATCCAGCTACCAGTGAAATGTGGGATGAAGGTAAGTATCTGTTTTTTAAAAGTACTAAAAAACATATCACCAGTGAGGACATGATAAAACTCTGGGAAAGCTGGGTGCATCAGTATCCCATTGTATTGCTCGAAGATGGTTTGGCTGAAAACGATTGGGAAGGATGGGCCAACCTGACACAAGTGCTAGGAAAACGCATCGAATTGGTGGGTGATGACATCTTTTGTACGAACAAAAAAATATTGCAAAAAGCCATTGAAAAAAATGTGGCCAATTCGATTCTCATCAAACTCAACCAAATTGGAACACTTACCGAAACGCTCGAAACGATGGAGTTGGCCCGCAACAATGGTTACAACTGTTTTGTTTCGCACCGTAGTGGCGAAACTGCCGATACCTTTATTGCCGACCTGACTGTAGCTACCGGAGCAGGACACCTGAAGACGGGTAGCGGATGTCGCAGCGAACGCATAGAAAAATTCAATCAACTGATGCGTATCGAACAGATGCTTGGAAGCTCAGCCCGTTTCGCTGGCAAGAAAGCATTTAAAAACGCATAAATCAGCATTACGTTATGAAAAAATTGAAGGGTCCGGTTCTCTTTGTGGTTCTCATAGGCATTATCAGCCTTTTCAGTGATATGGTTTATGAAGGTGCCCGCGGAATTACCGGACCTTTCCTTGATACTTTACATGCCAATGCTTTCATTGTTGGGCTATTTGCAGGACTGGGAGAATTCATCGGTTATGGTTTAAGGCTTATATCCGGTATCTGGGCCGACCGTACCAAAAAATACTGGACTTTTGTTTTTAGCGGTTATGCACTCAACTTGCTCTCAGTTCCTCTACTGGCCTTGGCCGGTTATTGGCAAATAGCGGTAGTATTAATGATGGCTGAACGCTTAGGGAAAGCCATTCGTACTCCTTCGCGCGATGCCTTGATGGCTGGGGCAGCTGCCGAAATGGGCAGGGGGTGGGCATTTGGACTTCACGAAGCCCTCGACCAGATTGGGGCCACCCTTGGCCCACTTATCATGATGGCGGTGCTATATTTATCCGACGAAAACTACCCTACTGCCTTCGCCTGGACCCTGATTCCAGCACTGCTGGCTCTTAGCCTGCTGTTTGTCGCGCGTAGAAAACAACCTTCGAAAAGCCCTGTCATCTCCGACAAATATAAAAAAATTGAGAACCTGCCTG
>DDBO01000206.1 GCA_002332755.1 Bacteroidales bacterium UBA2030 | reverse complement strand
GGGCGAAATTTTCGTGTTTGATATGGGAAAACCCGTAAAAATTTACGAATTAGCCGAACGCATGATACGTTTATCTGGATTAGAACCCGGTAAGGACATTCAAATCGTAGAAACCGGTTTACGTCCGGGCGAAAAGCTGTATGAAGAGCTGTTGTCAGTCGAGGAAAATGTGATCAACACCCATCATCCAAAGATTAACAAAGCAAAAGTAAGGAGTTGTGACTTACAGAAATTACGTGCTGCATTACTCCAATTAGGCGAGGCTTTGATCGAGGGCAATGATTTCACTCTTGTGGCAAAAATTAAAGAAATGGTGCCTGAATATAAAAGCAACAATTCCGTCTTTTCCAAACTGGATTTACCTCTGTAAAAACAGAGATTTCACCTAATTTATTTAAATAATACTCTGTCAGGATGCAAGTAAACTTCCAACCCTTGCGGGCTCTCGTTCGTTTATATACCGAAAATAAAATTTGGCGACCCATTATTCAAATTTTACTTTTTGCTACTATTACGTTGTTGTTCCATTATTTATGGTGGGGAGGAATCAGGAATTTTCTAACACAATTTTCTGGTTTTGAGGCCTTCAGGCATCAGATGGTAAAATGGGTATTTACCTCGTCTGCTTGGATTAATGAAAATATTTTGGGCTTAGATATCATTCGGCAGGGAACAACCATCATTCTTCCAGGCCATGGCTTTGTAGAAGTAGTTGAAGATTGCAGTGGTACTAAGCAATTTTATCAAATTTTGGTTTTGTTTGTTCTATTCCCAGGCCCGTGGAAGCATAAACTATGGTATATTCCGGCCTCTCTATTGGTAATGCATATAACCAATGTGCTGAGAATAGTTTTTCTCACACTTACACTGTTGTGGTTTCCCGAAGAATGGGACTTTATTCATCTCTTTGTTATGAGACCGATGTTTTATGTTGTGATTTTTGCTTTATGGATCATTTGGATAGAAAAATTTGAAAACCCCAGGTATTCTTAAACATCTTGTACGTTGAAAACCTTTATGTATAAATGATATCTTCTTCATTTTCTCTCAGTCAACGCTATGATTCATTTTATAAGTAATGATGTGAGAACCTCATATAACCTATTTCCACTAATTTTAGGGATCCTGTTTTCTTGAGTACAAAGTAGAAATATAGTCTCTGAATGGGCCCCCAATTAAGGTGTAGCCTATTTTTTGATTCCTGATAGTATCGATTTAGTCAATGTTTGTTTAGTTACTTTTCTTTAGCATTATTCTACAATAGAGTCCTTTATTTTTAAAGGTATTTTTTATTATCCTCTAAAAAGGAGGGCGTACAATAGAAATTGTATGGCAATTCTATTTGAATTTCACTGTCAAAACTCACTATAGCAAATCTTTAGGATACTTTTTTTAATACATTTTTAATAAATGATTACTTAGAATACCTCACTTAAGCTTTTTTATCTTAAGGCTCCAGCGGAAAAAAATAAGGTTCCTTCTATTTTGAACCCCTCCAGTGGGTGCTCCTTACACTTAGGGCATTTTAAAGCTCCACGGTCTCCATGGTTCACGTTTTTTTGTTTTTTAAAAGGCCCAGTGGCTTTTCTTATTGTCATTCCAGCCAGTTGATCAAGGTAGATTTTGCAAACAAAATGGGTTGGGGTGGTTTGAGCGGCATTATATGCTTTTAGAAATGTCTCATTGTGTTGTGTAGCCCATAATCAGCTATCTTTCCTCATGCAATCTTTATTTTGCCCAATATTGAAACAGGAAATAGGTTGGTAGCCGGTTTTTCGGTTTCGCTTTTCACAACGCATGACGGCTCTTAGGCATCCTCCTGATTTTGGGGTAAAACGTATGTTTTTATAGATTTCCTCTAAATGCTATGAATTCTGAAATAACCTATTGTTGTTTAGGACATTAACCCATATTTAAGCCTTAAGGGTTGTCTTCTAACTGATGAAAACTTTTCCGTTGGTCCAGTTAATTTTAGAAGACCTGCTTGGGTTTGAGATTAATGGTGACTTTATGAGTACAAAGCATCTGATGGATTGTATTTTTTTTTACAAACCCTAATAGCCCCTATTGACGAATGTATTGCTACTATTAGTCATAGGTAAACGATTTCTCCCAAAATTACACACTCCAATTCTTAGATGGATACTAATGTAAAACTTCAAAACTGAGAACTCTTAACCAGAAATTTAAAGCACAATACATTTATATGCGAAAATTTATTTTTTTAGTTATCATAAGCTGTACCAGTTTAATTAAAATATCCGCCCAGCCTCTCATTCAGCGCAGTACAAATCCTGAGTTTTTCGTTGAGGAAAAATTTATTTATCAACCCCAAAATCATTTTCACACTTCTGTAAGACCATACTTAAGTGATGAATTGCAACAAATAATTCCTGAGGATAGTATTAAAAATACATGGAAAATTGCATCGATATACGATAAAGGGGTAAAAAGATGGCTATGGAATAAAGTATTTAATGAAGATTTGATTAAGATACAAGGGGATGAATACACATTCAAGGTTAATCCATTGGTGAATTTTGAATTATCGAACGATTTCAAGAATGACGACCATGCATGGGTGAATACAAGGGGATTTATGGTTGACGGAAATATAGGGCCACGGTTTGCTTTTGCCACCCGCTTCTATGAAAATCAAGCTACATTTGTAGATTATATTGATAAAGAAATACAAAATATACGCGTAATTCCTGGACAGGGGGGGTATAAGCCATTTAAAACATCAGGATACGACTTTTCCCGAGCAGAGGGTTACATCTCCTATAGTCCCAATAAGTATTTTAACTTTCGTTTTGGACATGGAAACAATTTTTGGGGTGATGGTTATCGATCTTTGCTTTTGGGGGATTCCCATTTCCCTTACCCCTATTTCCTTATTAGTACTACAGTATGGAAAATTAGGTATGTCAACCTTTATGCCGAGTTCATGGAGAGGCAATCGCCGCGCAAAGAAAGCGAGCCCTATCATAAGAAGTATGGAACCTTTCATTACCTGACGGTGAATATTACTCCACGCCTTAAAGTAGGTCTGTTTGAGGCGATAATATGGAAAGCACGAGACAGTGTGGGTTATCGCGGCTTCGATATCAATTACCTTAATCCAGTAATTTTCTATCGACCTGTTGAGTTTTCTGTTGGTTCGCCCGACAATGCATTGCTGGGTTTTAATGTTTCTTATACAATAGGCAAAAACAATACTCTTTATGGCCAGCTGCTTTTGGATGAGTTTAAACTAAATGAAGTTTTTTCGGGAGAAAAATGGTGGGGAAACAAGCAGGCTGTTCAGCTTGGGGTAAGAGTTTTTAATATTTTGGGAATTCATGGTTTGAATATTCAGGCAGAGGGTAATATAATTCGTCCTTACACCTACAGCCATTGGGAGTCAATTCAAAATTATGGCCATTATAGCCAGCCCCTGGCACATCCTATGGGCGCTAATCTCAAAGAAGGTCTGTTTTTCTTAAGATATCATAAGGCTCGGTGGCATGTGAATTATCAATTCCAATATGCATTATATGGTCTTGATACTAACAATGTTAGCTTTGGTAAGAATATTTTTAGATCTTACAACAGCAGGCCTTTTGATTATGGAGTCATAATAGGTCAAGGATTAAGAACTAACCTTTGGCGTCAGGAACTAAAAATTTCTTGGATGCTCAATCCCAATTATAATCTTAATTTAAGTACGGGAATTGTATGGCGAAAAGAGTCCAATATTCAGGAGAAGAACGATTTGTTGATGTTTTATGTTTCGCTTTCCACAGCTTTAGAAAAATTGTATTATGATTTTTAATAAAGTTAATAAAGGTTTACGAATTTGGTTTTTTATTGTATATGTTGGGTTATTAACTACCCTTTCGCTTTTGCCTTCTTCTGATTTACCCTCCGTCAAACTCTTCCCTTATGCCGATAAATTAATTCACCTGTGCATGTATGCGGGTTTTACTTTCCTGATGATGTGGGCATGGCCGGGGTTTTTTAAAAAGGACAAACAATTGATACCTCTCTTTGCGGTACTGTTTTACGGTTTGGGAATGGAAATATTGCAGGACATGGGGCATGTGGGCCGGTCTTTTGAGTTAACGGATGTAGCAGCCAATACCTTGGGATATTTGCCCGGTTGGCTGGCCTATCGGCTTTTTTCTTAATTACTAAAAGAAACTTCTTGCAAAATGCGTAAAATCATTACTGTAGTAGGGGCCAGGCCTCAGTTTATCAAGGCTGCAGCCATCAGCCGTGTGATACATGAAATAGGATCGGTCAATAATTTTGAGGAAATATTGGTGCATACGGGGCAGCACTTCGATGCCAACATGTCGGAGGTGTTTTTTAAAGAGATGAGAATACCTCATCCCGCTTATCACCTGGGCATTGGCGGCACTTCTCATGGCAAGATGACCGGTCAGATGTTGGAAAAGCTGGAGGAATTGTATCTGCAATTAAAGCCGGAGGCGGTTTTGGTTTATGGAGATACGAACAGCACGTTGGCCGGAGCACTGGCCGCTTCTAAGCTGGACATACCCGTGGCCCATGTAGAGGCCGGGCTGCGCAGTTATTGGAAACGCATGCCCGAGGAACAGAACCGTGTTCTTACCGATCATTTATCCACCTGGTTATTTTGTCCCACCCACACCAGTGTGGAAAATCTGAAGAAGGAAGGCATTGAAGAAGGAGTTTACCAGGTTGGAGATGTGATGTATGATGTAAACCTCTTTTATCGTGAAGTAATAGCTGAAGAAGAAAATCAAGGAAAGAAAAGACCAGAGGGGGTAAAGCTTTCGGATAGCCCTTTTGCCCTGATGACCGTGCATCGTGCAGAAAACACCGATGAGGTTCATCGTTTAAGGGGAATATTGGAAGGGGTAGGGGCTATACCCATGCCAGTCGTGTGGCCTGTTCATCCCCGCACTTCCAAAATTCTGCAGGCGAGTGGCATCACCTTACCGTACAACATATTGTCAATTTCCCCTGTAGGTTATCTCGATATGCTTGCCTTGGAGAACCGTGCGCAGCTCATCCTAACCGATTCCGGCGGAGTGCAGAAGGAAGCCTATTTTGCCGGCAAGCCCTGCATCACCCTGCGTGACCAGTCGGAGTGGGTTGAAACCGTAGAAGACGGGTGGAACATTTTGGCCGGAACGAACCCTGAAAAGATCATACAGGCCTATCATCAGTCTATGGCAACCCACCACCGTCCCCGTAACCCACATTACGGCGATGGCCACTCCGCCCAAAAAATCGTCGAAATCCTCCTCACCCAAATCCCCCATCCCTAACCCAAAACCCAGAACCTTGAACTTGGAACCTGAAACCTGAAACTCGGAACTTGGAACTTGAAACCTGGAACCCGGAACCCGGAACCTGAAACCTGGAACTAGGAACTTGGAACTTGAAACCTGGAACCCGGAACCTGAAACCTGGAACTAGGAACTTGGAACTAGGAACCTGAAACCCGGAACTCGGAACCCGGAACTCTGAACCCGAAACCCGAAACCCGAAACCTGAAACCCGAAACTTGAAACCTGAAACTTGGAACTTGAAACTTGGAACTCGGAACCTGAAACCTGGAACTAGGAACCTGAAACCCGGAACTCGGAACCCGGAACTCTGAACCCGAAACCCGAAACCCGAAACCTGAAACCCGAAACTTGAAACCTGAAACTTGGAACTTGAAACCTGGAACCCGGAACCTGGAACCTGGAACTTGGAACATGGAACTTGGAACTAGGAACTTGGAACTTGAACAATCCCTATCCTCTCATTCAAATAAACCAAATACCCCTCAACAGCAGGAAAGCCGGCGGCAGACAAAGCTTCAGCATATTCCAGGATTTGTTTTTTATGAGTGATATCAGGTGCCCCCGTTTTATAGTCCACAATTTTAACTACCTCAGGTTGGATAATCAGCAGGTCAGGCCGGAGGATACCTTTTCCGGGAACTAACAATTCGTATTCTGCAAAATATTCAGCGTCACGGGAGAAAACCTTAGAATATAATTCATCTTTTTCAATCACTTCCCATGCATCTTTGAGGGCGGCCCACTGCGGGTCGCCTTTTTCATTTTCGGCTATAAGCTCAGGCGAAGTTCCCCCGGAAAGGAGACGTTGCAGCAGATGATGAATGGCAATTCCCCTTTTTCGGGGAGAAATACCCGTTGTTGTTAGTACATTTTCCCTGGCAAGATTGCGAATTTTAAACCGTTTATCCCACGAATGCAGTTCGATCGGGAAAAGTTGGGAATGTTGAGCGGTTTCACAGGCAGAAGGCGACCGGGGTTGGGAGAGAAGCTCTTTTTCGGGCCGGGGATACACCAGCGTTCTGTCATCCATGGGTTGCATAATCACAGAAATGGCATCCTGCATAGCCTTTTTAAGGTCATCTGAGGTAGATTTACCAAAGGGTGCGGAGAAAAGATAGAGCCTTTCTTTGGCCCGGGTAAATGCTACATAAAGCAGGTTAAGCCGGTCGAGGAGTTGTTTTTCACGGATTACATCCAGTTCATCGCCAAACAAGGCATCATTTTCGCTTGTGCCGGAAACCCGTGTAAGCAGTTTATCAGGCAAAACCAAATTACTGAAATCATAGGGATATTTGTTCTTATCGAAGGGCAACCAGGCCTCTTCTGAACCTATGGTTTTTTCGAACAGAAACGGAATAAATACTATGTTGAATTCCAGTCCCTTGGCCTTATGGATGGTCATAATCTGCACTGCATCCGACTCTCCTGTAAGACTTACCGACCAGTTATGACCCGATTCTTCCCATGCCTCCAGCAGATCTTTGGGGGAGTGCTTTTTTTGTTGGATCAGTCGTTGAACATATTCCAGAAAAGTTTGTCCATGCGCATGGGTTGAAGGCTCTGTGAAGGCAGATGCCAGCAGGTATTCGCAAAGAGAATAAAGGTTTTTCTGAAGCAGGGTGGAAGCGTCGGTGGACAGGAAAGTAGCGGTGAGCGACTCAAGCTTTGTATGCTCATGCATAAGAGAATCCAGGTCCTTGTCGGGACGGGAGTAAAACGAGAGCACCTGAGCACGGTAAAATTCGTCGGAGGGATTTTGGAGAAAATAAAGCCAGGCAATCACCTGTCGGATCTGTCGGGAAGTATGAAGAAGGAGAGAATCGGCCGACATTACAGGGATGCCTTCACTACTTAGGGCACTGGCTACAGCCTGTCCCTCTTTGCCCCTTCTTACCAGCACAGCCATATCCTTCCAGGCATAACCGGCTTCATGAAGCTGTTTTATTTTTTGAAGAACCTGCAAGGCCTGGGGTTCAAGTTTTTCCTGATCATCATTAGAAGCTATAAAATTCCATTCCACATAGCCTTTATCTTCGTTCCGCGTTGGGGTTTGGTGCAGGTCGCTGAAAACCTTGGCAACCTGGGGATAGCTTGGCCCGAGAATTTCTTCTATTTTTTGAAAGAAACTATTATTGAACTCCACCACAT
>DDBO01000044.1 GCA_002332755.1 Bacteroidales bacterium UBA2030 | reverse complement strand
AAATTGCTGTAATCTTTCCAATACACCCGCGCACCCGGTTAAACCTCAATAAATTTGGCTATTCCTTTACAAATAAAGCCAATATTAAACTTATTGAACCATTAGGTTATATTGATTTTTTAAGTCTTGTCTACGATTCGGCTATGGTTATTACAGATAGTGGAGGTATTCAAGAGGAAACCACATATATGGGAATTCCTTGTATCACTGTACGCAACTCTACAGAACGCCCTGTTACTATTCAAATGGGGACAAATATCCTTGCTGGAACTAATTTAACTCATGTGTTGCAAATCTTTGGTAAACTATTGAATAGAGAAATAAATTTCCCTTCAATGGTTCCTCCTTTATGGGATGGAAAAGCATCTGAACGAATCAATAATGTTATCGAAATGGCCTTTTCGCTATGAAGATTATGATGTTATTGCCTGGTAATTTTCCACCTGATCTAAGGGTTGAAAATGAGATAAAAGCTTTAGTGAATGCTGGCCACAAAATTATTCTTGTTTGTCAAACTACAAATGAAGCTGATAAATCAATAGAGTATGAGCCATCGAAATCCCTTACAATTTACCGACTTTTTTTGAATAAATTAATTTATAAATCGTCAGTTGCCGCCTTAACTCTTCCTTTTTATTTTAATTTTTGGAGTAGAAAATTAAAAGAAATCACTTCAAGAGAAAATGATATTGATGCTATACATGTTCATGATCTTCCTTTGGCTCGGCTGGGCTTTGTATTATCTCGAAAACTAAATATTCCTTTTGTTCTGGACCTTCATGAGAATTATCCGGAATTATTAGCAATCTCTGAACATACAAATACATTTATTGGTAGAATTCTCTCTCCGATTTCTCTTTGGAAGCATTATGAAAAAAAATATCTTAAACTTGCCTCAAAAATAATTGTTGTTGTTGAAGAGGCACGAGATAGAATTCTAAAGATTGGCATTAACAACGAAGATGTAGTTATTGTCAGCAATACGCTTGATACCTCATCGGTTGGTCAGATAAATTTAAATATGAATGACGTTGATCCTACCGAATTATTCTATGGGGGAGGTGTTACTAAGCATCGTGGATTGCAGTTTGTTTTAAAAGGTATCAAATTACTATTAGATAGAGGTATAGAGGTAAACTTTCATATAGTTGGTGCTGGCCGATATTTGGAGGAATTAAAGAAGCTTGCGATAAATCTTGGTGTCAATGACCATGTTTTTTTCTACGGTCATTTGAAGTATAATGATATGTTAAAAATTTTAGCTGCTTCGCATATAGCTGTAATACCTCATATAAAATCTGGACATACGGATTCTACAATACCTCATAAAATATTTCAGTATATTTATTTTGGATTGCCGATTTTGTCCACTAACTGTTTGCCCCTTGTTCGTATAATTAACGAGACACATGCTGGATTAATATATAAATTTGATGATCCAGTTGACTTTTCTGAAAAGTTTATTGAGTTAAAGCAGAATATTAACTACTTCGATCCAAACTATGGTCGAAACATTTTATTTAAAAAATATATTTGGAATTACGACGCCAATAGGCTTGTTGATCTATATGTGAACCTAAAAAATTCAAAATCCTATTTTTTACATGGACAATAAAATAATTTACGAGCAGCACAACTGGGAGCAGCTGGATACCAGCCGGTTGGCGCCTAAAATACAAAAGGTACTGGAAAATATTCCGGCCGATGTGCGCTCGATTATTGATATAGGATGTGGGAATGGGGTAATAACGAATGAACTGGGTAAAAAATACCAGGTGCTGGGCGTTGACCGAAGCCGGCGGGCGCTCGAGTTTGTAATTACACCCAAACTTGAAGCCTCGTGCGATGCCATTCCCGTGGAAGGCCCTTTCGATATGGTTTTCAGCTCTGAGCTGCTCGAGCACCTACCCGATCAGGTTTTTTACGATACCATTAAGGAATTTAAGCGATTGGCAGGCAAATACATTTTCATAACCGTGCCTAACGGCGAAAACCCCGACAAACTCTCCATCCGTTGCCCTTCGTGCGGATATATCTTCAACCGGCCCAATCACCTCCGCTCGTTCCGGGTTCAGGACTTTAATAAATTATTCCCGGAATACACAATTATCCGTTCCTTCACATTTGGTAAAAAAGTGAGGTACTACCACCCCCTGCTTCTGAACCTGAAGCGAAAAATAAGTCCGGCTACTGCATGGATTCCCTACTACTGGATACCCCGTACCGACCGGCACGCGATATGTCCGCGCTGCGAACACCCGTTCTTTTGTCCCTGGCGTTTTCATCCGCTGGCTTTTGCGGTGGATGTCGCCAATGTACTGGTTTCGCCCAAAAAGCCCTACTGGCTCTTTGTGCTGATGGAGAAAAAGGAGGCCCATGTTTGACAAGTTCAAACTTTCTACGCAACAGATTCTGATTTATAGCCTGGGCAATGTGGCCACCAAGGTTGCAGGCTTTGTGCTTCTGCCCCTGTTTGCCACCCATATCCCCATCGACGATTATTCTGCTGTAGTGTTGCTGGAACCTGTATGGCAACTTCTGTCGGCCGTTCTGGCCATGAGTCTTCCTACGGCCCTGCTGCGCTGGCTGGCTCCCGAGCGCGATCCCCAGCGGCAGAAAAGCCTGGTCTTCACGGTTCTGGCAGCTCTTCTGTTATTGCTCACTGCCTTTAACCTCCTGGCCTGGCCTGTTAATCACCTGCTGGCTGCCCGGGGATTTTATGCAGATATTAATTACAAAAGCTACCTGAACATTTCCTTCCTGCTGGTTTCTTTCGATATATTAAACCTGCTGGTTCTCAGTTTGCTGAGGTTCAGGGAGAGGCCCCTGCAATATGTGGTATTAAATGTTATAAAACTAACTGCCAATATTTTATTGAATGTGTTGTTTCTGGTAAAGTTCAACCTGGGCGTGGCCTCTGTATTTCTCAGTCAGCTGGCAGCCAGTGTTTTACTCAATATTCTCTCCCTTCCTTTTCTGCTCCGCAATCTCAAACCCGTTTTTCTCTCAGGGCCGCTGCGCGAAATGCTGGCTTATGGTTTCCCCCTGATTTTCACCACTGTATCATCTATCATTCTTTCCCTCGGCGACCGCTACGTCATCGAGCATTTTATGTCGTCAACCGATACCGCCATCTATGGCATCGGTTACAAATTCGGGGGGATACTCAATATGTTTATCATTCAGTCGTTTCAGCTGGGTTTTTTGCCTTTTGCCTACAAGATGCTGAATGATCCTGAGGCTCCGCGTTTCTTTGCCCGCATGTTCACCTATTTTATGCTATCCCTTGTCTTTCCGGGTTTGCTGCTGGCCATGTTTTCCCGCGAAATTGTAGTCGCCTTTACGCTCAATCAGCCGGGTTATTCCGCTGCTTATACGGTAATTCCTTTAGTCACTCTCGGATTTATTTTTAAAGGCAGTCAGTATTATTTTTCACTTGGTTTACACTATGTTCGCAAAACCACGCATAATGCCTGGATTGTGATGTTATGTGCTGCGTTTAGCCTGGGCATGAATTTTTTGCTGGTTCCGCGTATGGGTATTTATGGTTCGGCGTTGGTGCTGGTGCTCTCCAACCTGCTAATGAGCCTGCTGTTTTACTATTTTTCCCAACGAATGTATCCTATTCGTTTTGAATGGAAACGGGTGGGTTTGCTTGCTGGGTTGGGAATAGGATTTTATGCTGTGGCCAGCTTATTTTCGATGATGGGTTTTTACATGGGTCTGATAACCAAAATTTTACTTACCCTGCTTTTTCCTCTGGGGCTTTACCGCTTCGGATTTTTCGATCGAGATGAGAAAAACCGGCTCAGGCAGGGAATGCAATGGGCTTTATCTTTCATACGAAAAGAAAAATAGAAATCCATGGAAGCATATAAGTTGTTCAGGTTTAATAGGGTAGTCATTGTGGGCGGGGGAGCTATAGGAACCGCCCTGGCTAATGCCCTGGCCTACAATGAAAAGACTGAGACCATTCTTTACAGCATAGAGCCCGACGTGGTAGAAGAGATCAACACCCGGAGGCATAATACCAAGTATTTTCCGGGAGTGAGGCTCATGGAGGGATTCAGAGCTACGACCGATATGGAAGTGTTCAGGCATGCCGATGGGGTCTTTATGGCTATTCCTTCGGTGGCTGTTGTTGATTTTGTGCGTAAACATGCCTCCCTGCTGCCAGCCGATGCCGCCATTGTCAATCTGGCCAAGGGTTTTGGCCCACAGGGAAGGACCATTTCTGAGGTATTGATGGAGGAGTTTTCCTTTCCGGTGGCTGCCATGAAAGGGCCTTCGTTTGCCCGCGAGCTCATCCAGGGTAGTCCTACCGGATTCACCATTGGTTGCACCCAGTCGGGGTTGTGGCATGCTTTCGAAGAATTATTTGAGCCTACCCCCGTGTATGTCGATTTCTCGAAAGACATACGGGGTGTGGAGTTGCTGAGTATTCTCAAAAATATTTATGCCATTGCTGTAGGAATAATGGATGCACAATTCAATACGGCCAATCTTCGTTTTCTTTTCCTCACCCGGGCTATGGCCGAAATGCGGGAAGTAATGCTCCTTTTTGGAGGGAAAAAACCTACCATGTTTAAATACTGTGGTTTTGGCGATTTCGGTTTAACATCGCTCAACGACTTGTCGCGCAACCGTACACTTGGCCTGCTTATCGGAAAGGGTTTCTTTAATGAGCAGATTTCCGAAAAAGTGCTTTTGGAAGGTAAAATAGCCGTAAATGTTTTCTGCGGGCACCTTCAGCGCAAGGGCAGATTATCTGACTTCCCAATTCTTGAAGGGCTCAATCAGATTTTTGATGGTTCTATCGACAGAGGAGCTTTTGCCCGGAAAATGCTTTCAAAATAGTGCTTAATTTAAAGAGCGAATGATTTCAGCCAGCCGTCCGGTGAGAGCCTGACGGGAGTATTCCATGGCTGCAGCTGAGGGCCTGCGCTCAAGCAGCTTTCGGCTTTGAATTGTTTTGAATAACCAGTTTGTAATTGATGTGACATCGTTGTAGGCAAACATATTTCCTGTACCTGCCTTTTCTAAAATGTTTGCAGCATCGCCATTCACGGGGCCTAATCCCAGAATGGGAACTCCTGTGGCCAGATATTCAAATAATTTGCCGGTGAGAATTCCTTCGTTGTTGGATACATCGGGTATTACTAACAGCAGTGCATCGGCACATTGCATATGTTTGATGGCTTCTGTATGTGGTTTATAGCCGGTTAGTATTAATTGATGTTCTATTCCTCGACGATGAAATGATTCATGAATCTGGGGTGAAGCTTTACCAATAATATGCAATCGAATATCTTTAAGGTTATTATTTTCTTTAAGCCTGTATATGGCTTCAGCCAATGAGTCTATCGGGTAATCGGGCGAAAGGGTGCCGGTATAGACAATAGTAAAGGGCTCAGAATTTTCAATACAAGGAGCTTCCGGAAAATCGGAAGGGTCGAAACCATTCGGAATAACATGAATTTTTTCCGGTGTAATAGAAGGCGATTTTGAAAGAAAAAGCCTTTTTATGGCTTCACTTACAACCACTATGGCATCGGCCTCTTCAAGAACCTGACGTTCGTAAGTGGCATCTTTCTTTTTAACCCAGGGTAGGTGGCGAAACTCCTTGTAATAATAGATATCAGTCCAAGGGTCGCGCATATCGGCAATCCAGGGAATATGTGTAAGCCTTTTGAGCTTGAGACCTGCCAATTGTGTGCTGTGGGGCGGTGAGGAGGTGATGATGGCTGCTGGTCTTCTTTCTTCGATTACCTGAAGTGCCTGTTTTATAAGAAATCGATTCCAGCCTTTACGAGGGTCGGGCACGAAAAGGTTGCCTCTGATGAAACGTGCCATGGCTTCCCATTTGCCGGGTTTTCCTTCACCTGCAAAACCCGGTTTGGGCATTTTGTTTCGCCCGGTCAGTTTTTCGTATATTCCAAAAGGCTCGAAGGTGGGCGTACGATACACCTTAATCTGAGAAGGCACATCTTCCTGAAGACTTTCATCCAGTAAGGGATAGTAAGCCTTTTCAGGGTCAACCGTGATAACTACAGGGTCAAAACCTTCTGCCGGAAGGTATTTAACAAATTTAAGCGGACGCTGGACTCCGGGCCCACCGCTTGGCGGCCAGTAATACGAAATCATCAGCACCCGCTCCATAGTTCAGGATTTCTTTTCTTTTGGGGTAAAAAAGTTCTTCCTGATTTCAAAAGCCAACATTCCTATAAATAAGAAGATCAAAAGCAGCGATCCCGCCAAAGCTATTTTTTCACCCACGTAATATGATTTTGGCTCGAACCGGAACTCGATTTTATGTTTGCCTTCGGGTACTACCATGGCACGAAGGACATAGTTGGCTCTGAAATGAGCAACCGGTTGCCCGTCGATATAAGCCTGCCAGCCATGTGGATAATATATTTCGCTGAAAACGGCTAACTGGGGCTTTGACGCTACGTACTCGTAAACCAGTTTATTGGGCTGATATTCCGTGAGGTGTATTTGGGCCGTAGTGTCGTGTGTAATGCTTACACCCTGCAGGTTTGAAGCGAACCGTTTATCGATAATAGCGGTCTCGGCAGGTAAGAAATTGCTGAGGGCTTCCATTTCCTCGTCTGCATTGTTTACAAGCCTGTATCCAGCTACAAACCATGCATTACCTAAAGCATCCATGTTGATTTGAACCACCGGCTGATTGTCCTTGCCTTTGAGAATGAAATATTTCGCATTGAGCATATTCAGAACCTGCATGTTATTCTTGGCTATCTGGTGTTCAATGAGTTCCTGGTAGCGTTTGAGTTTTGCTCCATGATAACCACCAATAGACTTATGGTAATAGGAGGTTCGGGCATCGTTGAAAGTATTTGTCGTAAGATTCATTACCCTGAAATGGGGGTCTGTATCCTTTAAAATGAATTTATCGGCTTCGGTTGGTGCAAAGAAGGATTCAATGCGACGAGGACTTTCGAAGTTCGATTCGTTGATATAGCGTTTGTTTACAAAGAAAAGGTCTACAAATACGAGGATTCCCAATCCAGCTATAAGAATACCTTTATTGACCTTACGACCCAATGCATAGAAATAAATAAGAAGGGCACCAATGGTTATAAAAAAGAAACTACGAATGGCATCGGCTTTAAAGATGGCCTTACGGGTCTCTTCAAGGCTGTTAATGAATGCATTGAGCTGGACAGGGTCAGTTCCTTGTTTTCTGAACTCATCGAATTGTTGAACCTCTTGGGCGGATAAAAAGCTGAAGAAGGTGCCAGGCATCAGGTAAAAAAGCAGACTCAGCCCACCTGTAAGGGCGTAGGCTATACCTAAATAGTTGCGGAATTGTTTTTTATCGTCGACCGATTGGGGACGATTGTTTAGTGTTTTCCAGAGCGCCAGAATGGCCAGTAGAGGCATGGTAAGCTCGGCAATCACCAAAATCATCGATACCGCACGGAATTTGTTGTAAAGGGGAAAATGGTCGAGAAAGAAATCGGTGAGAGGCATGAAGTTACGCCCCCATGCCAGCAGGATAGAAAGTATTGTGGCTACCAGTAAGCTCCATTTGAGCGAGCTTTTAACAAGGAAAAGCCCCAAGACAAAAAGGAATACGATTAAGGCTCCTACATAAACTGGGCCTGAAGTGAAAGGTTGGTCTCCCCAATAATGATTCCACTGTGCCAGGGTTTTGCGCATAGCCGGATCGGCTTTTTCGAGTGCTTTTTCGCTTTTGCCGAGGTAATCGGTTGCCCCGCCTTTTACGTTTGGAATCATCAGCGACCACGATTCAGCAACACCATAGCTCCACTGGGTTGCGTATTCTTTGTCGAGTCCCGAAGTCTGTATCTCTTGTTTGTGGCTGAGTTCGGTTTTGCCGCGAGTGGTTTCTTTGCTGTATTCAAAGGTGGTCCAGAGGTTGGTAATATTGGGCAATATGGCCAGCAGGGCTGCCAATAAAAGAACACTACTGGCTTTGGCAAAGGAAAGGACTTGTTTTTGCCTGATGGCCGCAACCAGTAATCCAATCCATAAAATAAGTACAGTAAGCAGGAAATAATAGGTGATTTGTAAATGGTTGGTGTAAATCTCGAGGGCTGCAAAAAGTGCAGTGAGGATACCCCCGGTAATCCAGCGACCTCGAAGGGTAAGCAATATGCTTCCCAACAGAGGCGCCATATAAGCAATCGCATGCGCCTTGGTGTTATGCCCCGCTTCAAGAATAATTATAAAATAAGTTGAAAAACCATAAGCCAATGCTCCAACAATGGCCAGCCAGGGATTTATTCCTATTATCACCAATAAAAAGAAAAATCCAAGGAAATACAGGAAAACGTAATCCGCTGGACGGGGAAGCCCAAGACGGAATATTTTATCAATATAAGCCATGAGGTTGGCCTTATATTTTACTGATATCTGGTATGCAGGCATTCCTCCAAACATGCTGTTTGTCCACAAAGCTTCTTTTCCGGTTTTTTCTCTATAATCCTGAATCTCTTTTGACATACCCTTAAAGTTGGTTATGTCACTTTGAATTAATTGCTGTCCCTGAAACAGAGGTGTAAAGAGTAGGAAAGTGGCCAGCAGGAAAATAATAATTGCTGCTGCATATGGGCCAAGCCTGGAAAGTAATTGCCTGTTCATATTCTGATGATTAGGTTATTAGCATAAGTCTGCAAAGATAGCAATACTCGGGGCCTGCCCAAATAGGTAGGGATGCTGGGAGTGTTTTAATTTTGGATTATGCTTTCAATGATTGCAAGGGCCTGGTGGATTTTTGAATTTCAAAAATGGCAAAAGAAAAGAGGCTACCGGATGAAATCAGTAGCCTCTTGCATTGTTGTTATCCTGAGTTTATTCTATGATTTTCAATTCATCAATCAGACGAGTGCAATTGCCTAATTTCTCAATAATGAAGAGCACATAACGGATATCCACCGAAATGGTGCGCTGCAGGTTGGGTTCGAAGGCTATATCTCCACTCATGGCTTCCCAGTTGCCATCGAAGGCAAGCCCGATGAGATGACCATCGGCGTTCATGATCGGGCTGCCGGAATTACCTCCCGTAATATCTGTATTTGAAAGAAAACACGTTATGATGTCTTTCCGGCCATTGATTTCTACACCATACCGGCCAAAGTCCTTTTTCTCATATAATTCTTTGAGTTTGGGATCTACAACAAATTCAGGGTTAGAGGGGTCTTCCTTCTCCATCACGCCGGTAAGAGTAGTCATAAGGTCGTAGTGGACAGCATCAGCCGGATAATAGTCGAGTACGCTGCCATAAGTCATACGGAGGGTGCTGTTGGCATCGGGGGCATAAAATTTATTTGGGTTCATCTGCCTTAAACCGTCTACAAAAAGCCTGTACCCTTTGTTGACAATTTTTTCTGCCTCAGTATTTTGTCCTATGAGGTTCATGTAATAAGTCCTCACTTCTATTGCAATCTTGAGTGCAGGATCTTTTTCGAGCTTTTTAAGGGAAGGTTTGGCCAGGAATTGGTTGAGCTTTTCCTGTGAAGCAAATATGCTCTTTTCGAATAAATCCTCAGCCCAGCGGTTGAAGTCTCCTTTATATTTCTTTTCAAGCGGCTGGAAAATGTCGGGCCGATATTCCGGGCCAACATTTTGGTAGTACAGTTGCATGAGGGCAGCAAAGAGTTTTTTATCCGTTGCAGGGTTGTAGTCTTTATAAAAGTCGGCAGCTCGTTTTTGAATTCTATCAAGTGTGGCGGTAATTTTTTTATTTATTTCTTCCTTTTCGGCTCCTTTAGCTTTATCGGCCTTAGTTAATAAATCGAGGAGACCGGAGGAACGCATGGCAAAGAGAATTATCTCGGGACCCTGGAATACAGCTTCCATTAAATAGGTTTGTGGTACAGCGTAGGGCGCTTGCTGTCGCATGCCCTGACGGATAAGATCCAAGGCATCTCCATATTTAGCCTGACGTTCAGGATCCTGGGCTGCCCATTTCAGGAACTGGTCTTCGATTTCTCTTTTCTTTTCAGCCACATTGAGGCGTTTTAAGCCCCGGGTTTGTCCAATAAAATACTTCCAGTAATTGCTTGTTTGAGCATATTTGGCAGCATACATCAGGTTGATTCGCGGATCCGCATCCATGTCTTCTTTCATTATTTTGAGTTTCAGGTCGCGGATTTTTACAACTGTGGGATTGGTTTCGTTGATGGCCTGCTCAACGCCCCATGAGGTCATAAAACGGTCGGTGCTGCCTGGAAAGCCCCATATCATTGCATAGTCACCCTTCTGTACGCCTTTGATGGAAATTGGCAAGAAATGGCGAGGCTTCAGAGGACCATTGTCCTTACTATAGGGGGCTGGTGAACCATCGGGTGCCGTATAAATCCTGAAAATAGAAAAGTCACCGGTATGGCGTGGCCACATCCAGTTATCGGTATCCCCTCCAAATTTTCCAATCGAGTTGGGAGGAGTTCCTACCAGCCTGACATCGAGATATGTCTCATAAACGAACAGGTAGTACTCGTTCCCATAAAAAAAAGATTTAACCGTGCAGTTGTATTTCCCGTTTTCCGAAGCCTCCTTTTTAATTTCTTCTGAAGCTTTGCTAATGGCTTCTTCGCGGGCATCTTCATCCATATCGGGAGTTACGTTTTCGAGGACACGACGGGTAACATCCTCCATACGTACCAAGATACTTGCGGTTAGTCCTGGATTGGGCAATTCTTCCTCAAAGCTCATTGCCCAGAATCCGTTAGTAAGTATGTCGTTTTCCAGCGTGCTGTGCTCCTGGATATAACTGTATCCACAATGATGGTTGGTGAACACCAAACCTTGCTCGGAGACAATTTCCCCTGTACAAAAATAGCCTTCGGGTTGGCTGCCTGCAGCAAGCCCTACTACCGCATCTTTCAGGCTGGAGTGGTTAATGCTGTAAAGCTCTTCGGGGGTAAGTCTTAATCCTTTCTTCTGTAAATCAGTATAGTAGAGGCGGTCTACAAACATGGGCAACCACATCCCCTCATCAGGAAGTGCCAGTGGATGGGACTGTGATTTCAGGCTACCCACCAGGATTAACGTGATTAATAAAAATCTGGTAATAAATTTGTTAAGCATAATAAGAAATAAAATTTAAGGTTTGATTTTTTGAGTTAGTGTAAAAAATTACAATAAGTGGGTTCAAAATTACCAATTTTTTAGAGATATTTTGGTTTCTTTGCACTAGAAAAATAACAAGGGAGATGCGGTACGAGAATGACGAGCGGATCGTAATGACATTAGATGCCGGTGGAACTAATTTTGTGTTTAGTGCTGTGCAGGCCGAGCAGGAAATTATTCATCCATTCTCCATTCCTGCTTATGCAGAGACCCTCGAAGGGGTTTTAAACAACATTCGCAGAGGATTTGAACAGGTAAGGGAACAGCTGAAGGAAGCACCTGTTGCCATTAGTTTTAGTTTTCCCGGTCCTGCCGACTACGAAAAAGGTATCATCGGCGATTTGGTCAATCTGCCAGTATTCAGAGGAGGGGTTGCACTGGGTGATTACCTTCAGGATGTTTTTGGTTTGCCGGTATTTATTAACAACGATGGAGACTTGTTTGCCTACGGAGAAGCAATATCCGGTTTTTTGCCTGAGGTGAATCGTTGGTTGGAGGAATCGGGCAGCCCAAAACGCTACCATAACCTACTGGGAGTGACGTTTGGCACTGGTTTTGGCGCTGGCATTGTGTTAAGGGGTAAGCTGTTACTGGGTGATAATTCTGCCGGAGGCGAAATCAACCGTATCAGCAATAAGCTCTATCGCAACATGAGTGTTGAAGAAAGTGTCAGCATCAGAGGAGTTCGCCGGGTGTATGCCAATTACGCTAATATCCCTTTTGAAATGTCTCCAGAGCCTCGCGAAATTTTTAAAATAGCTACAGGCGAAAAACCCGGAGATGCCATGGCAGCAATAAAAGCTTTTGATGAAATGGCTGTGGTTGCAGGTAATGCTATAGCCGATGCACTAACCCTTATCGATGGATTAGTGGTGATTGGCGGTGGGTTATCAGGAGCATGGCCTGTTTTCCTCGACCGTCTGGTGGAAGAAATGAATCAGGCTTTTGTTACCTTCAACGGTAAAACTACCGACCGCCTTGAGATTAAAGTATATAACCTGGAAGATGCTTTGGAGAAAAAGAAATTCATCCAGGGTAATTATCGTGAAATTAAGGTGCCTTTCAGTAACCGTACACTTGTTTACGATGCAGAGCATCGCTCAGGAGTGGGTATTACCCGCCTGGGAACTTCGAGGGCTGTGGCCTTGGGTGCTTACAACTATGCCCTCAACGTTTTAGACCAAACCAATTGATTTGTGAGCCCAACCCTGAGTTTTATTCAACCAAGGGTGTAACTTTGCATCATGCCGGTGACCCAACTTTCTCAGCAACGTAAATTTGCCCAGCGTAGGTATGTCCTCTCGGGCATTGTTGTTGTTGTGGCTGCCATTTACCTGCTGAAAATTTTCTTTATGCAGGTAGTCAGCGATAAATACAAAATCCTCTCTGACAGCAACGTAAGACGCGTAGTGACCATTTATCCCGCCCGTGGGCTTATATTGGATCGTAAGGGGCGCAAATTGGTGGCCAACGAAGAGGCCTACGACCTGATGGTAATACCCCGTCAGGTGCAAAACCTTGATACAGCCGAGCTTTGCCGACTCCTCGATATTGATCGTAAAACTTTTGAGGCCCGCATGAAGAAGGCCAAAGATTTCAGCCGATATAAAGCATCGCCCTTTGTCGAGCAAATCGACAAAGAGACTTATGGCTTCCTCCAGGAAAAAATGTATAAATTTCAAGGTTTTTACGTGCAAAACAGGACTTTGAGAAAATATCCCTTTCCTGTTGCCGCTCATACCCTTGGTTATGTAGGTGAGGTAAACCCTGGTGAAATAGCTGCCGACCCTTACTACAAAATGGGAGATTATATCGGAAAGAGCGGGCTTGAGAAATTTTATGAAACTCAGCTCAGAGGAGTGAAAGGCGAAAAAATCGTTCTGGTTGACGTCTTCAATCGCGAGAAAGGCAGTTTTGAGAATGGGAAATACGACAAGCCCCAAAAACCAGGGTTGGATCTTGAAACAAGTATTGACCTCGACCTTCAACTGCTGGGAGAAAAGCTCATGCAGAATAAAAGAGGGAGTATTGTGGCGCTGGAGCCGGCTACGGGAGAAATCCTGGCAATTGTCTCATCACCCGCTTACGATCCGAATTTATTGGTGGGTCGGGTAAGAGGTGCTAATTTTAATAAGTTGAGCCGGGATCCTTTGAAACCTCTTTTCAATAGAGCTATTCAAGCAACCTATTCTCCTGGAAGTACTTTTAAACTGATAAATGCACTGGTTGGGCTGCAAACTAGTGCAATAACCCGTGATAGTCGTTTTTCGTGTCAGGGGAAAGGGAGTGTGCCTATAGCATGCAGCCATAGCCATTATTCTCCTCTCGAACTCATCGGGGCTATCGAACAATCCTGCAATCCCTACTTTTGGGGAGTGTTTCGAACCACACTACAAAAAACCAGCGAGGGGGATATTCACAAAGGATACAATATATGGCGTAATCATGTGATGAGCCTGGGTTTTGGGCAGGCCTTTGAATCGGATATTCCAAATCAGGCTAAAGGAAATATCCCTTCCAGTAACTATTACGACCGTTATTTTGGCCCCAAAGGATGGAACTCACTGACCATTCGTTCGCTTTCTATTGGCCAAGGGGAAATTCTTGTAACACCCTTGCAGCTTGCCAATCAGGCTGCAGTAATAGCCAATCGTGGGTATTACTTCCCGCCCCATGTGGTTCGAAAAATTAATGGAGTGCCTACCAAATGGCCCCGCAAGCAATCTTCCATCGACCCCAGGCATTTCGAAACTATTATTGAAGGGATGTATGAAGTTTTTCAGGGCGCTTCGGGAACGGCCCGCTGGTATCGGTTGGAAAACATTGAAGCCTGCGGTAAAACAGGTACCGTGCAAAATCCACACGGCAAAGACCATAGCCTTTTTATTGCCTTTGCCCCGGCACAAAAACCAACCATTGCCATCGCGGTAGTTGTAGAAAATGCCGGATTCGGAGCTACCTGGGCAGTACCCATCGCTTCACTTATGATGGAGCAATATCTTACCGGAGAAGTCAAACGCACTGAACTGCTCGAAAAAATGTCAAACGCCAACCTGCTATGAACCGCCGTGACCGCTTTTCCACTTCTTTTGCCCAGGCTGACCGCTTATTGCTCTGGATTTATTTCATTCTCACCCTGGTGGGTTGGCTCAATATCTATTCTGCTGTGTACGATGAAAGTCATCATAGTATTTTTGATATGCAGGTTAATTATGGCAGACAGCTCGTATGGATTCTTACCTCATACTTGCTGGTGGCTATGGTAATGATATCCGATTCGCGATTTTACAGCACTTTTGCTTACATTATTTATTTTTTGGTACTGATATTGCTGGTAGCAGTAATTTTTATCGGAAAAGAAGTCTCGGGTTCTAAATCCTGGATTCAATACGGTGCTTTTCAGATTCAACCTGCCGAATTTGCCAAACTTTCCACAAGTCTTGGGCTGGCGGCCTGGTTGGGTAATATCAAACGAAGGTTTGAGGATTTTTCGACCCAGTTGGTGGCATATCTCATGATTTTTATTCCTGCTGTGCTTATCCTTGCCCAAAAGGAAACGGGTTCTGCTCTCGTTTTTGCCTCTTTTATTCTTGTTTTATATCGCGAAGGCATGTCGGGTCTGATCCTTATTATCGGTCTGGTGAGCGCAGTGCTGTTTGTATTGGCTCTTTTAGTTAATAAATACGTGCTGATATCTTTAATTGCTCTTCTGCTGTCTGTGGGATGGTTTTACCTGAAGCGACACAGAAAAAAGATATCGATATGGCTTGTTTTAGCTGCATTTGTTGTCTCTTCTGTATTTGTTTTCAGTGTTGATTATGTGTTCGATAGGGTTCTCCAGCCCCATCAAAAAACGCGTATTAATGTGCTTCTGGGTAAAGAAGTTGACCTGAAAGGTGCCGGCTACAATGTTCATCAAAGCATGATAGCCATCGGAAGCGGCGGATTCTGGGGAAAAGGATATATGAAGGGTACCCAAACAAAATATAACTATGTACCCGAGCAGAGCACCGATTTTATTTTTTGTACCATCGGTGAAGAATGGGGTTTTGTAGGAAGCTTGGCCATCATTGGGCTTTATGTTGTGCTAATTTATCGATTGATGCAGTTGGCCGAACGACAACGAACCCCCTTCAGTCGAATTTATGGCTATTGTGTGGCCGTCATCTTCTTTTTCCACATGGCTATCAATATCGGTATGACCATAGGTTTGCTGCCTGTAATTGGTATACCCCTGCCATTTCTCAGCTACGGCGGTAGCTCTATGTGGGCTTTTACATTGCTGCTTTTTATATTTATTAAGTTAGATGCCCACAGGCACGAGTATGTCTGATATCATGCCTGGCCATTGCATAGCCCGATAGGTTTGGTCTTGTTTTTCTTTGATGTTTCTTAGATGTAATCCTCTTTGCTGTAAAGCAGGGAAGAATGTGTTTTCTTCAAAGCCGCTCATTCGTTTTATTTCACTCAAACAAATCGTTTTATGGTTTGTTAGAAGTAATAAAGTTTGGTTATGAGTTGGATATTTTACGTAGCAATCATAGTGGTTTCCTTCCTGTTCATGGAGTTTATGGCATGGTTTACACACAAATATGTCATGCATGGTTTTTTATGGATTTTGCACCGCGATCACCACATTCGCGATGGCCGTCGTTTTGAATGGAACGATATTTTTGCCCTTATATTTGCTATCCCCAGTATTTTTCTGATTTTTAGTGGCATTCAGAAAGCAGCTCCGATTGAACTCTCCGTGGGTATAGGTATAGCCCTTTATGGTGTGGCTTATTTCTTATTTCATGATATTTATGTGCATGGAAGGATAAAATTGAGAAACATTCCACAAAATAAGTATCTTCGTGCAACGCTTCGTGCACATCTCGATCATCATCAACCTCACTCCCATCGTAATTTTGGTTTTCTTCTGGCTCCTTTGAAATATTACGCTGCAGAATGGGCAAATAAAGACTAAAAATGCTTACTTATCTGTTAATCAATCTGTCTGTTGTTTTCATCCCTTTTCTCTTTAGTTTCGATCGCAAAGTGGCTTTTTACTCGCGATGGAAATTCGTTTTACCTGCTATCATTCTTGGTACTATTCCTTTTATAGCCTGGGATATTTGGTTTGCCCATGAAGGTTATTGGGGATTTACTGACTCCTATATTTTAGGAACACGTTTTCTGGGGCTTCCTCTAGAGGAATGGTTGTTTTTTCTTGCTATACCTTATGCCGGAATATTCTCTTACGACGTAATGAACTACTATTTTCCGAAAGATTATTCCGATTCGGAGCTTTGTAAAGCGGTTTGCCTGACTATTGCGCTATTAACCTTTTTCTTTCTTGCTTTAGGCAACGGAGGACTTTACTCGGTTATAAGTTTTTCATTGGTTTTAATCATAATGACAGTGGTATTTCTTGTTCGCAGTCTAAGGCCCTTTACCTTGAGGTTTATTCGTTTTTACCTGATACTTTTAGTGCCTTTTATGCTTGTCAATGGAATTCTTACCGGAATGTTTCTCGATCAACCTATCGTGTGGTACAATCCTGAAGCCATATTGGGATTACGCATTATCACTATTCCGGTTGAAGATATATTCTTTGGAATGGCTCTGATGTACTTCATTTTATTTATTTACGAAGCATTGCAGAACCGACTGAATAATCAAAAAGTGTAATGAACGCCCGCCTCTCATTTCGAATCTGGCTGGTTTAAATAAGGAGATAGAGTTTATTTCTGTAAATTTTCGTTATTTGCTCCCTGTAATTTTGGGGAAGAATGATAACGCGAAAGGACCTTTTCAGACGTAAATCAGTCAGTTTGATTCTTGAACACGCCGGTGATAAGCCCCAAGGGAGTACTCTCAATCGCCGATTAGGAGTGGTTGACCTTACTTCGCTGGGAATTGCTGCAATTATAGGTGCCGGAATTTTTAGTACCATCGGTACAGCCGCCTCCTATGGTGGCCCTGCCGTATCGCTACTTTTTTTATTCACTGCTTTTGCATGCGGATTTTCAGCACTTTGCTACGCAGAATTTGCATCTTCTATTCCCATCAGTGGGAGTGCTTATACTTATGCTTATGCCTCTTTTGGCGAATTTATTGCATGGATCATTGGATGGGATTTAATTATGGAATATGCTGTGGGAAACGTGGCCGTTGCTATTTCATGGTCGGGTTATCTTACGGGATTGCTTTCCGGGATGGGATTGCATATTCCTGAGTTTTTGACAATAGATTATATAAGCGCCTATAGGGGGTTTCAGGAGGTGATAAATTCGGGTCTGCCTGTAGATCAGGTGGGTAGACATTTACAGGAAGCCTGGATGGCCTGGCAGACTGCTCCTCAAATGGGCGGCTTACGCCTGATTGTCGATTTGCCGGCTTTTATGGTGGTTGTTCTGATTTCTGTTTTAGTTTATGTAGGAATTTACGAGACCAAGGTGGCTGGTAATCTGATGGTTCTATTGAAACTAATCACCCTTCTTCTGGTAATTGGCGTCGGAGCCTTTTATGTAGATCCGGATAATTGGAGTCCCTTTGCTCCAAATGGCTTGGCCGGAGTTATGAAGGGCACTGCAGGGGTTTTCTTTGCATACATTGGTTTTGATGCAATCAGTACTACGGCCGAAGAGGCCCGCAATCCCCGTCGCGATTTGCCCCGAGCCATGATATTTGCCCTGCTGATTACTACTTTATTATATGTTCTCATTAGTTTAGTGCTTACAGGAATGGCACCTTACCATACCCTGGGTGTTAGCGATCCGCTGGCATATGTTTTTTCATTACATTCTCTGTCGTGGTTATCGGGTATCATTGGTCTCAGCGCCATCATTGCAATGGCTGGTGTGCTCCTTGTATTTCAGGTGGGGCAGCCCCGTATCTGGATGAGTATGAGTCGCGATGGCTTGCTTCCCCCTGTTTTTTCCCGCATTCATCCCCGATTTCGCACCCCTTCGTTTGCTACTATTATAGCTGGCCTTTTGGTAGCTATCCCTTCTCTGTTTCTTAATTTAACCGAGGTTACCGACCTTACCAGTATTGGCACTCTATTTGCCTTTGTTTTGGTATCGGGAGGTGTATTGATTTTACATCCCAGGGGCGTAAAGCCTGACAAAGGACTTACCCCTCGCTTCTATGTGCCTTATTTCAATAGCAGATATTGGTTGCCCCCGGTGCTCTTATTGGCTGTAGCCCTATACTTTTACCTGTATAAGGTGAGCTTAACCGAGTCTGCTTCATCTGTGTGGACAGATAGGATTCCTTATCTGGTGTTTGGATTGATTTCGTTAATCATTAGCATCCTGGCCGTTATCCGTCAGTGGAGTCTGATACCAGTTCTTGGACTGCTCACCAATTTGTATTTGATGTCGGAGCTGGGATTTACCAACTGGATGCGCTTTCTTGTATGGTTGGTTATCGGGTTGATTATTTATATTGCTTATGGATACCGCAAGAGTCGCCTCAAGGAGTGGTTGTCAGTAAAATCTTCTAACGATCGAATATGAATGTGTATCAGATTATTTCCCTGTCATTAGGGGGTGTTTTTGCGGGTTTTGTGAATACATTAGCCGGCGGGGGAAGCATTGTTAGTCTTTCTTTACTTATGCTTTTTGGACTCGATGCCAATATAGCCAATGGAACAAACAGAGTAGCTATTATTTTTCAAAGTCTGACATCCAGTGAGACTTTCAGGTCGAATAAGATCCTTGACCTTAAAAAAGGACGCATGCCGGTGATTGCCGCTACTATTGGATCATTATTTGGCGCCTGGGCAGCTACCGATCTCAACAAAGCCATTCTCGAGAAGGTGATAGCCATCGTTATGTTGGCCATGTTGTTCTTTATTTTCTATAAACCCTCATCCTGGCTGAAGGGAAACCCAGCCAAATACGATAAACCGGTGAGCTTTGCTGATGTCGTTCTTTTTCTCGCAATCGGCTTTTATGGGGGCTTTGTCCAGGTAGGAATTGGCTACCTGCTGCTGGCTGGTTTAGTCTTACAATTGGGCTTCGACCTCGTAAAGGCAAATGCAGTGAAAGTATTTATTACCCTTGTTTATTCTCCTTTTGCCTTTTTTGTGTTCTTGTGGAATGGACAGGTTAGCTGGCCACATGCCTTACCATTGGCCGCAGGTGCGGTAGCGGGTGCCTATTGGGCCTCGCATATGGCTGTTAAAAGAGGTGCCGGTTTTGTAAGATGGGTACTTACTGCAGTGGTTATTATTACCAGTCTGCAATCTTTTGGTATTGTCAGTATTTCGTCGGCAATAGCTAAAATATTCGGGCAGTGATTATTTTACCTCATAGAGTTTGTCTTTAGGTACTTTTTCTACCCGATCACCATTTTTCAATTGACGGGATATGGCCGAATAAGGAGCAGATATCACTTCTTCTCCTTCCTTCAAACCACTGACTATTTCAATATAATTGTTGTCCTGAATACCTGATTTAACTTCGCGCATCCGTGCGTAGCCATTATCATAAATAAAAACATATTCTTTAAAAGATTCGGTTGTGGAAACGGCTTTTTTCTCTTCTTCGTTTTCTTGGCTAACCGATTCAGAACGTTTTACTTTTCCGGTGGAATCCTGTCGAGTTGTTACAGCCTGAATAGGCACCGAGAGTACTTTGTTTCGGCGGCGTGTCTGAATATCCACTGTTGCCGACATACCCGGCCTAAAAGGAATATATTCCGGTTGGTCGGGAGGAATTAAATCCAGGTACGATTCTCTGAGAATCTGAATTTTTACCTGGAAATTAGTCACCTGGTCGATGCTGACACCAGAAGTAGAAGCAGATGTGGCAATTTCTGTTACTATGCCTTTAAACTTGCGGTTGAGGTAAGCATCCACTTCGATTAAGCTGGTGTCTCCCAGTTTTACTTTAACAATATCGTTTTCATTTACATCCACTACGGCTTGCATATTGTCAAGGTTAGCAATACGCATCAGTTCGGTACCAGCCGAAAATTGCGAGGCTCCCATAACCCGTTCGCCTTTTTCCACGCTCAGCTTCGATACTCTCCCATCGGCCGGGGCATATACTGCGGTTTTGTTAAGGTCTTCGCGGCTTTTGCGTAAAGCAGCTTCAGCACTGTTAACGGCAAACTCCGATGCTTTGATGCTTTGCTTAATTGCATCGAGGTCGGCTTTTGCAATTTCGTAGTTGGTTTTTGCTGTCTCGAAATCAGCATCTGATATCACCTTTTTTTCCCACAGGGCTTTATTACGATTAAAAACGGTCTCTGCGTTTTTGAATCGAGCCTCTACCTGTGCCAGCTGGGCACGTGCATTTGCCAGGTTGGCTTTTTGCGAATTGAGCTGGGCTTCTGCCTGTTCAAACGCTGATTTGTATATTTCCGGGTCAATCCTTACTAAAAGATCACCTGCTTTTACTTTATCACCCTCTTTTACAAATATTTCTATTACCTCACCCGAAATATAAGGGGTTATCTTAATATCCTTTACAGGTTGAATTTTTCCCGTTGCTGAAATGGTTTCAATGATATTTCGAATCTGCACCGTTTCCGTTGCCACTTTAATGTAGTCCCGGTTGTTTTTCTTTTTAATGGCCAGTACTATCAATAGAAGCAAAAGAATGCCTCCGGCAATAAATAAGATTTTTTTGTTTTTTTTCATAGTATTAATGATTTACTCAATAACAATAGGTTTCCCTTGATAAAAATCGAGGATGCGTGTTTTGAAAATGAAGTCGTATTTGGCCTGCAGCAATTCACTGCGAGCCTTATTAAGGTCTTCTTTATTTTGATTGTATTCTACAGCGGTAAGCAGGCCAACTGCATATTTTTCACTCGCATAATGAAAACTTTCTTCCTGGGCTTCCATTTTTCTACGCGCTGAATGGTATTTTTTGAGAGCAGCCTGGGCATCAGCATGGGCCTGAGTAATCAGCTTGCGTAAGTTGTTACGGGCCAATTGCAGGTCGAGTTCAGCCGATTCACGGGCAATGCGCGCTTGCTGAATGGAATTGCGTACGCGATAGCCATTGAAAATGGGTATGTTTAAATAAAGCCCAAAAGATTTATTTTCATTGGCTTTCAATTGATCTTTGAAAGGCTTGATTCTGTAAGAATACTGGGTGGTGTATCCTCGAACAGTATCCTGAGAATTTTGGGTAATGCCTATGGGATAAGATAATATTGTCGGAGGGATGTCAGGGTCGATTTCGCGGGCAGCCCCTGAATAGCCTGTGCCCCAGCTGCCTCCCAGGCTCAGTACAGGGCTCAAACCTCCCCGGGCAACCTCATAATCTTTTTCGCTCTGCTGCTTGCGCATTTCCGAGGAGATGATTTCAGGTTGATGCGCTAAGGCATAGCTTACTACTCCTTCAACTTCAGGTATTGGAATTTCGCCTTCAGGAATGCTGATGTCTGGAGCTTTTATGGTAAAACTTTCCGGGTTTTCAAGGTCGATGAGCTGAGCTAACTGCAGAAGTGCGATATCAAAGTTATTGCGTGCTTCCACTTCCTGCAATTCCGCTGCAGCTACCTGGGCATCCATGTTGAGCAGTTCTCCCCGGGCAAGGGTACCCGCCTCTACCAATTGGGCTATCCGTTCGCGCTGCTGGCGCACCAACTCCAATTGGTTTTCCGCGTTTTTTAATACCTCTATCGCATATAGCCCCTGCAAATAAAAGGTAACCACGTTCAGTGAAATATCGTTCATCATCCGTTCTACTTCAATTTCACTGATTCGCAAGGCCAGTTGATTTCGCCGTATGGTGTTCAGCTTCTGAAATCCATTAAATAAGGTCATCTGCGTTGAAATGTAAAAATTGTTAGACCTTACCCTTTCTGTTGCAAACTGGTTAGTGAAAGGGTCTATTGTTTGACCCCAGTTGTAAACATGCGAAGCATTGCCGTTTAGGGTTGGCAGGGTAGCCAGCTTAGATTGATTGAGTTGGTCTTTTTGCAGCTGTACGTTGAGCAGTTGTTTTTTTACATTAATATTTCTGCTTCGTGCGTAGTTAATACACTCCTCCAGTGTCCATGCTTTATTGGATTGTGCAGGCAACCGGCCATGAATAATTAGGGCTAATAAACCGAATAACAGATAATTACGTAGATTGTGCATTTTCATTTTGTTGTTGTATTCTGGCACATACATTACTAAAAGCAGCTATATTGACGCATGAAGAGACCAAAGGTTTCATGTGAACCCATTTTTTTTGAAATTTTATGAATTCCGAGATTCAGCCAACTCTAAAATAGGGCGGCCACATTTGTATGCCCTGATTATTACCGAAAGTTGATCCCCTTGTTTGAGAGAGGCCGTTTTTGAGGCTGGAACCAAAATTTCATAATTCATTTTATTCTCATCTTCTGCAATTATAAATGTTTTAGGCCCTTTGATAAGGTTCGGACGGGTTTCGAAAGTTAAATAATTTAGCTGAAGGGTTTGGCCAGGCATCAAATCAGGCATGACCGGTTCAGCCATCCGGCTCCCTGTTTTGATAAGGCAAAGTTTTGGGGCGTTTGGATGATGATTTTTAGGAAAGCACTTTTCGTACACCATTAAGGGAATATGGCCCCAACTCAGTATAATAATCTTTTCATTTTCTGGTAAAGTTTGGGTTATCCCTTGAAAATGCGTTTCAAATACCCCATTTTTTCCGGGCAAAGGCGTCCTAAGCTGGTGGTCTGCCGGCTCAAGCATTACCTGGCCTTTACGAATGGAAATTATGCTGCATTCTATATTTGAGCTGCCTGTATCTGTTGTCGAAAATAAAACATGCGGGTTGCCACCCGGGTCTGCCACTTCGAAGACAATAAATAAACCGAAAGAACTTCGGTGAACAATTGGAAGTACATAATTTCTGCCTTCTTCAAACCAGGGATGCTGGGGTTCCAGAAAAACTTTCCCGTTGCAGTTTATTTTATCAACTTTGCAAATAATTTTTAAGCCTGGTTTCAACCCGTAATTGGCGTACGGCCTATAGTCTTGAAGAAAGCGGTAACCTTTTTCGTCTTCGAGTACCAGGTATTGGCGCCCGTCTGGAAAAGGTTGTATTGCTTTAACGGTGAATAAATCTTGTTTGCCTTGTTCCAATTTTACTTCTGTGTTTCAATATGTACAAATGTAGTAATTATGAGTTGACGCTACCATGGCAGGTTTTCAGGGATATTGGTTCTTAAAAATAAAAAACCCCGGAGTAATCCGGGGAACCCAGTCCTTACCAAACCAATTGATTAAACCCCACTTGGCTCGGGTTAATTGCTAACCCTAAATTTTTTTACGTTTTCCCAAGGCAAATATATTATTGTAATTTAAGCCAATGCAAGCTGATTTTGAGTGATAATTGGCATTATCTATCTGATTATCGTGAGATATTTTTGAGTTAACGTAGTGTTTTTTGATGGAGCGTTAGTTAGCTGAAATAATAAATTTTTTTAAGTTTATTCAAAATACTGAAAATTAAGTTTTAATGCAAATGTCCAATTCCTTGAATTTCAGATTTTTCATTGCTTTTCCCAATCTTTTTTCACATTTGTTGGCAAATGAATTGGCCGGAAGAAAGGCGATGATTTTGGAAAGGCTATTTTAAATACTGATAATTAATGCCTTATTGTTCTTTCGGTTCAGTGAAATCATTTAACAAGTAGGTTGTCTTGTGGGAAAAGATTAGCGAAAAGATGGGGAAAGTCGTTGTTTAACCATTGGGTTAATTTGTGTAAAAAATTAATAATCATGGCACTACCCATTCATTTAAGTTTTTTTAACTTTTAAAATTTGCACAAATTGCGAAATCGTAGTTTCTTTGCACCCTTGTTTAACTCAAAAACCACACTTATGTCAGACATTGCAACCAGAGTTAAAGCTATCATTGCCGATAAGCTTGGCGTTGACGAAAGTGAAGTGACCCCGGAAGCTAGCTTCACCAACGACTTGGGCGCTGACTCTCTCGACACCGTAGAGTTGATTATGGAGTTTGAGAAGGAATTCAATATTGCTATTCCCGACGATCAGGCTGAAAAGATCAGCACCGTAGGTGAAGCAATTAAGTACATCGAAGAAAACGCCAAAAACTAAACGACACCTAATTCTATCTTCCGATGGAATTGAGACGCGTTGTTATAACCGGGTTGGGAGCCCTGACACCGATTGGCAATAATGTACCTGCTTTTTGGGAGAATTTGCTGAACGGTGTCAGCGGCGCAGCCCCGATTACGTTGTTCAACCCCGAGAAATTCAAGACTCGTTTTGCTTGCGAGGTTAAGAATTTTGACCCGTTGAACTACTTCGATCGCAAAGAAGTACGCAAATACGATCGTTTTGCGCAATTTGGCATTGTTGCTGCCGACCAGGCTATTGAAGATTCCGGCTTTAAAAATGCCGAAAATTTCAACCCGCAAAGGGTGGGAGTTATTTGGGCATCAGGAATCGGGGGTATTATTTCTTTTCAGGAAGAAATCAGAGGATTTTATCAAGGCGATGGCACTCCTCGTTTCAACCCCTTCTTTATTCCAAAAATGATAGCCGACATCACAGCAGGCCACATTAGCATAAAACATGGCTTCATGGGCCCGAACTTTGCAACCATTTCTGCATGTGCATCGTCGGCCAATGCCATCGTAGACGCTTTTAATTACATCAGGCTGGGTAAGGCCGATATCATTATTACCGGTGGTTCTGAGGCATCCATTAATGAAGCCGGCGTAGGTGGCTTCAATGCAATGCATGCTATAAGCACACGCAACGACGACCCGCAAACCGCTTCACGACCCTTTGATAAAGACAGGGACGGATTTGTAATGGCTGAAGGCGGTGCAGGATTGGTGCTTGAGGAATTAGAACATGCCCTGGCACGCGGAGCGAAAATTTACGCTGAAATTGGTGGTGCTGGTCTTTCGGCCGATGCCTATCACATGACAAGCCCACACCCCGACGGCGAAGGCGCTCGGCTTTCTATGCTCTGGGCCATTGAAGATGCAGGAATGAAGCCTGAAGATATTGATCATATCAATACACATGGCACAAGTACGCCACAAGGCGACATTGCTGAGCCCAAGGCTATAGTTCGGCTTTTTGGTGAACATGCCTACAATATTAATATCAATTCTACCAAATCGATGACGGGCCACCTGCTCGGTGCCGCCGGAGCTATTGAGGCTATTGCTACCACCCTGGCTGTTGCCAACGATATTGTGCCACCCACTATCAACCACTTTACCGACGATCCCGAAATTGACAATCGCCTGAACTTTACTTTCCATAAAGCCCAGAGAAGAATTGTCAGAGCTGCGATTAGCAATACTTTCGGTTTCGGTGGACACAATGCCTCTATCCTCATCCGCAAATTAGAACGCTAATCGTGCGTGATGAAAGGCTTGCTAAAGCGATTGAGCATCTGCTTTTCTAAAGATAAAGATTTATATTTCGCTATAAAAAATATTTTCGGGTTTAGGCCCGGAAATATTTTTTTATATAAACTCGCTTTGAGGCATAAATCGGCCGCCTTGAAGCTGATGAATGGGGAGAAACTCTCCAATGAACGCCTTGAGTTTCTAGGTGATGCTATTCTTGATGCCGTGGTGGCCCATTATTTGTTTCGGCTTTTTCCATTGCGCGATGAAGGATTCCTCACCGAAATGCGTAGTAAAATTGTGAGTCGTAACCAACTTAACCTGGTTTCACGTAAAATTGGTCTTTATGACCTGGTAACGACCCAGCGTGATCATCATCCCGGAAAATCAATAAGCGGAGACGCATTGGAAGCATTTATCGGAGCTATGTTTATCGATAAAGGCTACGACTTCACAGAGCAATTGTTGATTAATAAAATTCTTAAAGTCCATTTCGATATCTATGAGCTTGAACACAAAGATTTCAATTTCAAAAGCAAGCTGATAGAATGGGGACAGAAGGAGAAAACACCGGTAGAATTCAGGGTGCTGGCTGAACGAGGCAGTGGACATTCGAGGCAGTATGAAGTGGAGGTATTGATAGATCATCATCGTGTGAGCACTGCCATCGATAATTCAATCAAAGGTGCTGAGCAGCTCGCTGCCGAAAAAGCTATTACTGCCCTTAAAGGACTTGGTATCGAAATAAACAATCATCAGGGATCATGATATTTGGTGTAAATTTGGTGACAAAAATAATCTCCACAATTTATGCCGGCCAAACGCATGCAACTTATTTCCGACCTTGAAATTACGACGCATTTCAGGGTTTTTGGAATTGAGACGCATCTGCCGGATTACAAGCTAACCTTACGTTTGAATCAAAAATTGCGCTGGAGAATGAGGCGCATGCAAGGGTTTAGAATATTTGGAGGGAAACCAGGTGCTTTCGAAGACTTTACGCTTTACCATTACGAATGGAATACGTTTGCCGGTTTGTTCCTGGTTAATCCCATATCTCAAATCAATACCCTTTTGCCGTTTTCTTATTTTATTATCAGGGGAGGCCTCTTACCTCAACAGGAAAAATTAATGCTGGCGATGATAGAATCCGTAGAAGGTGTTGACAAAATTCATAGTATTGATTTGTATTCCGGTCAGTTATCACCCTCTTATCGAAATTGGTTGATTAATTTGCTGATAGATTTGGAATTTCATATTTGTGAACGGCTTAAACCCTTGGCTCATTTGCAGGAGACCGAAGTTTTGTAATTTCCCCTTTGCATAGGGTATATGTTTTACCCAAAATAATTTACTGGTGGTTACCCAAATGTTCATTTCATGAAGACAAAAATCGTCGCAACTTTAGGGCCTGCCTCAAGTAGCCCTGACAAAATGGAAGCCCTTATAAAGGCTGGGGTCGATGTTTTTCGTATCAATTTCTCCCATGCCGATCCTGAAGCTCTCATTAGCCAAATCAAGACACTCAGGGAAATTATCAACCGTTACCATGGCCGCTGTGCGATTTTGGGTGATTTACAAGGACCCAAAATCAGAATTGGGGAAGTGAAAGGTAACGCCGTCAAACTGGAACCCAATATGCAGATTAGACTGGCGGGAGGGAATGGCATTTCTGATGAGTCGTTGTTGTGGATAAGCTATAATGAGCTTTCGAAGGATGTGAAGCCAGGTGAAACAATTTTATTGGACGATGGTAAGCTCAGCTTAAAAGTAGAGTCGCGCACCGAGGAAGGATTTTTAATGGCCAGGGTACTTGTGGGAGGAATATTAACGCATCGTAAAGGTGTAAACCTGCCTGAAAGCCGGTTAACTGTACCTTCGCTAACCGAGAAAGACCATGCTGACCTGAAATTGGCAAGTCAGCTTGAGTTGGATTGGATTGCCCTTTCTTTCGTCAGGAGTGCAAAAGACATTACGGAACTAAGAAAAGAAATCCGAAGGCTGAGCCGCAATTGGAATCCGGGTATTATTGCAAAAATTGAAAAGCCAGAAGCAGTTAAAAATCTTGATGAGATAATAGAGGTAGCCGATGCCCTCATGGTGGCCCGAGGCGATCTTGGGGTTGAAATGCCTTTTGAACAGGTTCCTGCTATTCAGAAAACCATAATACGCAAAGCTGTGCCCATGTGCAAGCCCGTAATCGTTGCCACTCAAATGTTGGAGGGTATGCTTACCAACACGCGTCCCACCCGGGCCGAAATAAACGATGTGGCCAATTCTGTTATGGATGGTGCAGACGCGTTGATGCTTAGCGGTGAAACTTCAACCGGCCAATATCCTGTGGAAGCCGTTGAAGCTATGAGTCGCATTATTGCTGAAACAGAGAAATTTCCTGAGACATATCATCGTCCGCAATTTCATCCAGGAACAAAAACCTCCAGAGCTGTCAGCGATGCTATTATCGGAGCAGCCGTTGATCTGAGTATGCAGCTCGAGGCCAAAGCTCTGCTGACCTACACCCTGACCGGATATACCGCTCGTAAACTATCAAGCTTGAGGCCTTTTGCTCCTATTTTTATCTTTGCCAAAAGCCTCCGTTTGATTCGACGGCTCAACCTGCATTGGGGAATTACTGGTTTTGTTCAAAAAAACTTACACTATACCGACGACAACCTGGGACAAATGTTAGCTTTGCTTTTAAGAGAGCAACAAGTGCAGAAAGGAGATGTAGTTATAAAAATCGCCGGTTTCCCCATGAAGGAAAAAGTTAAGTCGAATATGGTGGTTGTTAGCAGAGTTTGATGTGGGGTGTTATCACGCTCTTTGGTAAACAATTCTTGTTCTTACGCTGTTTATTGTTCAGGGTTAATGTTGAAAATTAGCTCGTAAGCCGGAAAAAAGTCGTAAAATTGCACCCCCATATGTCGCTTGGGGATAATTGTAATCTGATGAGAAAGTTATTGATTCTCTTTGTGTTTTGCATCCTCTCGCCCTTAGTTGCGAAGCCAGCTGAAGGGAAAGATTTTAATGCAGGTCAAATGATTATGGAGCATATTACCGATGCTCATGAATGGCATATCCTGACTTTGGGTCATGTGCATGTTAGCATCCCTTTACCGGTTATTTTATTACACCAGGGACATTTGTACGTTTTTAGCTTTTCCAGGTTTCACCATGGCGAGCAGATGTACAAGGGATTCAAATACATGACACAAGGGCCCTTGAAAGGTAAAATAGTTTATCTTGGCTCTGCAGCCGCAGTACAGCCAATGATTCCCGTAGATCTATCCATTACCAAAAATGTATTGGCGATTTTTTTTAGTGTAGTCTTACTTCTGCTGGTATTCTTTTCTATAGCTTCCTATTACAGAAAAAATCCAGACAGTCCGCCCAGGGGCTTAGCTGCTTTCATTGAACCCATTATTCTGTTTGTGCGCGACGATATCGCCAAGTCATCTATTGGTGAAAAAAACTATGAGCGCTACACCCCTTATCTATTAACAGTCTTCTTCTTCATTTTTTTCAATAACTTACTGGGATTAGTTCCTTTTTTCCCCGGTGGAGCCAATGTGACGGGTAATATCACTGTTACACTGGTACTGGCTTTGTTTACTTTTATTATTACTACAATTAGCGGGAATCGGGATTATTGGCGCCATATTTTTAATGCACCCGGAGTGCCCTGGTGGTTGAAAATTCCCGTACCTCTGATGCCTATCGTAGAATTGCTTGGAGTTTTCACAAAGCCCTTTGTCTTAATGGTCCGACTTTTTGCCAACATTACCGCCGGACACATTATCGTTTTAGGATTCATTTCTCTTATTTTTATTTTTGGAAATATTCACCCGGCTTTAGGCTATGGTGTAAGTTGGATTTCCTTAATAATGTCGGTGTTCCTGAGCTTGCTGGAATTATTGGTTGCGTTTTTACAGGCCTTTGTATTCACATTGCTCTCGGCACTTTATTTTGGAATGGCAACCGAAGAACATGCAAATCACGATAATCATCACTAATTATAGATAAACCCTTTTAAAAACAATAAGTTATGTCTTTATTGAACATTTTATTACAAGCTGCAGTAGATTTATCACCCTATGCAAAAATTGGAGCAGGACTGGGTGCCGGCATTGCTGCCATAGGAGCCGGTCTGGGTATTGGTAACATAGGTGCACGTGCACTTGAAGCTATTGCTCGTCAGCCGGAAGCTGCCAACGACATCCGTTCAAACATGATCGTTGCCGCAGCTCTTATCGAAGGCGTGGCCTTTTTTGCAGTGGTGGTTTGTTTGCTGATCCTTATCCTGTGATAAGGTTTATGTAATTTCGGGCTGCATGTAGCGGTTGGCTGCCTGCAGCCTATAAAAAAAATCAATAAAAATAACTGTCCATGGAACTTGTTAAACCGGATGTAGGTTTGATTTTCTGGATGACCGTTTCTTTTGGCATACTGCTGTACATTCTGTCGCGGTTTGCCTGGCCTGTTATTATGAAAGCCCTGAGGGAGCGTGAGCAGAAAATATCGGAGGCTTTGGAATCGGCGGCAAGGGCGAGGGATGAAATGGCACGACTCAAGGCCGAAAACGAACTGATTCTTATGCAAGCCCGCCAAGAGCGCGAAGCCATGATTGCCAGTGCACGCAAAACTGCCGAAAAAATAGTGGAAGAATCGAGACAGCGCGCCCAAAAAGAATATGATGCTATATTGGCGGCTGCAAAGGTTGATATAGAAAATGCTAAACAGGCTGCCCTCATCGAGCTTAAAAACTCCATCGGCTCCTTGTCGGTTGAGATTGCCGAAAAAATACTCAGAGCTAAGCTAAGTGAAGAGGAAAAACAAAGTGAGTTGATTCGTAAACTTGTCGAAGAAGCTCAAATTAACCATTGATTATGCGAAGCATTATTCCTCATCGTTCACTGGCCCATCGTTATGCACTTGCCCTTTGGGATGTAGCAAGTGAAAATAAAGTTGTACAGGAGGTATATAACGATATGTTTCTTATCACCAAGGTGGCCTCCGAAAACCCTGAATTTCGGCGAGTAATGATAAGCCAGGTAATCCCTGAAAGGAAAAAATTTCAGGTTTTCAAAGCTATCTTTGAAAAGTACATTACTCCCATTACGCTTTCATTTAGCCAGCTGGTGATTGAAAATGGCAGGCAGAACATATCCTTGAGTATTGCCGCTGAATACATTGATCTCTATAAATCTTATTTCCGAATTTTCGACATCACCCTTCGTACGGCAGTTCCTTTGCGGCAGGAAGATAAAGCGCTTTTGCTTGAAAAACTTCAACCCGTAATTAAAGGCACTGTGAATATTGAAGAAGAAATTGATCCTGATTTGATTGGAGGTTTTCAAGTGATGTATGAAGATTACGTCTTTGATGCCAGTGTAAAACGTGAACTGGAGAGATTCAGGCAAGAGTTTATGATAAATCTGTTTGAAAAACAATATTAAGAATTTATGACGGACATTAGACCCGCAGAAGTTTCAGCCATCTTGAGGCAGCAATTGGCCGGCCACCGCTCCGAGGCCGAATTGGAGGAAGTCGGTAGTGTTTTGCAGGTTGGCGATGGTATTGCCCGAATTTATGGTCTGGCCAATGCTCAAGCTGGGGAGTTAGTGGAATTTGTTAAAAATGGTCTGAAAGCCATTGTTCTTAACCTCGAAGTGGACAATGTCGGTGTTGTCTTGCTTGGCGACTCCGAAGAGATAAAAGAGGGAGACCTGGTGAAGAGGACAGGACGTATTGCCTCCATTGATGTGGGTGAAGGATTATTAGGCAGGGTTATCAATACCTTGGGAGAACCCATAGATGGCAAGGGGGCCATTGCAGGTCCGCTTTATCCTATGCCCCTCGAACGCAAGGCTCCCGGAGTCATTTTCCGCCGTCCTGTGAATGAACCTCTCCAGACCGGTATAAAAGCTATCGATGCGATGATACCCATTGGAAGAGGTCAGCGCGAGCTTATTATTGGTGACCGCCAGACAGGTAAATCTTCCATTGCCATCGACACGATTATTAATCAAAAGGAGTTTTACGACAAAGGTCAACCTGTATATTGCATTTATGTGGCAGTAGGGCAAAAGGGCTCAACTGTGGCACAGATTGTAAAGACACTCGAAGCCTTTGGTGCCATGCCCTATACTGTTGTTGTGGCTGCAACGGCATCCGACCCTGCAGCCATGCAGTTTTACGCCCCCTATGCAGGAGCAGCTATCGGTGAGTATTTCAGAGATACTGGGCGACCGGCTCTTGTCGTCTACGACGATCTTTCAAAACAGGCTGTTGCTTACCGCGAAGTATCGTTGCTTCTGCGACGTCCCCCCGGGCGTGAAGCCTATCCCGGCGATATTTTCTACTTACATTCCCGCTTGCTTGAAAGAGCTGCACGCATCATCGATAGCGACGAAATAGCAGCTAAAATGAACGACCTCCCTGAGTCTATCCGTCATATGGTAAAAGGCGGAGGATCCCTCACCGCTTTACCTATTATCGAAACCCAGGCCGGCGACGTATCGGCTTATATTCCCACCAACGTTATCTCTATTACCGACGGACAGATTTTCCTTGAAACCAATCTTTTCAATGCCGGAATTCGCCCTGCAATCAATGTTGGGATTTCAGTTTCCCGTGTGGGTGGTGCGGCCCAGATTAAAAGCATGAAAAAGGTTGCCGGTACCCTGAAGATAGACCAGGCCCAGTATCGTGAACTTGAGGCCTTTTCCAAGTTTGGTTCCGACCTCGATGCAGCTACCATTGCGGTGCTCGAAAAAGGAAAACGCAATGTCGAAGTTTTGAAACAAGGTTTACATCAGCCTCTGCCCGTGGAAAAGCAGATTGCCATTATCTTCTGTGGTACCAATAATCTGCTCCGTGATGTACCTCTGAATAAGATCAAAGACTTTGAGGATGAATATCTGACATATCTGGAAACAAATCACAATGACATCCTCGAAAGTCTGCGAAAAGGTCAGTTAACGGATGAAATAACCGCACAATTAAAAGAAATCGTAGGAAAACTTGTTAAACGATATGTTTGATTAACCTCTACCGAACATGCCCAGTCTAAAAGAAGTCAGATTAAGAATAGCTTCGGTAAAAAATACCCGCCAGATTACCAATGCCATGAAGCTTGTATCGGCTTCAAAGTTCAGAAAGGCCCAGCGTTCAATAATATCCACAAGACCTTATGCTCAAAAGCTGAGAGAGCTTCTTGGCAATCTGGCTGCCTCGTCGGGCGAAATGGCTTTTCCATTTAGCGAAAGCCGGCCAGACGAAAGAATTCTCCTGGTGGGTATTTCTTCCAACAAGGGGTTATGTGGAGCTTTTAATTCCAATGTTATCAAGGCTGTAAAAAAAGAAGCCGAAGAACAATTTGGAAAACAACTTGCTTCCGGTTCCTTGCAAATTATGGGTGTTGGACGTCATGTAAGTGATTTCTTTTTCAAAAAGGGATTCCCTTTTGCCGGCCGCTACGATCACCTGGTGGCAAGGGTAAGTTATGAGGCTGCAGCTGTGTTTGCAGATGAGCTTATGGAACGCTGGAAAAAAGGAGAATTTAATCATATTTGGTTGATTTATAATCAATTTAAGAATGCAGCCACCCAAATAATCACTGTAGAACCTTTTCTGCCTCTGAGTGGAACCCCGGAGAAAAAGACAGGCAAACTCGTCGAGTATTTGTATTTGCCCAACCGTTCTGAGGTGTTGGAAGATTTGGTGATTCAAACCCTGCGCATGCAAATCTACAAAGCCCTTCTCGATTCTTTTGCTGCAGAACAGGGCGCCCGCATGACAGCCATGATGAAAGCCACAGACAATGCCTCCGAAATGCTCAAGGATCTGCAACTTCAATATAATAAGGCCAGGCAGGCTGCAATTACCCGTGAAATTATTGAAATAGTATCGGGTGCCAATGCACTTGGCGGAAAATGATTAATTTTGTTTAAAACCTAAAACTTACGATAGCTATGAAAAAGATTATAGAAGATGCTTTGAATGAACAGGTAAAGCGCGAAGAACACAGTTCGAGGCTTTATTTACAGATGGCTACATGGTGCGAAGTGAACGGTTTCCCAGGGGCCGCTGCTTTTCTTTACAAACAAGCTGATGAAGAGCGTATGCATCAACTGAAATTCGTTCACTATATCAACGACAGAGACGGTGAAGCTATTTTGCAAAGCATTGATGCACCTGTATCTAAATACAGTTCCCTGAAGGAATTGTTTGAAAAGGTGCTGGAACACGAAAAATACATCACCGCTTCCATCAACGACATTTATGGCCTTTGCCTGAAGGAGAATGATTTTACTACAGGCAATTTTCTCCAATGGTTTATCAATGAACAGATTGAAGAAGAAAGCACTATGCGGTCCATTCTCGACAAAATAAAACTGGCCGGAGATCATCAGGGAGGCCTTTTCCATGTGGATAAAGAATTAGCAGGATTGGCTGCTGCTCGTCCGGCTATTTCTGGAAGCAGTGAGGCTGCTGCCGAATGAACTTTGAGATTATCTTTTCTCCCAGGCTAATCAGTAGCCTGGTTTTTTTGTTTTAACTGCAAATGGTGATTCATGGAGAACTTGAAGGACATTATTTTAGTAGACGAGAATGATCAGCCAATAGGAACAGGAGAGAAATTGGATGTTCATCGTAAGGCTTTGATGCATAGAGCTTTTTCTGTGATTGTTTTTGATTCGGAAGGAAAAATGTTGCTTCAGCGCAGGGCATTATCTAAATACCATTCACCCGGCCTTTGGACGAATGCATGCTGTAGCCATCCCAGACCTGGGGAAGATACACTCTCTGCTGCCTTGCGGCGCCTCAACGAAGAATTGGGCTTTCAGTGCCATTTGCATTACCATGGCCGTTTTCATTATATAGCCCCATTCGACAATGGTCTGACTGAAAACGAAATAGACCATGTATTTAGTGGTATCTACAATGGTGAGGTGCCATTTAACTCAAATGAGGTTGCAGAAATCATGTGGGTCGACGGATTGACCCTCCGCTCATGGATGAAGGATAAACCAGAAGAATTTACGGTTTGGTTTAGAATTATTTATGATAGGATTGCCCAATTTTACCCTTTAAAAATAAATTTAGATTTTAATGTTGTTGGGTAATTTCAACCGGCAATAAATTGCACAGAAGAGGCCTTGAAGGTAGCCCATACTTTAGAACCCTTTTGTAAATTAAGTTCCCTGAGGGCTGAATGACTGATAAGAGCAGCCAGCGTGAAACCGCAATTGATGATTACTTCGGTACCATGGCGAACAGGAATCAGTTCAATGATATTTCCTTCAAACAAATTGCGGGCTGAGGAATTTATTTTTTCGTTGGAGAGAATAATGTCGCCTGCCGGAATGCTGATATGTCCGGTGGTTAAATGCTCGGGTGTTGGTAAGCAAATCTGAGCGCCTCCCTCAATGCTGGCCCATGCAAGCCCTTCACTGGGCCCTGGCAATAATACACATGGATAAAAATTGCGTATGCCTGCAAAACGGGCCACAAATTCATCGGCGGGTTGTAAAAATACTTCATGAATTAGGCCTGCTTGCTTGATATGGCCGTTTTGGATGATTGCCAAATGGGTGGCCACCGACAAAGCTTCGTCAGGGTCGTGAGTAACATGTATGATGGGTAGGTTGGGCTGACGGATGTTTCGTAAAACATTATAAAACGACTGACGAATGCTGGCATCGAGGCCTGTAAGGGGTTCGTCGAGAAGCAAAAGTCGCGGTTGCATGGCTAAAGTGCGTGCAATGGCCACCCTGCGGGCTTCGCCTCCAGAGATATCGACAGGCCGGCGATGAACCAGGTGCAATATGCCTGTCAGTTCTGCCAAGCGCTTTACCTCTGCATCGATTTCGTTTGGGCTTTTTCGCAATAATCGGAGAGGATAGGCAATGTTTTGCTCTACAGAAAGATGAGGGAATAGGGCTACGTCTTGAAATACCATTCCAAAGCGGCGTTGGTGGGCAGGCAGGCGTGTAATATCTTCATCACGGTAGAAAATATTACCTTCTGACACTTGTCGAAGGCCGGCCAGAAGTTCAAGAAACATGGATTTGCCTGCTCCTGAAGGCCCTGCTACTATCCAATATTCTCCCCCATGGATCGTCATACTCAGAGGACCCAAAACGAAGTCACCGGCTTTGTGTTTTATGTCTTTGATTACGAGCATAGAAGTTGTCTTTGGAAAGGGCGCGGGAAAGTATGAATACACCCAGGCTTACGCCTAAAAGAAGAATTGCAACAGGTGTCGCATATTCGATACCGAAATTGTTCAGGCGATCAAATAAATACACTGGTGTTACCATTGGATGATAAGCCACAATGACTACTGCACCGAATTCCGATAAACCCCGGGCGAACATTAACACTAATCCGGCAATTAATGACCGGCTGGCCATGGGTATTGAAATGGTAAGAAGAATGCGGGCCGGTGAAGCCCCAAGGGTTGCTGCTGCCTGCTCCAATCTTAAAGGTACAGCTTCAAAGCCACTGCGTGCAGCGTTGATAAGGAAGGGTAAACTTACAAAGGCCATGGCCAGACTAATGCCCAGAGGGCTTCCCACCAGATTAAGCCCTGCCATATCCGCAAATCTCCCGATAAGGGTGTCGCGGGAAACAAAACCTAAAATGGCCACTCCCGCTGCGGTGTGGGGGATGACAATGGGAAGGTCGATAATACCCGTTAAAATTCTTTTCAGAGGAAACTCATGCCTGGCCAGCAACCAGGCCAGGGGTATGGCTCCTATTGCCCCCACCAGCGTTGCTGCAGCACTGGTGAGCAGTGTAAGTCGTAAACTCTCCCTGAATTGGGGATCTTGGGCCGTGTCGAATATCTTACTGGTACTGCTACTAAGAACCATCCCAACCATTGGAGCTACAATAAAAATGAGCAACAGCCCTGATAGAAAGATGATTAAAAAATAGAAACCCGAATTTTTTTTCATGTGTAAATTACTACCTGATATTTAAATGTCTGGGTTATTCCGTGTAGCAAAAATACAATGTCACGTCTAATTTTAAGACATGAAAAAACCGCCCCTGCGCGAGGCGGTTTTCTTAATAGGTGAAGATGGTTCAATTATAAACCCAGTTTCTTCCTAATGGCCGGAGGAATTGCATTTTTATGTACCATGATATCCATGGTTTTGAGTCTGACGAAAGGCACAGAGGCATAGAAGTAGCCATCGAATTTATTATCGGCACCCCATGAATTTTTGATATAATAATACTTATTACCAAACTGGTCGAATCCATAGCCCACCATATGCATGCCATGGTCGTCGGTAGTTTGATAATTGTCAAACTCTTTTTGACGCATTTCCTGAGTTACTTTTTTCTCGGGGACAATACGATCGAGATTGTACATTTGTGAAGCACGCTCTTTTTCCGTAAGCTTTTCCCAACGAGCCTTCTCGCTGCCCGTTAATTCTGCAACATCAGTTTCGGGTATTACAGCCAACCCTTTGTTGTAGGCAAACCCTTTCTCGCTAACGTCGGCAGCCCAGGCTACAGAATATCCGTTTTCAAGGGCGTAATCCATCACCTCCATCAATTCGTCAAGGGGTAAATTATACAATTCGCCCCAGGCCCAATTGTCTGGAACTTCCAGGATGAATTTCTTGTAAAAAGGGTGATGGGTGTAAGAAGTTAAACAAATATAGTCGTCTTCTTTGATGCCCAGCATGTCAGCAAAACTGCGAGGGGTGTATTCTTTACCGTTGTAGGTGAATTTTTCGGGTACTTTTCCCAGGTAAGCATCCAAAATGCCTTTAAAGCCTTCCGGCCACACGGTGCTGAGTTTTCGATTCGGATTTTTAATGATGGCATCCACATAGGCCTTAGTAACAGCATCCAGTTCTCCGTGCACATGTTTATTTTCGCCGTAATTGAGTCCGGGGTAGATGTTTTCGGGAACTATTCCGCGTTGCACAATGGTATGCAATACATCATGGAAAGCACCGCCACCACCGAAATTCAATGAGCCCTGCATGCGTACATAACGTTCAGCTTTTTTCTCGTATGCATCTCTTATGCAAAACATTTCAGAGAGATCGAATTCACCCTTTCCCGTACGGATGAGCTCAGACTCGAAAAACGACAGAGTTGAAAAGCTCCAGCATGTCCCTGACCTGTATTGGTCTTTTACGCTGGTGTGAGGAATTTCTTTTTTGAGAGTGAAATGATAAGAGCTGTCGGTTTTTTCCTGCTGGGCCCGACCGGGGAAAGCCAGATTTAATCCTAAGAATAGAATAACCAGTGATTTTATCTTCATAACGAAATTATTTAGGTTAAATGGTTGGATGGGCAAAGGTAGGAAAAAGGGATTGAAAACGATTGCAAGGTCTGATTAAACTTTTAACCTCCATTGCCTTTCCATAACTTTGAATTGGAAAACTTAACCTGTGGAAAATTTCATATACCCTATAAAAATTCTTTCGCGTGAAGAGCGGGAAGCTAAGCTTGGACAACGTAGTAAGGTAATTTGGTTTACGGGACTCTCCGGTGCTGGTAAATCTACCTTGGGTTCAATGCTCGAAATGGCCTTGTTTGAAAAAGGTTTTATTGTTCAATTGTTTGATGGTGACAACATTAGGGCTGGTATCAATAAAGATTTGGGCTTTAGTATTGATGATCGTAGGGAAAATTTGCGACGGGTAGCAGAAATCAATCGCCTGTTTCTTTTTAGCGGAATTATTACCATCAATTGTTTCATCGCTCCGACCGAGGAGCTGCGCCGAATGATTGCAGGCATTATTGGTTCGGACGATCTAATCGAAGTATTTGCCGATTGTCCGTTAGAAATTTGCGAACAACGTGATACCAAGGGATTATACAGAATGGCCAGGGAAGGGAAAATAAGTCATTTTACGGGTATCAGTAGCCCTTTTGAACCACCCGCTAACCCTCAAATACATCTTCGCACAGATTTGCTCACACCCGAACAATGCCTTAAGGAGATTCTGGTTGTAGTTTTGCCTCAGATTTCGCACAAATAGCTAACGGCTCGATGTAAATAATTGTATATTATTTCTTTGGATGATTCTGGCATCACTATACCTTCATCCAAACTAATCCCATAGGCCAGGCCATATACATCCTTGAAGCTCTGAATTCCAAAAACATCATTTCAAATCCCGGAACCTGGAACCTGGAAC
>DDBO01000190.1 GCA_002332755.1 Bacteroidales bacterium UBA2030 | reverse complement strand
GTTGAAAGCTATAGAAAAAACCTGAACTAAGAAACCTTGCTCTGGATTTAAGTGAGAGAATGTTGGGAGTGGTTACATAGAAACGCCCCCCTGGTTTTAATATTCTGAATACTTCACTGAATAACCGGCTGTGGTCGACCACATGTTCTGTAACTTCTACTGCCACAACAATATCGAAATATTCGTCGGCATAAGGCAGTGAATCAGTAATATCAGCCCTTTGGCAGTTGACCCTTTCAATTCTGAAATTTTCGGGAAAGAAATCGCAAGCCTCAACTGTGAAGCCGGTTTGCAGCAATCTTAGGGTCAGTGCACCTTGTCCCGCTCCTAAATCAAGCACACGGGCAGGAGGTTGTTCATGTTTTAGAAAAAATTCGATGAAAGCCTCGTGAGTGCCCGGCATGGCAATCGGAAGGACTTCAGAGGGAGTGTGGGCATGCATTTTCATCATTGGCAAAAATAAATTTTCCTCAATTAACGCTCATTTTCTGAAACGATTGTTACTGTTTTATCAAATAAAGAATTCGGTCTATCTTTGAATTATAATTTAACTTCGCCCATGTCAGGCAGTCTTGACAAAATAAAAGCTCCGGTAGCTGAAGAGCTTAAAGTGTTTGAAGAATTGTTTCGGCGTTCCATGAAGAGCCAGGCGCCTTTGCTCGACCTGGTGCTGCGTTTTATTCTAAAACGTAAGGGTAAACAAATTCGCCCGCTTTTTGTATTTCTGACGGCTAAATCAACAGGGCAGATTACCCCTGCAACCCATCGGGCAGCCACGCTTATCGAACTTCTTCATACAGCTACCCTGGTGCACGACGATGTAGTGGACGACGCTAACGAACGCAGAGGTTTTTTTTCGGTGAATGCGCTTTGGAAAAATAAGATTGCCGTGCTTTCGGGCGATTATTTATTGGCGCGGGGCTTACTTCTTTCGGTTGAACATGGCGATTACGATCTACTGAAAATTGTATCTGAAGCAACGCGCGAAATGAGTGAAGGAGAGCTTCTTCAGATGGAGAAGGCCCGCCGTCTCGACATCAGTGAAGAAGTGTATTTCGAGATTATTCGAAAAAAAACTGCTTCCCTTATTGCCTCCTGTTGTGCTTGCGGCGCCCGTTCTTCAGGCGCTTCCGAAGAAATTGTTTCCCGAATGAAACGGTTTGGAGAATTGGTGGGATTGGCTTTTCAGATTAAAGACGATTTGTTTGATTACCAGAAAACCAACCTTACAGGCAAACCAACCGGTATTGACATACGGGAGCGTAAAATGACCCTGCCCCTTATTTATGTTCTTAATCAATGTAATGCAGCCGAAAAGCGACTCATTATCAATACAGTCAAAAACGATCATGATAACCTGGCCAGAGTTGAGCAGCTAGTTAAGATGGTTATCCGTTATGGCGGTCTTGATTATGCTAAAAAACGCATGCTTGAATTACGAGAAGAAGCTCTGGGTATGCTCGACGAACTTCCTGATTCTGATGCTGTAGTCGCCCTGCGAAATCTTGTTATTTTTACTACTGACCGGGAAAACTGAGTACTGTGTTTTGCGCTAAAAATTAATGTCTAATTCTCTTGGATAGCAGATGTAATAACGAGTTTCTACTATTTCAGGAGGTAAGGGATTGCCTTTAAGTGAAAGTTCGGTAAGTCTGCCTGAAGCTTCTCTGAGGAAAATAGGAGCATTTTTACTGTCGTAAATATTTGTGGAGGCAGTTCCGGTAGCCACAAACCACTGACCTTCACCAGGCCTGAGACCCAGTTGGTGTTCAACTGCATGAGAAAAATTATCAATAAATTCTTTTTCAATAGGTTGACGACTTTGATAGATCCTGAAAAGTTTTCTGTCGACCAGATAGCGACTGAGGGATGACAGTATGCGATCTTCGTGTTCGGTCCAGGCCTTTATGGATGAAAAAACATCAAAATCGTCGATACGGGCAAAGGAGTGAAGAAGCGTGGGGTCATCAAGAAAATCTGCGAGAGAGTATTGCTTACGGAGGAAGCGAAAAAAATGAGGGGTAGCAAAAAGTTGTGCTCCCTGTGCCGCTAAATATTGTGCACGACGCAAAATATTAATAAGCAATGATTCAGCAGCTAATACTGTTTTGTGAAGATAAACCTGCCAATACATAATACGTCGGGCCGAAAGGAAATGCTCTACCGATAACAGCCCTTTCTCATCCACCACAAGGGTATCGTCTTGCACATTCAGCATTTTGATGAGGCGTTCACTTCCCACCTGGCCTTCGGATACACCCGTAAAAAAACTGTCGCGGCGCAGGTAATCGAGTCGGTCCATATCGAGTTGACCTGCAATAAGACTTGAAAAGAACTGACGTGGATACTCATCCCTAAACATGCGTAAGGCTAATTCGAGGCCTTTAAACTCATGGCTCAACTCTGCCAAGAATAGGTCGGTAAGCTCTTCGTGCGAAACCCCGCTAACAATGGTAGTTTCCAGTGCGTGCGAAAAAGGCCCGTGGCCCAGATCATGCAGCAGTATGGCAAGGCAGGCAGCTAACGATTCTTCTTCGCTTATATGGGTTCCTTTGGCTTTAATGACTTCGAGTGCCTGACCCATCAAATGCATGGCACCCAAAGAATGATGAAAACGGGTGTGCAAGGCGCCGGGATAGACCAGGTGTGTCAGTCCTAATTGCTTGATGCGCCTGAGTCGCTGAAAATAGGGGTGTTCGATAAGGTCGAAGCACTCTTCATTTTTAATGGCAATAAAACCCCATACAGGGTCGTTTATGATTTTCTTTTTATTGGGTGATGGCATGATAAGGATTATCCAGGCAATATTACAAAAAACCCTGGTTAACAGGTACAGAGATGGCCTTTATTGTGAAAAGTGGCCTTTTACTCCATTCCTTAATACATTTGCAGGAATTTTCTTTGCTAAGAACTTTAAAAGCTCACATAGAATGATAGCAGAAAAAAACAGATTAATTACCTGGTTGCTTCTTTTGATGGTAATGACTTCAGGATGCGTATCCACTAAAAAATTTTCTGAGGAAGAGAGAAGAAGGAAGAGTTGTGAAGAAGAAGCAGCAGCTCTCAAAGCTCAAAATCAGGAATTGCAGACAGAAAACACAGAGCTTACGGCACGTTTGGATAAACTACGCGGAGACCTTACTCGGTTGAGTTCCGATACCAGTCGTTTGGGACAAAAAATCAGGGACTTGAAGGGTGATTATGCTTCATTGCAGCAATCATATCAAGATTTGTTGGATAATACGGAAAAGCTGAGCAGGGGTAGCAAGGCGGAGATTCAGCGGATTATGTCGGAACTTCAACTGGCACAAGAAAAGGTGATCTGGAAGCAAGACAGTTTAAGAGCATTAGAGCTGGAGCTGGCAGCCAAACAGAAAAGTCTCATCGAATTGCAACGCATATTGGCGCGCAAAGATTCCGCTGTTCAGGCATTACGAGCTAAGGTTACCAAGGCTTTGTTGGGTTTCGAGGGCAAAGGTCTCAGTATAGAAATACGCAATGGTAAGGTATATGTATCACTGGAAGAAAGCCTTCTGTTTAAGAGTGGCTCTTGGGAGGTAAACGAACGCGGTGCTTCGGCCCTGCGACAGTTAGCTGAAGTGCTTGAAGCCAATCCAGATATCAATGTTTTAATTGAAGGACACACCGACAATGTTCCCTATCGGGGGGCTGGCCAGGTTAAAGATAACTGGGACCTGAGCGTTATGCGGGCTACTGCCATTGTCAAAATATTAACTCGTAACCCCAGAGTGAATCCTGCTCGACTTACAGCCGCAGGGAGAAGTGAGTATCTTCCAGTTGCCACTAATGTAACAGCAGAAGGTAAGGCCAAAAACCGTCGCACAGAAATTATTCTTACCCCCAGGCTCGATGAATTATTTAAAATTATCGAAAGTAACTGATTTTAAATGGCCCGGTATAGGCAACACCGGGCTTTTTTATGGCACTCTCCAAAAGGTTTTTCTTATATGCAAGGCATCGTAAGTCAAAAGACTTGAAATAGACCTGATACAGAACAACTCCAATTTAAGGATTTATAATTCTTTCTGGAAAACCTCTCTCTTTCAATTTTTTTTAACTTTTTCCTGTAAATTCCCCCCAAGCTATACCATCTTTGGGAATGAGATGGTCTAAAATATTGGATAGGAATATACTCATTATTAAAATTTCCGGCACGGGAATAAGTCAAAAAGAACAATCACGGCTAAATTTAGAGCAAAGATTGCCCCAGCGGAGTTAAGAGAGAACAAGAACCTATCTGAGCTTGCTCAGATTTACCAGGTGCATCCTAATTTAATGATTCATGAATGAGGAAGTTTTGGGGTCAATGTCGTGTTCATCCTCTCAATGCTTTTCATAGCATGGAAAGATAGAAAAAAGTGAAGTTGTGTCAGAGGCACAGATAATAAATGACAGGTGACGGAGAGATTGGGAATAAATATCTGGAATGAAATTCCGTAATATTTTACACCTGGCTTTGGGTGAGTTGAGGCATAAA
>DDBO01000164.1 GCA_002332755.1 Bacteroidales bacterium UBA2030 | reverse complement strand
ACACAAGATAGATTATTTTTCTTCTTATTCTATCTCAATTAAGAATAATAATGATTTTGATGATATTATAAAAAATGTAGTAGCTATGGCGATAAACAAAAATGATATTATTGTTAAATATGTAGATAAAGAAGAAACAAATATTGCTGTTTTAAGGAATGACAGCATTATTTACCATGGTATAGGTCAAATAAATAACTCTGAGCTTAGTTTCTTAAGTCCATGGCAAATTGTTGAGGAGAGAACATTATCTAATAAGTCCAGGTTATTTAATCAAATATTGATATTTAGTATTATAGTTTTAGGATTTTATATGCTAATGAGAGTATTTAACCTAAGAAGACTAATAAAAAGCCCTAACAAAAGCTCATAAAGCATGGCGGGGTTGGTAGTAATTTGAAATATTTTTTCAAATATACATTAGTGTACCTTGAAAGATTTGTATTCCAAAACCGCCACGCTTCATAGCTATAACCGTTAAGTGTGACCTATTGCACGATTTGGTGACATCTTCTAAATTTATTATCTTTGTTCTATGGATCTGATAGAAAGAAATATTGATAAAATTCGAGACTTGTGTTCAAAGCACAAAGTTAGAAGGCTATTTGTATTTGGTTCTGTATTGACTGATAAATTCAAAAAGGATAGCGATATTGACCTAGTTGTAGACTTTCAAGACGTAGACCTTTATGAATACGCTGACAGCTACTTTGACTTAAAAGAATCACTAGAAAAGCTATTTAAACGTGATGTGGATTTATTGGAAGAAAAAACAATCAAAAATCCATATTTAAAACAATCCATTGACTCATCAAAGCAACTAGTTTATGGATAGCGAAATTAAAACTTGGCTGTACGAAAGAAGAAATTAATTCAAAACAAGAAAAATAAAAGACTACACACAACATGAGGTTAAATGCATTGACGCAGATATGGTTATGGAACTATTTATAATATTTACAATTATTATAACATGGGATGACGCAGTATGTGCCTAACCCCCCAACATCCCAAACCACCGAAACGTTATGCTAACCCAAAGAAATGAACGAATATCAAAAAATTAAAGTATATGAGTGATACAGAAAAACTTTTACAAAAATTTCAACTGCTTGCAGCAAAAAAGCCTTTAGGAATTGACATGACTATTATTGATCCTTCTATGCTTTATAGTGAAACTCAAAAAAATGATCAACTTAAAACAAAACTTACTCGGTTTGGACAAATATTTAAAGAACTAGAAGGATTGAAACAGTTTGTTGCACCTTATTATAAATCCAATTCTGACAAAATTCATTCTTTCAGAGATGCTATTTTCTATAATGAACTTGTTCAAATTCAAGTGTTCTTTGAGTTTATTAAAGACATTCAAACAGACCCAACTACTTCACCAAATCTTTACCATATATTTCAGAAAAAAACTGATTTGAAACTAAACAAAATTAGGAATTCAATTGCACATTTTGACTGGACTTTGAATAATGGAGCTATTATTTTCAGAGACAAAAATTTTAAAATATCTGTGAACTATTTTGAAATTTCAGAATTTTGTTCACTGATAAGTATGATTGCCATATTTATGACAAACAATATTAACAAAATAGAATAATGGGTTTATGCATAACAGCAGCTCCCCAAACTGGCAATTCAGCAGTTAAATCAAGCTTTGTATTTCTATCAAATTTAGTGCAGGTTGATAGTTTAATACTTCTAAATCGCCAGCTGCGGCAAGCGGCAATACCGTTAGCCCAACCCCAGCGAATAGCCGATAGCGTAAAAAGATACGAACATACAGACGTAAAAACAGCCCACGCGAAAGGGCATCTTCTTACACAAGAGCAAAAATTCCAGAAACCCAAAGAGTCATTTTTTCAACCGCGAGAAAAGACAACGGTAAATTATTAACTAAATTTCTCCCTTTAATCCTACCTAACTTAACCCGCCTTTGGGGAACTGCGCGATTGGTTCAGCCTATGAGTGCATGGATGTCCTTCATCATACTCTTCCCTGATAGGTTGCTCACAAGGCTGGTGATTCGAATCCCTCACCTCTAAGGTTCGTTCCATAGTATGTAGTACAGATTTCTTCCCGTTGCTGCAATTTGACTTATAGCTTTGCAACTCTCGTATTTGCTCGCAAGGAACTAAAATACTTCGTAATAACTCCTTATTTAACACGGTAGCTATCCCTTGGACGACTTTTACATCGCTTTTCTTTCCTGGAATCTGCTTTATCAGATGGGGATTAACCAGTGAAAGGTGAATGCCCATCTTTTCCCAAATGTTCCAAACAGGTATCCAGTACATTTCCGTATTCTCCATGTCTCAATCCTCTTTAGCTTCCCTTTTCTAATACTCACCAGGAGAAGTACATAATGATGTCAAAAAGTGGAATATTCTTTCACTACCGGATGACCCATGCCATTAATTGAATCTATAAAAATATATTTTTGCACTGGTCCAGACCAAATATCCTTTTCATAACCCAAATTATAATTAATTATGCGCTAAAATTAGATGGTGCTACGAGCAGGTAAAGAAGTTTCGGACACGGAGTAGATTTTTAATCGTCTGTGTGTCGTTCGCATGTTTTCATATAAATTTGTTAAAATAAAAAATACCGTATATGACCCCTGATAGTTTTACCTTGCAACAGGCTGAAGACAATCTGAGGTATTTGCAGCTTCTGAGCGAGAAGTTTCCAAATATCCAAGCTGCATCGAGCGAAATTATTAATCTGGAAGCCATACTCAATCTCCCCAAGGGCACAGAGCATTTTCTCACCGACATTCATGGAGAATACGACACCTTCAGTCATTTTTTGAGAAATGCCTCGGGGGTGGTACGCAGGCGTATAGATGAGGTGTTTGGAAATCGTATTCGCGAATCCGAGAAACGGCGACTCGCCACGCTTATCTATTATCCTGAGCAGAAACTTGATCTTTTATTGAAAAATGAACCAGATCCCGAAGAGTTTTATGTTATTGCCCTTCAGCGGCTGGTAGAGGTAGCACGCTCGGCCGCTTCCAAATATACCCGCTCCAAGGTTCGCAAAGCTCTCCCTCCCGATTTTGCCTACATAATTGAAGAATTGCTCAACGAAAGTGCAGCCGGAAGGCAGGAATATTTCAACAGTATTATTCAAAGTATTATTCGTATCGACAGGGCAAAGGCTTTCATCATAGCTATATGCAGGTTTATCCAACGTATGCTCATCGACCGTTTACATATTATTGGCGACATATTCGATAGAGGTCCGGCAGCCGACAAAGTGATGGAAACCCTTATCAATCATCATTCTGTAGATATTCAATGGGGCAATCACGATATTGTATGGATGGGTGCTGCCGCTGGCAGTAAACTGCTTATAGCTACGGTGCTTCGCATTTCAGCAAGGTATGAGAATTTGGATACGATCGAAGATGCCTATGGCATCAATTTGATGCCTTTAGCCACCTTTGCCTTAAAGCATTATTCTGACGACCCATGTACTCCCTTTATTCCTCGCACGGTGAAAGAAGACCAGCGCAATTTGTGGAATACACGTTTTATTAGTCAGATGCACAAGGCTATATCTATCATTCAATTTAAACTCGAGGCGCAAGCTATTCTTCGGAATCCCCAATTCCAAATGGACCATCGTACTTTGCTTGATAAAATAAACTTTAGCCAAGGAACCATTGAAATCGACGGAAAGGTTTTTTCCCTCAACGATAAACACTTCCCCACTATCGACCCCAAAAATCCTTTTGAACTGACAGTGGAGGAAGCAGAGGTGATGAGCCGGCTTAAATCTTCATTTTTAAATAGCGAAAAACTTCAAAGACACATCACTTTCCTTTACACACGTGGAGGGATGTATCGCAAGTTCAATGGCAACTTGATGTTTCATGGGTGTATTCCTATGGATGAGAAGGGAGAGTTTAGTTCTTTTACGATCGATGGACAGCCTTACCGAGGAAAAGCTTTATTGGACCAATTTGAACGCGTGGCCCGCAGGGCTTATCTTAACCGCAATTCACGCGAAAGCAACGATTATGACCTAGATATTTTGTGGTATTTATGGTGTGGAGAGCATTCTCCCCTTTTTGGCAAAACCCGTATGGCTACTTTCGAAAGGTATTTCATTGAAGATAAGGAAGCACACAAAGAGCCACCTAACCCATATTATAAGTTCCGCGACACTGAAACCGCTGCTCGTAAAATACTTGAAGAATTTGGACTCGACCCCAATACCGCCCATATCGTAAATGGTCATACTCCAGTTAAAGCCATCAAAGGGGAAAGTCCGGTAAAGGCCAATGGAAAAGTATTCGTGATTGATGGGGGTATGTCGGTGCCCTACCGCAAGGAGACGGGTCTGGCAGGCTATACCCTCATTTACAATTCCTATTCACTTACCCTGGTAGAGCATAAGCAATTTGAGTCGGTGCATAAAGCTATTACCGAAGATCACGATATTATTTCTAATCGTATTGTTGTGGAGAATCATCCCGAACGAATTCGTGTAGCCGATACCGACTTGGGCGAGGAACTTCGAAAGCAAATCAAGGACCTGGAATTGCTGGTCTTTGCTTTCCGCAAAGGACTCATTCGTGAACGATTGGCTCCTGTAAACCCACGTTGACATTGGGGTACTAACTTTGCAGCATGAACCCATCCGATATTTTTGGCATACAAGATGAGCGGCATTTCAGAGAAGCTGCGCTGAAAGTTTTTTATTTTCAAAAGAAACAAAACCCGGTTTACAAGCGGTTTCTGGAGGCACTTTCGGCCAGCCGTCTTTCGGTGTCGGAGCCTTATGCTATTCCTTGCATGCCTGTTGAAATATTTAAAAAACAAAAGGTGTTAAGTACAAACCAAGAGCCGTTACTTGTTTTTGAAAGTAGCGGCACCACTGGCATGGAAACGTCGAGACATTGGGTATGGGATGCGAATTTGTATAAGGCTTCATTTATCGAGGGCTTTCGTTTATTTTGGGGTGATCCGTCAGAATGGACTTTTCTGGCCTTATTGCCTTCTTATCTAGAAAGGCAAAACAGCTCCTTGGTTTATATGATGAAAGGATTGATGGAGCAAAGTAACAGTCCATACAACGGATTTTATCTGAATGAATACCGTTTGGTGATGGAAAAAGCTCGTCAAGCCTTGCGATGGGGCCAAGGTAAGGTGATGGTTGTGGGTGTGAGTTTTGCTTTACTTGATTTGGCCGAGTGCTGCCCAGCGGACATCAGAGATGTAGTTGTGGTAGAAACCGGAGGCATGAAGGGCAGGCGTCGGGAGCTTACCCGGCAGGAACTCCATGACATCTTGAAAGAAGCTTTTGGGGTCGATCAAATAGCTTCGGAATATGGAATGACCGAACTTTTATCGCAGGCCTGGAGTAGGGGAGAGGGGCGTTTCCGCACTCCCCCATGGATGCGGATTTTCCTTACCGAACCGGAAGATCCATTTGCACTTGTGCCTCCCGGACGCTCAGGGCTCATTAATATTATCGATTTGGCCAATTATTGGTCGTGTAGTTTTTTGGCGACACGCGACATTGGAAAATTTTTACCCGATGGGAGTTTTGAGGTTTTAGGCCGCCACGATTTAGCCGATATTAGGGGTTGCAACCTTATGGTAAACTAATTTCTGAATCTTGGCTTACTTTTATCTCGAATCCATCCGCCCATTAACACAAGGAATGATACCCCAATGGAAGCAATGCTATACTCAGGAACCAGTTTCCCGGCCAGTATCAATAGAATGACATAAATTACCCCAGATATAAAGCTTGTGGCCACTGTTCGTGCAGATAGCTTCAGATGGAAAGACGCGATGGCAGAAGGAATAATGGTGAATCCAAGGCCAGTTATAAAAATGATAACTTGCACAAGGTCTCTGAATATCAGGGCAAAAAGAACCCCCAATAATGTAAACCCTACTGTAAGCCAACGTGTGGCAAGGGCAACATTAGATTTTCGTCCCCGACGTTGATGCCAGCGTTCCCAATAATCGCTGGCAACACTTGAGGCAAGCACGAAAATGATGGTATCTGCCGAGCTCATAATGGCTGCAAATATTAAAACCAGTCCCCCACCCAGCAAATGAGCCGGAAAAATGAGACTTATGCCGGCTGCGAAAGCATTTTCGGGGGGAATGTGGGGTAAGCGATGATGGGCATTCAGTCCTATAAGGGTAATGGCCAGTCCGGTGATAATTACGAGAATAGCTGACCATAGTAAACCGTTTTTTACTACATGCATATCGCGCGCGGCATAAACACGTTGCCAATATTCAGCCGATTGAAAAACGATGAAAACCCCGAACGCTAAAAATGCAACGGTCATACCTGTGTCCATGCGCGAAAAGTCCATGACCTCTTCAACAGCTATGGCACTGTGGTCAAACATGAGCCAACCGGTAATAAACAGAATAACAAAAAGCACAAGATATTGAAAGATATCCGTTTTGATGACGCTGCTAAATCCTCCGGCAAATAAATATACCGAGATGATAAGCCCTGCCATGATGAGAGAGCTTTCGTAACTCCAGCCACTGATAATTGACAGGATGCTACTTCCTGCAATAAATTGGTTTACAAGCATTCCGAAATAGACCACAAAAAGAATAATGGAGGATAGAAGGCCCGTTTGGCGACCATATTTGAAGAAAAACCAATCAGAAAGGGTGTAGAAGCGATTTTGATTGCTTATTCTTCGGATTTTTAATGCATAGGGAATAAAAACAAGGAAGCCTGCTGCTGTGCCGGCGAATACGGCCAATGCAGAAATGCCGAATCGATATACATAGGCCGAGTAAGCCACTAAAGCTGCTCCACCTATATAAGATGCTACTACTGAGAACACAAATCCCCAAACTCCTACATTTCTGCCGGCTATCATGTAGTCTTCTGACTTTTGCTTTCGTCCGCTGTACAAACCAATGGCAATGCAAATGAGGGTATAGGCTACTAGAAAAAGAATATCTATTGAGGAAAGTTTACCCTGCAATGCCCAGTGTTTCATTTGAAATGCTTTACGGTTTAAGCCCTACTTTGTGGCCAAAGGCCGCTGAAAGATATATTTTGCAAAAAACGAAAAAAGCGGCCGTTTATCCAAAACGACCGCTTATATTTAACAAAGTCAATAATTTAGTTGCACTTCAGCACCTGCTTCATCTGGTATTGTGCATTTTGCACCAGAGGACCGGCTGTGACCTGTTTGTAGGCATTGCATGCTTCGCCCTTATTGCCTTTCCCTTCATAAGCCTTACCCAGTTCGAAATAGATTTTGTTTTTGTCTTTTTCTTCTAAAGGAAGGGCCTTTTGAGCTGCTTCTATTGCCAGGTCCCATTTTTTAAGCTGATTGGCAGCTAATAGTTGATAATAATAAGTATTGGCATTTTCTTCACCGTAGCTTAAAGCTTTTTCCACCATGCTGAGAGCTTCAGCAGCTTTATTGGCTTTGATGGCTTTTGCTGCCGCAATGGAATATTTTTTTCCAAGGCTACCTGCAGTACGCTTCACCAGATCATCATCAGATCCGGCAGCTGCCAACAATTCATTATAAGCGGCTTCCGCATTAGACAGGTCGTCCTGCATCACATAAACCAGCGCTTTTCCGTAAATAGCTCGAAAAAATTTAGGATCTGTTTTTAGCGCATTATCGTAACTGGCTATTGCTCCGTCAAAATCTTTATTTTTTGCTTGTTCGTTGCCTTTCACATAGTAAAGCTGCGTCAGCAAATCGATAGATTTTTCTTTGATTTCGGAGTTACTGTATTTTTCGGCCTTTTCTTTGGCTGTGAGGGCTGCGGAGATGGCTTCATCCTGATTGCCATCAGCTTGCAGTTTGACGGCATAGTTGTAGTACAGGGGAGGTATCTGTGCAATGGCCTGCGACTTTATGTCGTTTCCTTCTTCCCCCAATTTTTCACATATGGCTATAGCCTCCTCAAATCTTGCAGCAGCACCAGCTACGTCAGTTTGCATCAATTGGATGGCATCGTTGAATACAGTACCAGCTTCCTCAAGAGTCTGGGCCTTCAGATTAATTCCAGCTAAGAGCATTAATCCCAATAGAACATTCAAAATCAGCGTCTTTCTCATTTTTGTTTGGTTATTAGGTTACTATATGATTGCTTTAATGACTGCAAAAATAACAAATTCATTTTTTGTAATCTGTCTCACTCATGCTTAAAACATCGTGCCAAAGTTGCAATTTTGCAGAAAAAAGAACGATGAGAGGATTGGGAATTTTTTTTGTGATTGTTGGTCTGGGCTCATTCAGCTCTTCTTTAGCTCAAACACCGCTTACATTCAAGGATTTTGATAAGCTAAGCGTTCAGGGTAATATTGATTTAGTGCTTGAAAAATCTGATTTTGAACGTGTGGTTGTTGCAGAGAAGACAGATATGTTGGATATCGAACAGGAAGGCCGTACCCTGAAAATAAAGATGAATCTCCGAGATCAAATGAAAGGTGAGGAAGTGAAAGTTAAGGTTGAGTATAGAAAACTTAAGGAGCTGCAGGCAGGAGGAGGTGCTTTAGTAGAAGCCAGCTTTCAGGAAGCAGGTATTGATTTTAGCGCTCATGTGAGTTCTGGGGCTTCACTGCATTTGCAGGGCGAATTCAATAGTCTTGAATTGAGTGCAGCTACAGGTAGTAAGATAGCGTTCATAGGCAAAACTAATTATTTGGAGGCTGAAGCTAAAACCACCGGAGAAATTAGAGCCCATAAGTTTTCCGCACAAAAGGCTTTGCTGAAAGCTTACACGGGAGGTATTATTGAGGCAAGTGTTGAGCGCAGTCTGGAGGCCAGTGTTTCCACTGCAGGTGAGCTTATTCTTTACGGAACCCCTGAGGAGGAGAAGATTAGTACAACTGTGGGAGGAAAACTCACCCGGATTCGAAGCAATAGGTAAGTGCTTTGAGGTTTTCTGATAGAATTTGATAAAAATAAAAACCGCCGGGGCCATCCAGGCAGCGGCGGGCACAAAACCACTCATTAATTTTACTCTAAGGAGTTGAAAACCAAAATCCAAAACCTTTATCCAAGCAGCACAACACAGTTGGAGTGAGTAGTTTATAGAACTATCTATCTGGTATGATTTTCTTTATCAATGTTTTTTTACCTTGGTTGATTTTGATGAAAAAAGGAGGTTTACGATCAACCTGTATCTGTCGGGCATAATCACCCATATTTTTCTTAATGGATTCCTGGAATATCAGATCCCCTTTTTCATCATAAAGACTTACATCGAAAGAGCTAAGGTTTGCTGCCGGGAAAGCAAGATTTAAGACTCCTTTGCGCAAAGGTCTCACTTTAATTTCAGGTATGCCCAGAGGTTCGTATGGAGTCGCAGGAGCAAGGGCTGATTTAGCCAAGCCAGCCAGGTCATCCTTACTCAAGTCGACAACTTTAAGCCGGCCGGGTACCCGGGAGGAGAAATCTGCATCAGATGGGAATGCACGGCGCTTGCCGGGTGTAATCATGCGTTCCATAACAATTGTATCGGCCTCATTGCCCTCTCCTCTTTTGAGAACCTTAACAGTCTTACGAACAATAGTATCTCCTTTTTTACCACCCAGAATGATTACTTTGGTAAGTGAATCTGATTTAATAATTAATGTATCTCGTGCGTCAAGCCTTTCCTCCATAAAAAACCGATGCCCTGGGAAGGGTGGTTGAAAATCCTGGAAGTCAGGAGGGAATGGTGGAAATGCTTTTATACTCTCGTCCCATTGCTCAGAAGCCTTTGGGTACATATGTTTAAGATGACGCATTTCCCGCTCCAGGTTGCGCATGGCTTTATGCATCTGGCGCAACGCCCTTTCCATTCTTTTTAAAGCTTGGGGGTCAGGTAGAGGTTCATCAAAATAGGGCATTTCTGCATCGGTATCCGGAACAACTATATCATCAAGGTCAGGGAAAGAAAATGCAATGGCATCTTCATCCTCATCAAAAAATCCAAAGATCATGTCATCAGGAGGAATGGGCGGGGTATCATTTTTTTTGTCCTGGCCTGAAGCAAATTGTGGCGTAAAACCTATAAATAATACCAGGACAAGCATGGCTTTAAGGATTAAACATGACTTTGTTTTCATAGCTGTGTTTTTTTTACATGTTCTGACGCTGCAAAACTACCATGTGGTTATAAATCATAAAGTTAACAAGCGGTTAAACATAGTTAAATAATGTTAAGGGAATATCTTGCTGGATAATAAAGCGTCTAACTTTGCAGCATGAATCGGAAAATCATAAGGTTTGTCATAATCCTCAGTGCCCTTTCGCTGTTGGGAGTGGTGTTTCTGCAATATTTCTGGTTTCGTAAGATGTACGAATTGCAGGAACAGCAGTTCGATCGTGATGTGATGGCCTCGATTGGAGAAACTGCCAGGCGTCTGGAGCGCGACCAGACTTTGCTTTTTCTCTCCGATCGTATGCACATGCTAAGCATGGCCGATACCTTACTGTCCTCTCCTGCTTTAAAGCAGAATAAAAACATGGCTGAAGATACTTTTATACAAAAGAAGAGAAGGAATCCGGCAATTGTAAAATATCGAAAGCAATTGATTCGGGGTCAAGGGGGAAACAGCCATGTTGTAGTTTATTCTGAATTTACCGATACTTTGATGGGCAATAATCATGGAGAGAAGGAGCTCATAGATGAATTTACCTTACCGTTTCCATCTGATCCTTACTACGAAGAGATTATTCGACGCCAGCAAGAATTTTTTCAACAGCAATTTGGCGATCTAATAGATTTTTTCCCTGAAGGCTTTTTTAATCCCTCACCACCAGCATTAAGATCAAGAATTTTTCATCATAAGCAGGAAGAGCGTCAGCAACATATTGACCGTATCCGGCAACTTGAAAAACAGACTGCCTGGCTTACTGATGCACTTAACCGCCTTACTCTTGAGATTAAATCGCTGGACAATGCTACACGAGCCCGACTAAATATTCCGGCAACTCCTGAAATTCTCTCACGTGAGCTGCATGCGCATGGCATTGATTTACCTTTTGAATATACCATTGTTGGCCGACCCGGTGATACACTTGCCCAAAGTCCCAATTTTGGCAGATATCAAACCACAAAACTATATGAAGCGCCCCTTTTCATGGACCGCTTCCTCAGTACCAACGACCGCCTTTTGCTTTACTTCCCGACTCGCCAGATGCACCTTTTGAAAAATATCGGCTGGATGGTCTTTGCCTCAGCTGCATTCACCCTTTTCATTGTCGTAACTTTCGTGGTGAGTATTTTTGTGATTCTTCGACAAAAAAAGATTTCCGATATAAAATCGGATTTTATTAATAACATGACTCACGAGTTTAAAACTCCTATTGCCACCATATCGCTTGCCGCTGATAGTCTTGTAAACCCCAGGATTATCAATGACCCTGAAAAAATTATGTATTACATCAAGGTGATAAAAGAGGAGAACAAGCGGATGAATACCCAGGTAGAAAGTGTACTGCGTATGGCCCTTCTGGAAAAGAAAGACTTTGGTCTTAACTTGCAGCCTCTCGATGTACACGATTTGATTAATCAGGCTATTCAGAATATTTCGATTCAGGTAGAAAAACGGGGAGGGAAGATTATTTCACGACTCGAAGCTGAGAATTCGGTAGCAAGGGTAGATGAGATTCATTTTTTAAATGTAATGTTTAATTTGCTCGACAATGCCAATAAATATTCACCAGATACGCCTGAAATAGAAGTAAGTACGAGGAATAAACTTCGCAGCTTGATGATTTCGGTAAAGGATCATGGTATGGGAATGGACCGCGAGACCCGTTCAAGGGCATTCGAAAAGTTTTACCGAAAGTCGACAGGCAACATACATAACGTTAAAGGCTTTGGCTTAGGTTTGGCTTATGTTAAAGCCATCGTTACTGCCACCGGCGGTGACATTCGCATTGAAAGCGAACCGGGCAAAGGCAGTGAGTTTATCATTGAGTTACCGCAAAAAACTGATGAGCATGAATGATGCTAACCGTGTTTTTTTAGTAGAAGACGACCTGAATTTTGGGGCTATACTCAAGTCATACCTCGAACTTAATGATTACGAGGTTACATGGGTTGATGATGGAAAGGTTGCGGTTGAAACCTTCCTCAAAGGGAAATTCGATATTTGTGTTTTAGACGTTATGTTGCCAAATGTAGATGGTTTCAGCATAGCCCGTGAAATCAGACATTTGCAGCCCGGAATACCTCTTATTTTCCTTACAGCTAAAACCTTGAAAGAGGATGTTTTGGAAGGCTTTAAACTTGGTGCCGACGATTATATCACCAAGCCTTTTGATTCTGAAGTTTTACTGTATAAAATGAAAGCCATCCTCAAGCGTCATGGGCAAATAGGAAAAAAGGAGGAGCAGCGCGAGTTTCGGATTGGTAAATACAGCTTCGATGCCTTTCTGAGAATCATTAGTCTGGGGAGTGAAACCCGTAAAATCAGTCCCAAGGAGGCTGAATTGCTAAAAATGTTGTGCCAGAATATGAATGAGGTAGTTCCCCGCGACCTTGCACTAAAAACCATTTGGGGTGACGACAATTACTTCACCACCCGAAGTATGGATGTATTTATTACAAAATTGCGCAAATACCTTAACCAAGACCCCGATGTGGAGATTGAGAATATTCATGGGACGGGTTATCGGCTTCTTGTGAAATCGTCCTTGTAGCTACTGTTTTTGTTTGTTTTCGAACCAGGTAACGATATTCTGGTAAATCCTGTCTTCCGGGTTTTGATCGTAGTCGGAAGGAACAAAAGATTTCCCGGTCACTTTTTCAAAAAGTTCGATGTAGCGCTGGGATATCTGCTCAACAAAGGTATCATCCATAAAGGGAACTTTTTCACCCTGCCTGCCCATAAAGCCTTGGTCCATGAGCCATTCTCTGACGAATTCTTTTGATAGCTGGCGTTGGGCTTCGCCTTTCATGAATCTTTCCTCATAGCCTTCAGCATAAAAATAGCGGGAGGAGTCGGGGGTATGTATTTCGTCAATAAGGAAAATACCTTCCTGGTTTTTTCCGAATTCATATTTGGTATCTACCAATATCAGCCCTTTTTCGGCTGCCATGTGGGTGCCATATTCAAAAAGCTTTCGGGTGAATTTCTCCAATATCTGGTATTCTTCTGCAGGTATCAACCCCTGACGAATTATTTCTTCTTTAGAAATATCCTGGTCGTGTCCTTCTGCGGCTTTTGTAGTAGGAGTTATAATAGGTTCGGGGAAACGTTGGTTTTCCTGCATGCCATCGGGCAATTTTACGCCACAGATTTCCCGGATGCCTGATTTGTATGCACGCCAGGCGCTTCCGGTGAGGTATCCCCTGATTATCATTTCTACCGGATAGGGCTTGCATTTGCGACCAATGGTAACCACAGGGTCAGGAGAGGCAAGTTTCCAGTTGGGTACCAGGTGTGCTGTAGCATCCAGAAAATAATTGGCAATTTGATTGAGCACCTGACCTTTAAATGGAATAGCTCTGGGTAAAACCACGTCGAAGGCGGAGATTCGATCTGTGGCAACCATGATTAGCAGGTCATCAACAAAATATACGTCTCTGACCTTGCCCCGGTAAAATCCTGTCTGGCCAGGAAAAGCGAAATGGGTTTCTTTAAGAGGGGTTTTCATTATCATTCGGATTATCAGAAGGAGAAGGGTTGTCGGATTTTTTCTTATTGCGAAAGACTTCGGCATCACGGCCGTATGCCTCAATAATTTCTTTTACCAAACGATGTCTTACAATATCTCTATCATCGAGAAAAATAAAATCAATGCCTTGAATACCCTGTAAAATGCGTATGGCATGCACCAGTCCCGATGTTTGGCTGGGTGGCAGGTCAATCTGGGTAATATCACCTGTGATGATGAATTTGGCACTTCGACCCATGCGGGTAAGAAACATTTTCAGCTGGCTGAGAGTGGCATTTTGGGCTTCATCGAGAATGGCAAAGGCATGGTCAAGTGTGCGTCCACGCATAAAGGCTAAAGGTGCTACCTCTATGGTGCCATCTTCAAGATAAGTAAGCAGTTTTTGTGCAGGCAGCATGTCGCGAAGGGCGTCGTAGAGAGGTTGAAGATAAGGGTCAAGCTTGTCTTTAAGGTCGCCGGGAAGAAAACCCAAATTTTCTCCTGCTTCAACTGCCGGCCGGGTTAAAATGATGCGTTTGACCTCCTTGTTTTTAAGGGCTCTTACTGCCAAAGCTACTGCAGTATATGTTTTCCCTGTGCCGGCCGGGCCGATAGCAAACACCATGTCGTTTTTCATGGAACTTTCTACCAGCATTCGCTGATTAACGGTTCGCGCCCTCACCTGCAATCCATGATTGCCATATACCAGTACATCGCTGTTTTCTTTTAGCCTCACCTGGTCATACATCTGGTCGCTGTCGGAGCCGATTATTTCGTAAATATCATTTTCGGTGAGCCGGCCAAATTGATCGAAATGTACTAATATGAGCCCGAAAAGATGATCGAAAACCTCAATGTCGTTTTTTTCGCCCACTAACTTCAGAACATCACCCCGCGCAATAATTTTCAATCGAGGGAAGCGGTTTCTAAGCAAATTGAGGTAACGATCATTGGGACCGTAAATTTCAAGTGGGCTATATGATTCAATAGAAATGATTCTTTCGTTCATTCAATAGTATTGACAAAGGTGTAAAGGTGCTACGCTAATGTTTTTCGTATTTTTGAAGCACAAAATTATACCAAAAAACAGCGCCGTAAAGCATAAAAAATGGCAATTATAACACTTACTAGCGATTGGGGACTCAAAGATCATTACCTGGCTTCAGTGAAAGGTGCACTGCTTGGTAAAATGCCTGATGCCATTATAGTGGATATCACTCACCTTATACCGCCTTTCGATATTGGCCAGGCATCCTTCATCCTGCGTAATTGTTGGAAATCATTTCCAAAGGGCACTGTGCATATTGTTGGCATAAATACTGAAGCCAGTCTTCAAACCCCTCATGTGGCTATCGCCATGGAAGGACATTACTTTATCGGTGCTGATAACGGGATTTTTGGCTTAATATTTGACCGTCAACCTGATGCTATTGTTGAGCTCGAAATACCTCAGGACGGGTACACTTTTACATTTAGTACGCGTGATGTATTTGTAAAAGCAGCTGTGCATCTGGCAAGGGGAAGGGACATTGAAGAACTGGGCGAAAGCCGCCATACCCTGAATGTGAAAGAACATTTTAATCCTGTTATTAATGAACAGGGAATATCCGGGAAAATTATTTATATCGATAGGTACGAAAACGTATTTACAAATATTTCCAAAGAGCTGTTTTTGAAAGTTGTGGCGAATCGAAAATTTTCAATAGAGCTCGGTTATACAAGGTATAAATTGACTCGTATTTCAGAGGCTTATGGAGATGTCCCTGAGGGAGAAATTTTAGCCCTATTTTCTTCAACAGGTTTGTTGCAAATAGCCATCAATAAAGGAAACGCGGCCGGTTTGCTCGGGCTCTCCCTTGATCAGGCGGTAAGAATAGTTTTTCAAAGCTCCTAAATGCTTTTTAGAACTAGAATGCTCAGGGTTGGAAATTTGTGGCAATTGCTGAAGCTGGCAATCAGGTTTTACTCCCTGCAGCGGTATTTTAAAAAGCTATTTACTACAGAAATAAATCCTTTATTTTCAGGTGTTTATAATTTTTTACCAGAGACTCAGGTTAAAAGATTAAGGTATCGGGTTAAGAATTATACAGTAACTCTCGCGCCTTTTTTTGGTTCATTGCTTTATGAATTGCATAATCGGAAACCTGACAGCAAGCAACGCCGTCTGCTGGCACTGGCCGGGGCAGCCACTGCATTCTTCGATATGATTTACGATGAAAACTGGAAGGGGGAATCTCTTATTGTGTTTCCTCCTCAGGAATCCGATGACCCTGTTGGAAAATTGTTATACAGTCTATATCACATGATTATGAAGGAAGCTCCTATGCCCGATGGGTTGTTGAGGTGGATTAATCATATTAGTAAGATAGAGCATGAGAGTTGCCAACAAAAAGGGATCCTGAACCGGAAAGAATTAGAAAGAATAACCTATTTGAAAGGAGCTGCCGGGTTAATGGTATTTAGGCACCTACTGCCAGTAGAGGTTAAAAAGGAGGAGGAGGAAGCCCTTAGGGTTGCCGGAGCTGCAATTCAGCTTATGGATGATATGGCCGATGTTTGGCAGGACCTCCAGGAGGGAATAACCACCCCTGCCTCTTATTTCCCCTCACCTTTTGTTTTTGCTCAACACATTGAGAGTTTATTTGAAGAAATCTACGCCAAACTGATAACAGCTGGTTTCAGTAAGCCTTTGGTTTTCCGGTTTTGTTTTACGCTTTACGCTGCTTTTCTGGTTGGTAAGGTGCATGCCCAGCGACTTACTTTTTATTTAGAAAAAACGGGTAAACCCCTCGCAACACTTACAAAACCTGAAGTAGTGCTGAAATCGGATATAGGCTTCTGGGTGATCTACTTTAAACAAATTATAAAATTCAGGATCGTCGATCAGAAGATAAAATAAATGTATTTAAAATATATATTTGCAATCGATTTCGCAATCAATTTCACCAAAATCCAATAGTATATGAGAAAACCCCTTTACCTTGCCAGTTTCTTGGTTGTTCTGGCCTTCGGAGTATTGAATGGTCAGGAGTTTAATTATTCCGACAGCTGGGATAAACCCGGCATCAACCTCAAATATTCCGGTGTTGATGCTGTTAAGCTTAATTTTTCAATGAAGGGCTTTCGCCTTGAGGATTTTGACCTTAAGGGGGAAGCCATGAAAAACATCATTTTTGATGAGTTTTTTGTACCAGCAGACGAAGGAATGCCCAATTTGCCCACAGCCAGTCGCATGATCGCCATTCCCAAAGGTTCTGTCCCGCGTATAACCATTACCGCAATGCGTGATGAGTCAATACGGGATATAAATATTGCGCCTGCGCCCCGCCTTCCACTCGACAACGATCCCAACCCTTTGGTGTATGAAAAAGACATGCGTTATTACAGCAAGAATGCTTTTTTCCCTGCCGAACCTGTTATGATTTCTGAGGTCAGTCAATTGAGGGGGGTGGATTATGTGCATGTAGCTTTTTGTCCTTTTCGGTATAATCCTGTAACAAAGGAGTTGCGCATCATTCGCGATATAAAGGTTGAAATTAATTTTGAAGGGGGCACCGGCCACTTTGGCGATGATCGGCTCCGCTCCCGCTGGTTTGACCCTATTCTTGAAGATGCTTTTCTCAACTCTGAGTCATTACCCAAAATGGATTACGATGCCCGCGTTCGAAACCTGGCTTCTTCGCCCACAGAAGAAACCGGTGCCGAATATCTTATCATTACACCCACCAGCGCACCCTTCCTGCAGTGGGCCGATTCCATCCGGCGTTGGAGAGTGAGAGAAGGTATTTCTACTTTAGTAAAAACCGTTACTGATGTAGGTGGCAATACCACTACTGCCATTGAAAACTATATCAATAACGCCTATAATACCTGGACTGTACCCCCTGCTGCTGTCCTGCTTTTGGGCGATTATGGAACTGATGGAACTATTAATATTATTTCTCCCATTTACAACAACTATTGTGCTTCGGATAATATCTATGCCGATGTCAATGGAGATCATTTGCCTGATATTATTTTAGCACGCATTACGGCCAATAATGCCACTCAACTGGAAACCATGGTTTCCAAGGGTATCAAATATGAGCGCAACCCGCCCACCAGTGCCTATTTCTACAGCCATCCCATCACTGCCCTGGGTTGGCAGACCGAAAGATGGTTTCAGATTTGTTCTGAATCAGTAGGGGGTTATTTTGCCAATGTTCATGGAAAGACACCTGTTCGAATCAACGAAATTTATTCAGGGACCCCGGGAACAGTCTGGTCAACAGCCACCAATACCAGCACAGTAGTAGATTATTTTGGGCCTAACGGGCAGGGATATATTCCTCAGTATCCAAACCAATTGGGGGGATGGACAGGGGGAAATGCCACGATGATTAACAATGCAATTAACACCGGTTCATTTTTACTTCAACATCGGGATCATGGTATGGAAACCGGCTGGGGTGAGCCATCCTACACCAATACCAATATCGACGGGCTGACAAATACCGACCTTACCTTCATTTTCTCCATTAATTGCCTCACTGGTAAGTACAACTGGAGCAGTGAATGCTTTACAGAAAAATTTCATCGTTATCGCTACAACAACATTAACAGTGGTGCACTAGGTGTAATTGGCGCCACAGAAGTATCCTACTCATTTGTTAACGACACTTATGTATGGGGGATGTACGACAACATGTGGCCTGATTTTATGCCAACTTACGGAACAACCCCTGCTTCAAGAGGTCTTTTACCCGCTTTTGGAAATGCTGCCGGTAAAATTTATCTTTCCACTTCCAGCTGGCCTTACAACACGAGCAATAAAGAAGTAACTTATCATCTATTTCACCATCACGGCGATGCCTTCCTACGTCTGTTTAGCGAAGTACCTCAAAACCTTACTGTGCTGCATGACCCGGTATTGGTGGCAGGTTCTACAACTTTCACTGTTACGGCCAATGCCGGAAGCTTTATCTGTCTTACTGTGAATGATCAGATTATTGGCACTGCCAACGGAACCGGTGCTCCCGTTCAAATTACCATTCCTGCCCAGGTCCCCCCTGATCAGATGAGAGTCACAGTTACCAAGCAAAACTATCGCCGTTATTCTGCTCTGGTCAATATTGTTCCGGCAAGTGGGCCATATATTGTGTATAACAATGCCACTATTTCTGACCCTGCACCCAATGGCAACAATAATGGCATGATGGATTATGCAGAAACCAATTTGCTTAACGTAACTCTTAAAAATGTAGGCTCACAGCAGGCTACCAATGTTATCGCCACGCTCTCAACCACCGACCCTTTTATCACCATTACTGATAACACCGAAAATTTTGGTGTCGTCGACCCCAATAGCACTGTTACCGTTCCTAATGCGTTTACTTATAGTGTAGCGAACAATATTCCCGATGGTCGTGTAGTGATTTTCCAGTTGAACATCGTCAGCGGGGCAAATAACTGGAGCAGCAGCTTTAGCATTACTGCTCATGCCCCTGCATTTACTATCGGCAATCTTACAGTACAGGACAATGGTCCCGCATGCAACAACGATGGTATTCTCGACCCGGGTGAAACAGCTAATCTCTTAATTCAGGTTACAAATTCGGGTACCAGTGCTGTTTCCAATGTTATCGGTGTGCTCTCTGTTGTGGGTGGAAGTAGCCCATATTTAACCATCAATAACAATTCCTCAGTAATCAATCCTTTGAATGCTGGAGCTAGTGGCAATGCAGTATTTAGTGTGACCGCCAATCCAACAACACCTTTAGGAACCCCGGTAAACCTTAATTTCAATGTTAGCGGCGGAGCATCAGGTCAGTACAGTGCCTCTTCCACCAAGCAGGTAGTCATTGGGCTTATTCCGACTTTCGTGATGTCGAATACTACCGTAAATACTTGCACCGGTAATTTTTATGATTCGGGTGGTGAAACGGGAACGTACCAAAACAATGAAAATTATACTATGACGTTCAATCCGGGAACCTCTGGAAATAAGGTGAAGGCACAGTTCTTAAGTTTTGAAACAGAATCAGGCTATGATTATTTGTATATTTATGATGGTCCAAGTACCGCCTCTCCGCAGGTAAGCGGCAGTCCTTTCCATGGTACAACAAGTCCGGGGACTATTATTGCATCCAATACCAATACGAGTGGTGCTCTTACGTTCCGTTTCACCTCTGATGGCAGCATTACGAAACAAGGCTGGAAAGCTGCCATTTCATGTGAAAGCACCGGACCAGTTCCTACCATCAATTTTACAGCATCACAAACCATTATTTGTGAAAACAACAGCGTCAACTTTACCGATAATTCAACCAATAATCCTACAAGCTGGTCGTGGAGTTTTCCGGGAGGTACGCCTTCTTCGTCAACACAGCAAAATCCTTCGGTTACTTATACCACAACCGGTACTTATGATGTAAGCCTCACTGCCTCCAATCAATATGGCAGTGGTTCCTTAACAAAAACATCCTATATAACGGTTAATCCTGTGCCCGGAGTTCCCGGCACCCCAACCGGCAATAGCCAGTTGTGCCAGGGAAGTTCACCAACTTCCTATACTACCACGGGTACACCTGCTGCTCTCAATTACGTTTGGTCGCTTGAACCTGCTTCTGCGGGTACTATAAGCGGAAATGGCATTGTTGCCACTATTACCTGGAATTCCTCATTTATCGGAACTGCCTCATTGAAAGTAAAAGGCACAAATAACTGTGGTGAAGGGCCGTGGTCTGCTCCGCTTAATATAAATGTGGATATAGCTCCGCTTCAGCCTAATCAGCCGAGCGGGCCCGATTACATTTGTCAGGATAGTCCCAATACGGAATATCTTACTGACCCTGTGGTTGGTGCCACATCGTATGAATGGGCGGTGGAACCCGCCAATGCGGGTAATATTACTGGAGTATGGACCATGGGAGTTGTTGATTGGGATCCTGCTTTTAGTGGTGCTGCACAAATAAAGGTAAAAGCCATTAATTCATGTGGGGTGAGCAACTGGTCGGTAGCCCGGGCGGTTACTGTTGAGGCTTTGCCAACCGCTTTCAATACAACAGGTGGTGGAAACCTTTGCCCGGGTGGCACTGGTCTGCCTGTTACCCTTAACGGTTCACAACTGAATGTAAACTACACCCTTTATCTGGATGGCGTTTCTACCGGAACCACTTTGCCCGGAACAGGAAATGTATTGACCTTTAATAATTTAACTCAACCAGGTACTTACACCATTATGGGTGTATCTTTGAATGGATGTCAGAATTCTATGAATGGCAGTGCCCAGATAGTATTGCTGGAGCTTGCAGGCCAGGCTGGTACCCCCACGGGACCCTCATATATCTATATCCCATTGACTCCGGTTAGCGAATATCTGACATCGGGTGCCTCTAATGCTACCAGCTACGAATGGAATCTTGAGCCTTCTAATGCAGGAACCATTGCTGGCAATGGTACTGTAGCCTCGGTGTCCTGGAATACCCTGTTTATGGGTCAGGCTCTCTTAAAAGTGAGGGGATTGAATGAATGTGGTCCAGGCCCGTATTCAGAAGCACTCAACATAACCCTTGACAACAATGTAGGTGTATCTGGAGCCACATCTCAAACTCTGCGTATATATCCTAATCCTGTTTCAAAGGTGCTGACGGTGACTTTGCCAGACACCAAAGGACAAGCCATAGTCTGTCTTCTCAATGCACCTGGTGAAAAGGTTTGGGAGGCCCTTCACGACTTTTCAGATAGCGGAAGTTTCACTATCGATGTGTCAGGTATTGCCTCAGGGACTTATCTTATAAAGATTGAGACGGAGACCCAAACCTGGCAACAAAAAGTGGTTATTCTTCATTAAATAATAATTGGGCTAATGTTCAAAGACCCGGTGCTTCAAAGTGCCGGGTCTTCTTTTTATTTAAAAAAAGAGCGGCCTGTAGCCGCTTCTGCCAAGAGGTCGGGATGACTGGACTCGAACCAGCGGCCTCCACGTCCCGAACGTGGCGCGCTAACCAACTGCGCTACATCCCGCTATTATAAACACAATGAGCCTGTTGAACAGGCCTCATTTTTGTGCGCCCACCTGGACTTGAACCAGGGACCTACTGATTATGAGTCAGTTGCTCTAACCGACTGAGCTATAGGCGCAAGTAAAAGTCAATGGACTTTTCGGACTGCAAAATTAAATAATCCATTTACAATCGCCAAATAACTCAGTAAAAATCCTCAGAAGCGTGGTTCTTATTAACAGAGAAGCCTGCAAGAAAATTGATATCCAGCAGGCTTCTGATGATGTTGTAGGTTAACGATGGTTGGTTTTAGCCTATTTGTTTAACTGTGGCCATCTCCCCGGGGTATAGGGTGCCCCCAATGCTTCCAATTGTGCTTCAATAGCAGGGATTTCCAGGTTGTTTAAGGTCTTCAATTTTTCATATAAGGGAGTGAAGACTTCCAGTATAATTTCGTGATCGTTAATCATGGTATTGGTGGGAGCGGATGTTGAGCTCCAATGGCTATAGACGAGATTATTGAGCCGGTCACGCAGGCTGGGGGGCTGGTTTTCGTTTCGTTTTGATAATCCCTCATCTCCTTTAAATGCAATCTGAATGATATCCAGCTCTTTTTGCAGTGATTTAATTTTTGTCCTCAATTCGAAGGGTGCATTAGGTGTCAGGTCTGCAGCATTTTTAAGAGAACTAATTCTCTTCTCCAGGTCATCAGCGATTTGGAATGCGCCCATCACCACCCTTGCTGTTTCCTGAAAGCGTCGATGAAATTCCTTGTATTTAGCCAATGCTTCAGCGCTCATTTGATCGTTTTTCAGAGTTTTTACTTCAAAACTTACCGGTCCTGCTAATGGTCTGATAGAATCACGCACTACCAGGCTCATTTCCACCTGATAGATTCCGGGAGGTACCAGCATAGCACTGCCGGCATCGGCAAATTCGTTGCTACCGGGCCTCACGGGAAACATAGCCGGATAGCGCAAATCCCAAACCTTCCGGTTTATTCCTTGAGAAGGTTTTTCTTTTAAACGGCGAATAACCTGCCCTTCTGCGTTTTTTATAGTAAATTCCAGATAGGGCTTTTCTTCATCATCCTCTGCTTTGAGCCTTTCATAGGGGGGGTATTCAATGTCTTTCTTCTTTTTCCATAAATCTTTTTCCTGGTCTTTACGCTGTTGGCGAAGGGTTTTGGGAGTTTCTTTTAGATACCATGTAAAAACTGCCCCAACGGGAGGATTCGGGTTAGTGTAATACGTGGAACCCTGTCCATATTTGGTGCCGCTTTGTACATAAGCTAAAGCAGGTTTTATAGGAAAAATCAGGGCTTCGGTATCCAGTTTGGTGGTACTGAGTCCTCTCAGGGGCGAATAGTCTTCAAGGATATAAAAACCCCTGCCAAAAGTGGCTATCACCAGGTCATTTTCTCTTTTTTGAATTGCCATATCCATAACGCATGTGGTAGGTAAGCCGGCGGAAAGTTTTGTCCATATGCGGCCTCCATTGCTGCTGAACCACACACCAAACTCAGTTCCAACAAAAAGTAAATCTTTGTCAACATGGTCTTCTGCAATACAATATACAGTACCCCGCTGGGGAAGGTTGGCGGTGATGGCTTGCCAGGTTTTCCCTTTATCAGTGCTTTTGAGAACGTAGGGTTTTAAATCGTTTTGTTTTCTGCCGTCGAAGCAAGCATAAACCACGTTTTCATCGTGTTGGGAGGCCAGGATATACGCTACATAAGTCATATCCGGTACACCCGGAAATTTCTCGTATTTTACCCAGTTTTGACCCCCATCCATGCTTACCTGAATCAGTCCATCATCGGTACCTACATAGAGCAATCCTTCTCTTACAGGAGATTCGTCCAGGGCTACTATATTACCATAGAAGGAGGTTGATGCATTTTTTGCTACGGCCTCAGGCGATTGAATTTTTCCGAATACTGGAAGTTTATTTCTGTCTAATTGTCGGGTTAAGTCAGGGCTGACCACTTGCCAGGTGTCCCCCCGGTCGTCGGAGCGGAAGAGTTTATTTGCTGCAAAATAAAGCCGATGTGGATGGTGGGGGCTTACAATGATGGGTGAATTCCAATTCCAACGATAAGCCTCGCCGGCAGGAGGTTGTGGCTGTATATCAATGGCTTCACCTGTACGTCTGTCGTAGCGAACCAAGGCGCCATACTGGGCCTGGGCGTAAACGATATTGGGGTCAGATGGATCGATTACCGTTTCGAAACCATCCCCCCCCTGCGTAACAAACCAATCATCACTTACTGTTGCAGTGCGGAGTGTGCGGCTGGGCCCACCCATGCTATTGTTATCCTGAGTTCCTCCAAACACATAATAGAAAGGCTCAGAATTATCAACACTTACCCTGTAGAATTGGGTTACAGGCAGGTTTTCTTTATGGTCCCAATGGTTGCCCCCGTCGAAGGTCTCGTATATACCTCCATCACCTCCAATAATCATATGATTGGTATTGGCGGGGTCTATCCATAAGGCGTGGTCATCTACATGGCGTTTGTCGTTACCCAAAGCTTTCCAAGTGCGTCCACCATCGGTGGTTACCTGGGTTATAGTTTCGACAGAATAAACTTTATTTTCATCCTTAGGGTCACAAAATATCCGGTTATAGTATTGAGGAGAAGGACTAACATAGTTGCTCATTTTAACCCATGATGCACCTCTGTTGGTAGTGCGGAAAAATCCACCCGTTTCGCCTTCGGCTTCTATGATTGCATAAACAATGTCAGGATTAACAGGAGAAATAGCCAACCCGATGCGCCCAACATCGCCAGAGGGAAGGCCGTTGGTAAGCTTATTCCAGGTTTTCCCGGCATCGGTCGATTTGTATATAGCTCCTTCGGGTCCTCCGTCGATCAGCGTCCAGACATGACGGCGACGTTGATATGAGGCAGCATATAAAACATCGGGATTGCGAGGATCCAATACAATATCGGTAACGCCAGTATTTTCACTTATATCCAGAATTTTTGTCCATGTGTTTCCTCCATCCGTGGTTTTGTATAATCCTCGATCGCCACCCGGTCCCCACAAAGGGCCCTGAGCAGCTACATAAACTACATCCCCGTTGCGGGGATCGATAACAATTCGTCCAATATGCTCGGAGTTTTTGAGACCCATGTTTTTAAACGAAGCACCTCCGTCGGTCGATTTATACACCCCATCTCCGTATCCTATTGCCCGTTGTGAGTTATACTCACCTGTACCTACCCAAACTACATTGGGATTGGTAGGGTCTATTTCTACATCAGCAATACTCCAGGAACCGTAATTATCGAAGATGGGTTCGTAGGTAATACCTGCATTATTCGTTTTCCAGACATTGCCAGCGGCAACAGCCACATAATATTCGAAAGGATTATTAGGATTTACAGCAAAATCAGCAATTCGGCCCGAGGCAAAGGCAGGGCCTATTCCCCTCCATTTCAAACCAGATAAAATACCTGATTTAAGTGTGTCAGACTTTACCGATGCATCTTTTCTTTGACCCCGTACGGCCTGTGTGGCTGCCAGCACGATTAGCAGCCAAATCATTGTTCTTGTGATTAAGTTTTTCATTGGTGTAGGATTCTATTGTTTGGCAATGCAATATACAAAAAGCCCCGTGATAGGCTGGGGCTTCCGAAAAATACGTTTATGAAAAACCAAAATGGCTTCTTATAACAAATCATTGGCCAAATTGGCCAGTTCTGAGCGTTCTCCTTTTTCAAGCTTTACGTGAGCATAAATGGGATGTTTTCTGACTTTATCCACCAGATAAGAGAGCCCGTTGGACTGAGTGTCGAGATAAGGCGTATCAATTTGATAAATATCGCCGGTAAAAATTATTTTAGTGCCCTCGCCTGCGCGGGTGATGATGGTTTTTACTTCGTGAGGCGTGAGATTCTGGGCTTCATCAACAATAAAGCAAATGTTCGAAAGACTACGTCCTCGGATAAATGCCAGCGGTGAGATAACAATCTTTTCGTTTTGCAGCATTTCGTCGTAGGCTTTGTATTCTTTATCACGTTCACCGTATTGGTTTTTTATGAATTTCAAATTGTCGTAGAGTGGCTCCATGTAAGGGCTAATTTTCTCGGCAGCATCTCCTGGAAGGAAACCCAGCTCTTTGTTGCTTAAGGGAACAATGGGACGGGCCAGGTAAATTTGTTTGAACAATCGTCGTTGCTCTAATGCCCCGGCAAGGGCTAAGAGTGTCTTACCGGTACCGGCCACGCCAATCAGGGTTACCAGTTTTACATTGGGATTCATGATGGCATGTAAAGCAAACACCTGTTCAGGGTTTCGAGGCATGATGCGCTGAACAGCCTGCTTATCAATGCGTTCAATCATCCCGCTTATGGGATTGTAAAAAGCGAGGGTAGGATCAGCATTTTCATCACCATTTTGTAAAATATAGTAGTAGTTCGGAACAGGTTCTTTTTCGCCGATTTCCGACGGTTTGCAATATCCTTTTTCCCAAAGTTTGGCCAATGCCTTCACGCTCACCTTGGATAAGATTCGTTTACCGGTATCCAGGCTTTCAATGTCCTTAATTTTACCTGTTTCGTAGTCTTCGGCCTGCAACCCCAGTGCCTTGGCTTTGATGCGAAGATTGATGTCTTTTGAGACCAATATTACCTTTCTATCAGGGTATTGCTGGCTAAGAATGAGTGCAGCATTTAAAATGCGGTGATCGTTTTTATAGCCTCCAAAGATATGTTGAATGGTTTGAGCATTGTGCTCGTCGAGTATTACTTTGAGGCTACCCGCCCCAGGTTGTCCGAGTTGTATCCAATCGTTCAGGTTGCGTTTAAGAGAAAGCTTATCCATCTCACGAATAAACTCCCTGGCTTCGTAGTTTTTTGTTTCATTCCCTTTTTTGAAATTGTCCAGTTCTTCAAGCACTGTGATGGGAATGGCAATATCATTGTCCTGGAAGCTATAGATAGAGCGGTGGTTGTAAAGGATTACTGAAGTATCGAGAACGAAAATCTTGCGTTTTCCGTTTTTACCATTCTTGCGTACTTTAGTTTCCTCATTGGGTGTAATTTCCATGGCAAATAAATTTTAGCAGGTAATTTTAAGTCCTGCTAAGTTAAAGGAAATTATAAGCCGCAACTAAATACTTTAATAGTCCGACAGCACTTTTCTGAGATTATCAAATTTGTGGTTGTAATCGCGCATGGAGCGACGGATGAGGTCTAATGCCTCTTCACGGCCAAAGATGTGGGTTACTTCAGCATTGCGTTTGTCGGCTCCGGGGATGTCTTTGTAGGTAAGAAAATAATGTCTGAGTCGTTCTATTACCAGCGCAGGAACGTCTTCTATGTCTTGATATTGGTCGTAAACAAGGTCATTTTGTAAAACGGCAATTATTTTATCGTCGCTTAAGTTCCCATCGACCATACGAAGGCCACCAATAGGTCGGGCAGATACTAAAATATCGCCATGGCTGATTTCTTTTTCGGTGAGAATACAAATATCCATGGGATCTCCATCTCCTTTAATATCAGGACGTCCGGTTTTGTCGGCTGCAAGGGCAGCAACCTCGTCACCGCTGAAAGTTTGAGGAATAAAACCATAAAGGGCCGGCACAAGACTAGAATAGCGTTGGGGTCTGTCGATTCGGAGATAGCCTGTGGCTTTATCAACTTCATACTTGACCGTGTCGGTGGGTACCATTTCAATGAAAGCAGTTACAATTTCCGGTGCCATCGCCCCAATCTCCACTCCATGCCAGGGATGTGATTTGTACCTTAATCCCATCAGTTTTCCAATGGGGTCCATTAATGATGCCATAACGTTTAGAATTTTGGTAGATAAAATTTTTCAATAAATTTTCAGTATCAATAAAACATTTATCTTTGCCTATGCGTTCAACTTACCCTGCAATGCTTTTCAAAGGTCTTAAAAGCCACAGATGTTTACCAGGTCGGCCAGCAGCCTTTCCTTTCGAGAAGCAGCGGAGGGTTGTGTCTTTTTGTACTTTAAACATTTTGTAATGAAAAAAAGTTTCAAAAAACTGTCTCGATTCGCACTTTTAGCGCTATTAGCAGCTATTATGGCCGTTGGATGTGTTCCTCAAAAAAAAATCAAGTACTTTCAATCCATGGCAGGGAAGGAAAATATTAACCAATTTGAATTTGCCCCCCGGCCGGATTATAAAGTTAAAGTGGGAGACAACCTGTATATTAAGGTTCAGAGCCTTGATGAAAAAACCTACAAGTTTTTTAACTACGACGATGCTAATCGCTCTATGTCATCGGCCTATACAGAAGCAAGTATCTATTTGAGCTCCTACACAGTTAACGACTCGGGTTACATACAATTTCCTTTTGTAGGAAAAATTCAGGTAGAAGGGCTGACAGTTGAACAAATCAAATCCAAACTGCAGGATATTATTGATCAATACCTCAAAGAGACTACTGTTGTTGTGAAACTGGTGAATTTTAAAATTACGATTTTGGGAGAGGTTAAAAATCCAGGGACTTACCTTATCTATCAGGATAAAATCAATATGTTTGAGGCACTGTCGAAAGCCGGAGACCTTACCGTATTTTCAAATAAAAACAAAGTAGTTCTTGTAAGACAAACGCAAAAGGGTGCTGAATTGCACAGGATAAGCCTAACTCATAAGGATTTTCTTGAATCGCCTTATTTTTACCTGTTGCCGAATGATATCATATACGTGGAACCCCTCCGTGGAAAACAATTTGCCTTCGCTGACTTCCCCTACACTTTATTGTTTTCTACTATCACTACTACACTCCTCATACTCAATTATTTTAAGAAATAAGTATAAGTGTCTAACTCTTAAAGTCTTGAAAAAGTGGTTAATAATAATCTGAATTTTGACGAGCTTCAGCAACAGGAAGAAAGCATTGATCTGAAGCAGATATTTTTCAAATTTTTCCATTACTGGTATTTTTTCGCTCTCACCATTTTCGTGGCATTGGTTATAGCCTTTTTGTTCAACAAATATACCCGACCGGTTTATGAGGTATCGACAACGGTACTTATTCAAGATAAAACAAACAAAGAGTTAAATGCTCAGGCACTTATGGGACTGGGCTTTTTGGGTACCCAGCAAAATGTGCAAAACGAATTAGGAATTCTTAAAAGCTACACCCTTGCTGCCGAGGCAGTAAAAGCACTTAATGTAAATGTAACTTATTTTTCGGAAAACAACTTTATTACCAAGGAGTTATACAAAAAGTCTCCGTTCACGGTATATTACGACAGTACTCATCCACAGCCTGTAAACCTGAGGTTTTATGTTACTATATTGAATAGCAGGCAATTTAAACTTGAAACCGAAGGAGAGAATGTAAAACTCTATGACTTTTCGAATAACCGTTTCTTAGAAAAGGAAAACCAGGAAACCATTGAGGCTAAAGCCATCAATATTAGTAAAACCTATGACTTTGGCGATGAAGTTTCCAGTGAATTCTACAAATTTAAAGTATTGCTCAATTTTAATTTCAATCCTGATGAGCATATCAATAAAAGAATGTTCTTCACTTTCAACGATTTGCCGGGATTGGTACGGGAACTATCCAACATGAAGATAGAGCCTATCAACCGCGAGGCTTCTATTCTGGAGATTAAAGCCAAAGGTACACATATAGAGAAAACCGTTGATTTTCTGAACACTCTGACATCAAAATATTTAGAGCGGGGATTGAACCGCAAGAACATGATTGCCACAAAAACAATCGAGTTTATAGACAGAGAACTGATTGGTATCCGCGACTCTTTGAGCCTTGCTGAATCTCAACTGGAGGGATTCCGAAAAGAAACCAAAATCATGCAACTCGATTTCGAGGCACAGCAAGTTTTTACCTATTTAAAAGACTTAGACAAGCAAAGGGCAGAACTGCTGGTCAAAAATAAATATTATAACTACCTCAAAGAGTATTTGCAGACCAAAGAAGATATTAACGATATTATTGTCCCTTCAGCCATTGGTATTGATGACCCTGTCTTGGCCGAGCTAATTAAAAATCTGACGGCACTCTATGAGGAAAAGGCCGCTTTGCTCCTTAATTCCACTCCTCGTAACCCCGCCATTGTGCAGGTGGAAAGCAAGATTAAAAATGCACGGCTCAACCTCATCGAAAACATTAGCAATATTATCAGCACTTCCCAGATTGCTCTCAAGGATATAGAACAGAGGGTGGCTTTGATGAATTCTCGTATCAACCAATTGCCCACCAGTCAGCGGAAATTGTTAAATTTTGAGCGGGAATTTAACTTACAGAACAGTCTGTTTACATTTTTATTGCAAAAGCGTGCTGAGGCACAGATTACAAAGGCATCAAACCTGCCCGACAACGAAATTATTGACCAGGCCAGGGCTGAAGGACAGAGCCCTATTTTCCCCAAGAAAGGACTCAATTATTTGATAGCCTTGATCTTAGGGTTTGTATTGCCTGCTTCCTATGTTTATTTGAAAGACTTCATGAACGACAAAATCATGGAGAAAAAAGACATAGAGCGTGTAACCAAATTGCCCATTATTGGCCACATTCCACACTCCTTAAAGGAGACCAAAATGGTAGTAGCAGAATCGCCCAAATCAAGTATCTCGGAAGCTTTCAGGGGAGTGCGAACCAACTTGCAGTTTTTGTCGAAAGACAAAGAAAAGTTTACGGTCCTCATAACTTCTGATATTGTGAGTGCCGGTAAAACTTTTACAGCCATCAATCTGGCTACCATTTTGTCACTTTACGATAAAAAAGTGGTTTTAATTGGTTTCGACTTGCGTAAGCCAAAGCTCTATCAAGATTTCGGGCTTTCCAATACTGAGGGTGTAAGTTCTTACCTTATTGGTAAAAGTCAGATAGAAGATATCATACAACAGACTCAGATCGAAAATCTGGATGTAGTGATGGCCGGCCCAGTGCCTCCCAATCCTGCTGAGTTGATTGCTTCGCCCAAAACAGATACACTTTTTGCTGAGTTGAAGAAAAGATACGATTTTATCATTATTGATACTCCTCCTGTGGGAGTGGTTACTGATGCCTTCCTGCTCACTAAATATTCCGATCATAACGTTTTTGTAGTTCGTCAGGGTGTTACAAATAAGAAGGTATTTGCAAGTATTATTCAGGATATAGAAAGCAGGAAGATCGCCAACTTTGTTATCCTGGTTAACGATGTGAAACTGGCCAAGAGTATTTATGGCTATGGATACGGCTATGGCTATGGTTATGGATACGGTTATGGTTATGGCTATGGTTATGGATACGGCTATGGCTATGGTTATGGCTACTATTCAGACGATAAGGAGGTTGAAAAGGAATCCTTGCTCAAGCGTATTTTTAAGAAATCGTGATTATCAGGAAATTAATAATACCCCAAAGCCATCCTTCCATGGGTGGCTTTTTTTATAGGGCATTTTGTAACTTTGCGCATGCAAAAAGTCATGGAATCATCAAAAGGAACGATCCGGATAAATCATCTCAGGGAACTAGAAGCCGAGGCCATTTATGTAATAAGAGAGGTAGCCGCCCAGTTTGAGCGTCCGGTATTGCTGTTTTCAGGAGGTAAAGATTCCATTGTTCTTGTTCACCTCTCCCTGAAAGCCTTTTGGCCTGCTCCATTACCTTTTCCGCTTCTGCATATCGATACGGGTCACAATTTCCCGGAAACCATAGAGTATCGCGACAGATTAGTAGAGCGTATTGGTGCAAGGCTTATTGTAGGGTCGGTGCAGGAAAGCATAGATAAAGGACGGGTAAAGGAAGAAACCGGATACAATGCCAGTCGCAACGTTTTGCAGACTACTACCTTGCTCGATACTATTGAACAATACAAGTTTGATGCTGCCATGGGAGGAGCCCGACGCGACGAAGAAAAGGCAAGGGCCAAGGAAAGGTTTTTTTCACATCGCGACGAGTTCGGTCAGTGGGATCCTAAAAATCAGCGCCCTGAGCTCTGGAACATTTTCAACGGGAAAAAACATTTAGGGGAGCATTTTAGGGTATTTCCGATAAGCAACTGGACGGAAATGGATGTCTGGCAATACATTTATCTCGAGAAAATTGAAATGCCAAGTATTTACTTCACTCATCGGCGCAAAGTATTTTGCCGCGATGGCGTGTGGTTGGCCTATGCCCCATTTATGAAACTGAAGCCAGAAGAAAAAATTGAAGAAAAGGAAGTGCGCTGTCGGACTATTGGAGATATTACCTGTACAGGCCTGACACTCTCTCAAGCCGACGACCTGGAAGATATCATTGAAGAAATTGCCGCTTCGCGTGTAACCGAAAGAGGCTCTCGTTGGGACGATAAGCGCTCCGATGCTGCCATGGAAGATCGTAAAAAGGAAGGATACTTTTAAAGTCATGACTCAAAACACTTCACGGGGTTACCTTGATATGGAGTTGCTGCGATTCACAACCGCAGGCAGCGTGGATGATGGGAAAAGTACCCTTATTGGTCGGCTACTTTACGACAGCAAGTCCATATTTGAAGACCAATTGGAAGCTGTAAAAAAAGCCAGTTTACAAAAAGGCGACGAGCACATCAACCTTGCTTTATTTACTGATGGTCTGCGTTCGGAGCGCCAGCAGGGTATAACCATTGATGTTGCCTATCGCTATTTTCATACCCCAAAAAGAAAGTTTATTATAGCCGATACTCCGGGCCATATTCAATACACACGCAATATGGTAACAGGGGCCTCGACGGCACATGCCGCAGTCATACTGGTGGACGCCCGTAACGGAGTTACCGAACAGACCCGCCGTCATTACTATATCGCCTGGCTTCTGGGCATAAAACATATCATTGTCTGTATCAATAAAATGGACCTTGTCCATTACAGCGAGGAGGTTTTTCTTCATATATTAAACGATGTTAACTTAATTGGGGACAAGCTTCCCGGAGTTGACCTCCATTTTATCCCCATTAGCGCTTTGTTAGGTGATAACGTGGTTGAAGCTTCGGCTAATATGCCTTGGTATCAGGGGCCAACTCTCCTTCAGAAACTTGAATCTATTGATGTCAGAAATCATTTACATGAAAAACCCCTTCGGATGCCTGTGCAGTACGTTATTCGGCCCATTTCTGACAAGTATCACGATTACAGGGGCTATGCCGGCCGCATAGAATCTGGAACTCTTCGTGTGGGTGATGAAGTAATCATTCTCCCTTCAGGTATGTCTTCCCGCATCACTTCCATGCATGTTGGAGATACTTTTATTGAAGAAGCCATTCCTCCCATGTCGGTGGCTATCACCCTGGCAGATGATATTGATGTGGAAAGAGGTAATATAATCGTTCATCCTGGTAGTCAACCCCTCATTTCAAATGCTTTTGAGGCAACCATTTGTTGGATGAATCCGGTGCCCATGCATATTAATCAACTTTATACTATACGCCAGACAACCAGCGAGGCCAAATGTAAAATCTTAAATCAGCATTGTCGGATTGACATCAATAGCTTGGAGCAAAAACCTGGCGAGAATGAATTGAAAATGAATGAAATAGGTGTCTTTTCTTTAAAGGCTTCACGGCCTATGGTTTTCGATTCATACCGTCAAAACAGGGCAACCGGAAGTTTTATTTTGATTGACGAGGCAACCAACGAAACAGTGGGTGTGGGGATGATTCAATAATCTAAACTTTATGTGGCTCAGACTTATCCTTATTTTCGTTTTGGGTGTATTATTTCAACTCTCAGTCATCAATAATCTGAGTCTGGGGCCTTTTTTCAATCCCTTGGTTTATTCACTAATAATTTTGAAGCTGCCTTTCAAAACTCAGAATTGGGCATTGCTGATATGGGCGTTTGTGCTGGGTTTGACAATGGATATTTTCCAGAATTCGCATGGAATCAATGCCGCTGCCACTGTTTTCATGGCTTTTTCACGACCCTTTGTAATCAATCTCCTTACCTCCCAACGAGATTTCGGAGATGAAGATACCCCCTCCATCCGTGACAGAGGTACACAATGGTACATTTTTTATAGTTTGATTCTACTTCTTGTTCACCACTTTATTGTTTTCATTTTGGAAGAGTGGTCAGCATCTGGGCTCGGAATTATTTTCTTGAGGTCATTGCTGAGTGCAGGGTTGGCCTTTGGCCTTCTGCTTTTGGCCGAATATTTGTTTTTTGTAAATAAAAATTAGTGAAAGTTCCCGGGTTGGGGTTTGGGTAAAGGCAAAGCTCCTTTGCCAATTTCTACTTGTAGAGAAAGAATACCACTTACCTCAAACTTTGGATGCAGACTTTCAATAAGAAGCCGATAAGTGCCTTTTTCCCGGAAATAAATTTCGTACCACAATATCTGCTCCAAAACAAATCGGTCATTGATATAATTGCCTTTAGGCTGGCCGTCGAGAGTTTTTAACCATATACGCTTTTCTATTGTACGCTCTTCGCCTGAAGGAGAAACGAGAGTGGCTATTATGGGCAAATCGGATGTGGGGAAGCTTTGCTGGTAGGAGAGACGAATTTTAACGTGTCGGGCTTTATCTGATTTTAATCCATCAATGGGAAAACTGAGGGTATCAAATCGTTTCCAGGTGTGGTACTGAAATTTGTGTTCGTAACTTACAGTACGTGAACATGATAAAACTAACCAACCCAGAAGGATAAATAATAAACAGAGTTTTCGTTTCATTGGCTATTTTATTTAAGCAAAACAATTTCTGCTTCAACAGGATGATGGTCGCTAAAGCGGAATCCATCGAACCAGGTATGATGGTGAATGCATGAAATGTTGGGCGAAAGTATGAAAAAATCGATTGTGGTCACAGGGGTCTTACCTCTTTGGTAGGCTTCATCTACATTACGATTGGTAGGGAATTCCTTTTGATAGATAAAGTTCCACCCCTGAGGAAAAGCATTGCAGGGGGGATATCCGCCGGGTTGACTATATGCATTATCGCCTGTGGAAATGAGGTTGGGATTGAAACAGGGAGGGTTGAGGTTAAAATCTCCTCCAACCACCACGTAATTTCCTTCGTTGTACTCCTTTAACGCATAATCGCGTATAAAATTCCATTGGGCTATCCTTTGGGTGCCATCATCGAAAGCTGTGTTATGCGTATTTATCACCACAAGTTTTTTGTTATTGCTTGCTGGGAATTTGAGTACATGTGCACAGCGGTTGAGCATAAAGAGTTGGGTGACAAAATCAAATTCCCCCGGCAGGCTAATCCTAAAGGATTCCAGGGCCGGATATTTGGAAAGGGTAAGAAGTCCGGCAACCACCCGACCCATAGGGTTGTACCAGGGAAGGGGAACAAATTTTACATCGTAATTTTTGACAAACCAAGAGGTATGCTCTGTAAAGGCAGCACTGATTAATTCTGTCTCGTCGTGATAATAAGTTCTTCGGGCATATTTGTCAACTTCTTGCATTAATATAAAATCTGGCCTGCGAGAAAGCGCTTCATGCTGTATGATGCCCCGTAGATTTTCTAATGTTTCTTCTCGAGAACACCTTACCCTTTTGCCTCCATCGTAAAAGAAATCCATCGATGCCCCAAGGCCGGCATATCCAATATTCCAGGTAACCAATTTCAGTGTATCGGGTAATGGGTCGGGGGTTTTGCGATGTAAGGGTATTTTTAGTGGCTCGATGGCTTCAATACTGGCTGGTTGATACCTTGTAAACCATGCTATAAACAGGAATCCCGCCATGAAAAACGTCAGGCAAGCCACCACCCACAATACTATACGAAGGGTTTTGCGCATGGGATGTTTTTCGGCCAAATTTAAGGGAATTTAGTATTTTTGCACGTTGCTTCTGCCCCTTTTAAGGGGTTTTTTAATCACAATTTAAAAACCGGAAAGATTGGGTCCCATTATCAATGGCATAGCAGTCGGAATCACCTTGACATTGATCTTAGGTCCGGCTTTTTTTGTTTTGCTACAAACCAGCATACACCGGGGATTTAGAGCCGGTGTGCTTATTGCTTTGGGTATTTTTATGAGTGATGTCACCGTACTTGGACTCACTTTGGCCGGTGCCTCTCAATTTTTAGGTGACGACCCCAGGGAGAATTATTATTTTCGACTGGCAGGAGGCATTGTTCTTATCGCATTCGGCATATACACAACCACTCGCAAAGCAATGACTCAAACAGACGAAGGTGAGGTGCCAGAAGTAATTAAAGTACCGGGACCTTTGGTGTATTTGCTGAAAGGCTTCTTCCTAAATATTACCAATCCGGGTGTATGGTTTGTATGGATTACAGCAGGGGTTAGTGTCGGGGCTGCTTACGGAGTTGGAACCAATGACGTCTATTACTTTTTTGGGGGGACATTGGGTACTGTTTTGGCTACAGATACATTCAAGTGTTTTATCGCAAATAAGCTCAGTAGCAGGGTCAATCCGTCTGTAATCACCTGGACCAATCGAATTGTTGGGGTATTGCTGGTGATTTTTGGAGTTTTCTTGGTTTTCAGTGCTTTTGTGGACGTAAAGAAGTTTTTTCCCTGGCTGGGAATTATTTTGGGGTAGCCTGTGAAAATCTGTTTATTTACGAAATATCTTTGACTATTCGTTCCAGGTCGGCAGGTTTAAAAGGTTTACTGATGTAATCGTCGAGACCCGCCTCAAAGCATTTTTCTTTGTCTTCTTTCATGGCATTGGCTGTAAGTGCGACGATACGGGTACGCTTGCCACCCCGTTGCTTTTCTATCTTGCGGATCTCTCGGGTGGCTTCCAATCCATCCATCTCGGGCATCATGATGTCCATGAGAATAAGATCGTAATGATTCGTACTAAATTTCTCTACAGCCACCTTTCCATTTGGAGCCACATCAGCCGTAAAGCCCATCTTTTGAATTACCATCAGGGCTACCTTTTGATTTACCAGATTATCTTCAGCTAGCAATATATGCATGGGTTTCTCTGTGGGTTGTGATTCTTTAGGATGAGCTGGTTCTTTTACTTCCTCTTTTTGCGCGCCTGTCGGGGGGGTAGTTGTGGATTCAGGGGTTGTGGTTTTTTCATTAGAAACTAATGGGGGCTTTCTTTCAATGGGTTCTCCTATTTCAAAAGGAATTGTAAACCAGAAAGATGAGCCTACACCCTTCTGGCTCTCTACGCCAATGGTGCCTCCCATCAGCTCTACCAGGTTTTTAGATATAGCAAGGCCCAGGCCTGTTCCACCATAGCGTCGCGTAAAAGAAACATCGGATTGTGTAAAAGGTTGGAAAAGGTTAGGTAACTCATCTTTATCTACACCAATGCCACTATCTGACACTTCAAATCTAACAACCGAGCGGTTGCCCAGCCTGTCGATGTTGGAGAGCTGAAGCCTGACAAACCCTTCGTGAGTGAATTTTATCGCATTGTTTATCAGATTAATGAGTACCTGTTTGAGGCGGGTAGGGTCGCCCCCAACAAATTCAGGAACAAAAGGAGATATATTAAATGAAAAACTAAGCTTCTTCTCTTCGGCCTTCATGCGCATGAGTTTAACGACATTTTCAACCTCTTCGTGGAGGTTGAAGTTTACATGCTCAATCTGCATTTTGCCGGATTCGATCCTTGAAATATCTAGAATTTCGTTGATGATATTAAGAAGGCTGTCAGCTGAGGAAACAATAATGTTGACAGCATCTTCCTGCTCTTTGGTGAGTCGGGTGGTTTTTAAAAGATTGGCCATGCCAACAATGCCGTTCATGGGAGTACGGATTTCATGGCTCATATTGGCCAAAAAGAGTGATTTATATTGTGTGGCTTCCTCTGCTCTTGCTTTGGCATCCAAAAGCTCTCGGTTTACCTTTTCGAGGCTCTGGTTTTGCCTGCGGATTTCCAATTCTTGGGCTCTGATGTCCTCGTTTTGTTTGGCTATCAGGGCCATAGCCCTACGCTTTTGCCAGCTTTGGATCAATAGAAAAACAATCAGCAACAATTGTATGGAAATTACCAATAGCAATAAATTCCTGCTTAATGGCTTTAAGCCCTCATGGCTTTGTTTACTGTATTTATTTAATAAAAATGAGGCAAACTTGGCAGAGGTTCCCTCAAATATCTCAAGTTGACGTTCATTTTCCTTTTGAACGGCAAGAGCACTTACTTGATTTAAATCTGCGGCATTTATGATTCTGTTCGCCTTTAGAATTGAATCTCTCTTGTGTTGAAGACTCCAGATGAGAGAGGCTGTGTTGTAAGGTAAATCTGACAAGAGCACCTCATCCATCCTCCGGAGGAGTTCATTGACAGATTTTATTCTGGGAACCTTATCAACGAAAAATAATAAAGCTCTTACAGCAATTTCTTTGCTATTGGTAAGCGGCGCTGTAGCAAGCATGTCGTTCAGCCAGGCCTGTAACGAGCCCTCATCCATTCGTTGCGCTAAATATGGCAGGGTATGCGTATACGATTCAATCACTTTATCGTAGAGGCCGAGAGATTTATAAATTGCAATCGATTTGTTGAGGGATTCGGCTGCCATCGCGGCCTGATTGAGCCGGGAATACCCATATGCCAACTCGGATAGGATGAAGGCTTTGTATTGTATTAAAGAATAGTCATCGGTAATGGCCAAAGCCTGGTTCAACTGTTCAATCCCTTCCGCAAATCTTTCTAATTGGAAAGCTGCCTTGGCATGCAGAAGACGTGTTTTTATGAAAAATGTGTCTTTTTTTATTGTCCACTCGGGTAATTGTAAAATTTGATATGTTTTTTCAATTAATTCAAGGGCAACAATTGCCCGATTACTATTGACATATGCTTCAGCCGTTGCCAATAAAATTCTCGTCCTTATGGCGTAATCATTATTTTTATTGAGCTCATCCAAATATTTTCCATAAAGGGCCGCCTGGAAGGGCAAGACGCGTGAACTAAGTTCCAGCAGTTCAAGTTCTTCAGCAGTGTTGCCTTTGAGTTGAGATTTTTGTGAAAGGAGGCCGATAAGGCTATCTATTTTTAACAAACAAGCTTCACGCTGCTCTATTGGCCGAGCAGGTGCAGGAGTGACAAAAAGAAGAAAAACACCTGCAATGGCAAATATTAGACCTTTTCTCAATACCTCGTATGAACTCATACTACAAAGTTATAATTTTTAAAGTATGGCCAGAGAAGTATTAGCCTAAAAAAAGCTTGTTTATGGCTTTCTGGAATTCTTCAAATTTGAAGGGTTTGCTCAGGTAGTCGTCCATTCCGGCAGCCAGGCAGGCACGGCGATCAGCAGGAAGGGCATTTGCGGTAAGTGCAATGATACGTACAGGTTGTCTGCCTTCTTCTTTTTCTAACTGACGAATCAAGCGTGTGGCCTCTAGTCCATTCAATACAGGCATCTGGACGTCCATAATGATGAGATCATAAGTTTTACTTTTATAGCGTTCGATAGCCTGCTGGCCGTTTTCGGCTATTTCGAACAGATGCCCCAGTTTATGAATAGTTGCTGCAGCTACTTTTTGGTTTAAGACATTATCTTCTACAATCAGCACCTGGAGAGGACGCTTAGATTCAATGTTCTGGGGTTTAGATTTTTGGGCAATGAGTTCATCCGGAGTAGGTTGTTTGGGCAATTCTAAGGGCAAGGTAAACCAAAATTCGGCACCTTTTCCCTCCTGGCTTACTACCCCGATTTGTCCTTCCATATGGATTACCAGGGTTTTGCAAATGGCAAGTCCGAGGCCAGTGCCTTCATAAACATTTTGCGACTGGTGTGCCTGGTAAAACGGGAGAAATAGTTCTTTCTGTTTGCTTTCGGCAATGCCGGGGCCTGTATCCTTGACACTGAACCATGCCCATACCCTTTCACCTTCGATTTTTTGTATGTTGAGTGTCAGGGTTACGGAACCCTCTTGAGTGAACTTTATGGCGTTGTTAAGCAAATTGGTAAGGATTTGGCGTATTCGATGTCCATCGGCCATGAGTAAACCGGGAATTCGGGAGTCCAGATTTAATGTAAGTTCCAGGCCCTTTTCTTTAGCTTTTGATTTAAAAAGTGCACTAATGTCTTTAAGTAGTGCTCGTAAATCTATGGGTGTGGGTGTAATTTTTACCTGCCCCGATTCAATGCGGGCAAAATCTAGTACTTCATTTAGCAATTCCAGTAAATCGTTTGCTGAATGGTGGATAACGCTCATGCCCTCCGTTAGTTCATTCAGATTATGACTCTCCTGAAGCATTTCGCTCATGCTCAAGATACCGCTCATGGGAGTGCGAATTTCATGACTCAAGCGTGCCAAAAAATCCTGAACCTGTCTGCATTTTATGCTTGTTTCTTCAAGCTCGTTTTGCAGTTTTTTAAGGTCCTTTTTTTGAATTCTGATATCACGACAAACTATTTGATATTCTGCGAGTTCACCCCTCTCGTTATATATGGCTCTTAAAATATGGTTTACCCAGAATTCTTCGCTTAAGTTATTGGTTTCTAATCGGTGTTCGAAATGAACAATAGGATTGGCAATGCTAAGATTTTCAAGCGCCTGATGGGCAATTTCCAGATCCTCAGGGGCTACCCAATCAAAAAAGTTTGAATTTTCTAAACTCCGACCTGGTTTATTTAAAGCTTTGCGGGCGGCACTGTTGGCAAATGAAATGCTGAAATCCGGATTTAAGCGGAAAATAAAGTCTGTCTGGTCTTCAATGATATTGAGATATCGTGCCCTTTCTCTTTTTAATTCGTTTTGTATTCGTTTTAAGTCCAGAAACACGTTTACCTTACTCAGTATGATGTCGGGATGAACAGGTTTGGTGATGTAATCAACAGCCCCGCTTTTGTAACCTTTAAATATGCTTAATTGGTCGAAATGTACTGCAGTCAGGAAAATAACCGGTGTATGCTGGTTGTGGGGAATTTTTCTGATTTTCTCTGCAAGAGTAAATCCATCTCCCTCAGGGAGTTCAATATCGAGGACCATTACCGCAAGATCGTATGAGGATGCAATTTCGAGGGCAGTAGCGAAATTTTGGGCAGAATGTATTTCGGCTTCGCACGATTTAAGAATCTCTCTGATTCGTATAAGGTTTTCAGGGATGTCGTCGACCAAAAGAATATGTAAAGATTCATTCATGGGATTGTGTTTTTAGGGTGCAGGTATCCACATGTATACAAAGGTATAAGATTTGGAGCCAATTATATCCAGTAAGATGTAAAAAACGCTTGAAAGCTTGGCATTACATAGACGTTTGCAAAACGCTATGCATTTTTGTAATTTTGCGAACCGAAAACGGCCCCGTAGTTCAGCTGAATAGAACGTCAGATTCCGGTTCTGAAAGTCGGGGGTTTGAATCCCTCCGGGGTCGCATCTGTAGCGGAGCAACCGAACATGCTCCGCTCTCATTTTTTTAAACCTAACTTTGTCGTGCCATGATTGCGGTCAATCAGCTGAGTATTCACTATACCGGTAATCCTGTTTTTGAGGACGTGTCTTTCGTAATAGGCGACCGTGACCGCATCGGATTAGTTGGGAAAAATGGTGCCGGCAAGACCACCTTGCTAAAAATCCTGAGTGGTCTGCTAACTCCCGATACCGGAGAGATTATTTACTCACAGGATACTACTATTGGTTATTTGCCCCAGGAAATGGTCATAACCTCGGATAAAACGGTGCTCGGGGAGGCCATGACCGCATTCGATAAAATATTAAGCCTGCAAGCAGAAGCGGATCAACTCCTTGGAGAAATATCTTCGCGTGAAGATTATGAATCGGTGGAGTATAATCGTCTCTTACATAGGCTTGAGGAATTAAATACACACATACATACCCTTGGCGGCGCAAATTTGGAATCGGATGCCGCCCGTGTGCTAAACGGCCTGGGCTTTCGTAATTCCGACTTGCACCGTTCAATGAACGAATTTAGCAGTGGTTGGAAAATGCGGGTGGAATTGGCCAAAATTCTACTGCAAAACCCCTCCGTTATCCTGCTCGACGAACCCACCAATCACCTCGACATGCTTTCTAAGGATATATTAAAAACCGCCTTGCTCGATTATAGTGGCGCCTTAATCATTGTTTCTCACGACCGTGATTTCTTACAGGGACTTACTACACGCGTTGTGGAGTTTCGCGATAGAAGCATTAAAGAATATTTGGGCGATGTTTACGATTTTTTGGAAGCCCGAAAGTTGACGAGTTTGCAAGAACTTGAGAAACTGCGAGATTCACGCCGTGTGCGGGAAATGGATGACCAGGCCTTGGGAAAGTTATCGTACGAAAAAAAGAAGGCGTTTGAGCGTGAGAAGCGAAAAATTGCGGCTCAGATAAGCAAGTGTGAAGAGTCGATTGAAAAAGCGGAGCAAGAAATTGCCGCAATGGACCAAAAACTTGCCGCACCCCAACAATATCAGGACGTAATTACTTCAAAGGACTTCTTCGATCGTTATAATTATTTGAAAAATAAAGTAAACCACTTATTAGAGGAATGGGAGCAGCTTCATGCTGCTTTAGAACAGCTCGAGGCCTCAGAAAGTGCGTGAAGCCAGTTTTTTGATAAATTTTTCGAGCTCCGATTTTGCGCCTTTTGCGACATTAATGGCATCGAATGCGTTAAAGGCCTTTTTGTAGTATTCATCCACCAGGCGGTAGGCTTCTTCCTTCACATTGAGTCTGTCGTATACCTGAATTACTCTGTGGATTTTTTCATCTGTAGGAATATCGCTTTGAGAAAAGCAGGTATCGAGTTCGTGGCGCTGATGTTCGTTTGCGAGTTCAATGGCTTTCAGGTACAGAAAAGTTTTCTTTTGTGTAAGAATATCATTACCAATGCTTTTTCCGAATTTATCTTGTTCGGCATAAACATCCAAAACGTCATCAATCAATTGAAAAGCGAGCCCCACATTTATGCCAACTGTATAAATTAAGTCGGTATCATTATCTGGAGCATTAGCCAGAATTGCACCCGTTTTAAGAGCTGTTGCCGGTAAAACGGCTGTTTTGAGCCTGATCATTTCAATATACTCATCAATAGTTACGTCGTGGCGAGTTTCAAACTCCATATCCAGCTGTTGACCTTCGCATACTTCAATAGCCGTACGGTTGAATAAAGGTAGGATGCGGGCCAGGAGCTCAGGTTCGCACTTTGCCAGATAGTCGTAGGCAAGGGCAAACATTGTATCACCACTGAGAATAGCCACATTGGTGTTCCATTTTTTATATACCGTTTCGCGGTTTCTACGCAGGGGCGCTTGATCCATAATGTCATCATGAACCAGCGTAAAATTGTGGAAGATTTCTATGCCAATGGCCGGATAAAGTGCCTTGTGAATATCACCCCCAAACATTTCGCAGGCCAACAGAGTAAGGGCCGGGCGCATACGTTTCCCCCCCTGGTGCATGGTATAAGCTATTGGGGCATACAGCATGGGTGGGTATCCTTCGAAAGGCTGGCGGTCAATTTCTTCGTTAATGAATTTTTGAATAAATTCTATGGAGTGAAGCATAAACTCTATTTGTGCAGATGATAAGAGGTTCCCCTGAACTATTCGCTCCAGGCAATTTTTTCCAGGTATTTTCCATAACCACTTTTCAGCAGCGGTTCTGCCAGGTTAAGAAGTTGTTCTTTGTTGATGAATCCACGTCGATAGGCTACTTCTTCAATGCAACCGATCATCAGTCCCTGGCGGTTTTGTATTACTTCAACAAACTGGCCGGCCTGCAATAGCGAATCAAACGTGCCGGTATCGAGCCATGCAGTTCCACGGCTAAGAATACCTACTCTCAATTTTCCTTGTTCTAAATAATAGCGGTTAACATCGGTAATTTCGTATTCTCCTCTGGCACTGGGTTTAATATTTTTGGCCACATCAATTACCGTATTATCATAAAAATACAATCCCGGAACTGCATAATTGCTCTTGGGTTGCTTAGGCTTCTCTTCAATACTAATGGCCCTTTGCTTTTCATCAAACTCTACCACGCCATACCGTTCAGGATCGCTCACATGATAAGCAAAAATGATTCCTCCGTCGGGGTCGTTCGATTCAAGTAAAAGTTCCTGTAATCCCCTGCCATAAAAAATATTGTCGCCAAGAATTAAACATACTTTATCGTTGCCAATAAACTTCTCTCCAATCACGAATGCCTGAGCCAAACCGTTGGGCACTTCTTGCACTGCATAATGAAATTGGCATCCCAGACGGCTCCCATCTCCAAGCAGCTTCTCAAAGTTAGGCAGGTCGTGAGGCGTAGAAATGATAAGAATTTCCCTGATGTCGGCCATCATAAGTACCGACAGCGGGTAATAAATCATGGGTTTATCGTAGATGGGCATCAGCTGTTTGCTAACGGCAAGCGTAAGGGGATGCAGGCGTGTGCCCGATCCTCCGGCCAGTATGATTCCTTTCATGACTAAAGGTTTTTATTGTAAACAGTAAAATTAAAACAATTCGGAATTATTATTGCACTCCCGGCCCTCAGAATTTTTTTAGTAATCATTGTCTTCCTCTTTTTCCTCATCGAGTATTTCGAGCATAGGTTCCTCGAAATTAGGTGTAGTAACTAACTTGTCGAGCCATAGTAAGAAGCTCGGCAATAAAAGCAGGTTTGAAAATAAAGCTACAAGAAGTGTGAAGGGAATGAGCAGACCCATGGCCTGGGTGCCTCCAAATCCTGAAAAGGCAAAAATGCCAAAGCCAAAGAATAAAATGGCTGTGGAATAAATCATGGAGTATCCGGCTTCACTTAAAGAGGCAAGAACACTTTTGCGAATGTTCCGTCCGAAAACTTTCAAATTATGTCGATAGCGTGAAAGAAAATGAATAGTATTATCAACTGATATTCCAAGGGCTACGCTAAAAATCAGAATAGTAGATGGCTTGATAGGTATTCCGGCAAAGCCCATGAGCGCAGCCGTTAACAATTGTGGTAATAAGTTGGGAATAAGGGCAATAAGAATAATTCTCCAGGAGGTAAACAACAAGGCCAGCAACAATGTGATCAGAAGAAAAGCCAGCAATAGGCTTTGATAAAGGTTTTTAATCAGGTAACGTGTGCCTTTGGTAAATACTAATGTTGAACCGGTGATATGAACCTTGTATTTCGAAGCAGGCATTATGGAGTCAATGTTGTGAGAGATTTTTTGTTGGAGGAGCTCAATTTCGGGTGTGCTCAGATTTGCCATCTGCAGGCTTATACGGGTTTTTGAGAAGGAAGAATCGGTGAAGGCTTTTAAAAATGAGCGTTGACCTAAGTTGCGGTCGGGTAGGTAGGAGAGCATAAAGGCCATCTCATATTCGCTGGGCAAGGAATAGGCTTTGGGATCGCCATTATAGAAGGCTTGCCTGGCAAATTTGTTTACATCCACAATAGAAAGCGATCTCGATAGTTCGGGATATGTCTCCAGGGTTCTTTGGAGTTTATCAATTTGCCTGAGCACTGGTTGGCGCATGATTCCTTTAGGCTTTCGGGTGTCAACCACGATCTCGAGGGGCAAAATACCATGGAAATGCTGTTCAAAAAATTGAAGGTCTTTATAAAGATTGTCTTTCTGAGGGATATCGTCCACTACTCTGCCTGAGGTAGTAAGCCGGCTGATGCCGAAAAGTCCGGCGGCAATCAAAACAAACATAATCGCATAAACGATTTTTCGCCTGTATTGAATAATGTGGAGTACCCTTATGATAAGCCGGCCGCTAAAACCTTGCTCCAGATGGGCCAGGTGACGCGGTTGAGGATCGGGAAGGAAACTGTAAAAGGAAGGAATAAGGATAATGGATAGAATGAAAATAATGAGAATATTAAGAGAGGCTACCAGTCCAAACTCCACCAGTAGCCGGTTGCCGGTAACCATAAATGCCCCAAAACCTGCTGCAGTGGTGAGGTTAGTAAGGATGTTGGCCTTGCCCGTGCGGGCAATAACTCTGACCAAAGCTTTTACTTTGTTTCCGTGTAACTTGAATTCGGAATGAAACCGATTAAGCAGGAAAATACAATTTTCGACGCCAATGATGATGAGCAAAGGAGGGATTAAGCCTGTAAGTATAGTAATTTTGAAACCAAGCAGAGCAATACTTCCCAGTGCCCAAATCACACTAATTCCCACAATGACAAGTGGGAATATTACTGCCTTCTTGCTTCTGAAAAAGTAATACAGCAATAGGGCAGAAACCAGCAATGCTCCCAGAGAAAACCAGAGCAATTCCTGCTGAACTTTTTGGGTGGTAAGGGTACGAATGTAGGGCATGCCCGATATATGTACCTCGAGTTGATGGGCCTGACCAAATGTGCGTAATCGGTTTTCGAGATCGTTGATTAAAGCTACTCGCCCTCTATCGTTAATTACTTCCTGATTAAGGGTGATAGCCATGAGGGCAATGCCGTCTTTAAAATTGAAGAGCATGCCTTCGTAAAAGGGAAGACCTTGGAGCTGGCGACAGAGAGAGTCTGTCTCTTTTGCTTCTTCCGGCGGGCATATTGGAATGCGCTTAAAAACAAATTTTCTTTTAACACTATCTTTCGAAAGCACAAAAACCCTTGCGGGCGACATCACATCCTTTATGCCTTGAAGACCTGATATTTCTTCCGTTAGTTCATAAAGTCCTCGGAAAATTTCGTGAGTACAAAGGTTTTCTCCTTTGAAAGCAGCATAAACTATGGCCCCATCTTGTCCGAATGTCTTACGAAAATCTTCATACTCACGATTAACTGTATCCGATGCAGGTAGCATTCTGGCCATTTCATACGACATGTGTACCCGGGTTGCCATCAGACCCATCAGCAAGGTGATGAATCCAATTCCAATCAGGTTTGCTACTCGGTTTCTAAGGATATAATGGGAGAGCCTTATCCACATGATGATGTCTAACCTTAGCCTGTGATGTGTCAGCCTACCAGTTTAAAATTTTCTTGAAGTCGTATTCTTCAGGATTGGGCAGATATTTACGAGCTGCTTCATAATCCTCAGACTCAATGTATTGTGTATTCCATTCAAAAACCATCCTTGCTTTTTCCGAATCAATATTCACCAATCTGGGTTTTACTTTCCCTTTTTCATCGGCAACGTCTTTTAGGAAAAGAGGAGCGACATCGCCTTTATGGTCAGAAGTTACCATACAGGCAGTGTAACCCTGATCGAAAAGTTTTTTTACACCAATGCCCAACAGGTTGCAATACATGAGATCGAATCCTATGGGTCTTACGCAGCGCAGCTCGTATCCTAATTCAACAGGACGACTTTTGATGGCGATTCCAAGGTCTTTAAGACGTTGTTGTACGAGAATATTGAAAATATGTGCCTTACTTACATTGCCAAGTTCGGGATGTCCATGTTCATCGAAGGTGAAATTAATTCCTGTTGCCAGTATATCGTCTTCAGGCAGGAAATGAAAAACGCCTTCACTGATGATGGCCGCACCATAGGATATGCCCAGTATTTTTCTTTTAATCATTGCACTGATAACCAGGCGAACAATCTTCTCGATGGTGATGTTCGTTTTATTAAACATCTCAGGGATTACAATCATGGGATAATGGCAGGAAGCACCGATACCAAAAGCTAAATGACCTGCTTCGCGTCCCATTGCCGATACAATAAACCAATTGCCGGAGGTGCGGGCATCTTCATAAACAGTTGTGGCTATTCTAACGCCTTCTTCCTTAGCCGAATAATATCCAAACGTGGGTTGCCCTTCAGGCAGGGGAAGGTCGTTGTCGATAGTTTTAGGTACATGAATATTGCGAACATCCACCTGGTTTTTCTGTAAAAAAGCGGAAATACGATTGGCAGTAGAAGCCGTATCGTCGCCACCTATGGTTACCAAGAGTTTTACATTATTTTCTATAAAAAACTTTGTATTAAACTCTTCGTCTTTGGGTTTATAGCGACTCATCTGCAGAAACGAGCCCCCGGTCTTGTATATGTTATCGGCCAGAGTAAAGTCTATGTCAATAATGTTTGGTTTGGGGCTGAAAAGAGTTTTATACCCTTCGTGCATTCCAATTACCCTGTATCCGGCCTTTAAGAAAACTTTGCATACAGTTCCTATAACAGTATTAATACCTGGAGCAGGACCTCCGCCGGCCAAAATGACAATGGATTCTTTCATATTTCGCTGTATTTTGATTGATTTTGGATGAAATCGACTCTATTGGTTATCGTATTTTAAAACCTCTTCGTTCAGGTAAACCAATTCAATACCGGCCTGAGCAAACATCTCCTCGCTTTCGTGGCCGGCATGATATTTTTTTTCGCAAACCACACGTTTTATCCCGCAGTTGATAAGCAACATAGCGCAAGTCCGGCAGGGGGTCATTCTTACGTAAATAGTGGCTCCCTCCAGGGCTATTCCCCGACGGGCTGCCTGTGTAATGGCATTTTGTTCGGCGTGTACTGTTCGCACACAATGAGTAGTAACCGTACCATCTTCATGAATAACTTTTTTGAAAAGATGACCCACCTCATCGCAATGTGGGAAACCAACAGGGCTGCCCACATATCCTGTCACAAGAATTTGCTTATCCCGAACAATTACGCAGCCAGCCCTACCCCTGTCGCAGGTAGCCCTTTTGGCCACAGTGTTGGCTACTTCCATAAAATATTCGTCCCAGCTGGGGCGTACATGCTTCAGTTTTTCTTCCATAAGGTTACTTCCATTTGCGGCGTCCAAGTACAAAATGCGTTAGTAAAATGAAAAAAGCGATGACACTTAAAAAATAAATAACATCGCGGGTATCAATCACTCCACGGCTCATAGAAGCATAATGGGAGCTGATACCCAAAGATTTGATAAAAAGGTCGGCCTTGCCAAAAAAGGAAAGGCTATAAATAAATTCAAAACCCAGGTAAACAAAGGCGGCAATGCCTGCACCTGCTATAAAGGCTACTATTTGATTGTCGGTCAGGCTCGAGGCAAAAATACCAATTGCGGCAAAGCTGGCACCAAGAAACAATAAACCAATATAGGAACCCCAAATGGCACCCGAGTCAAGGTTGCCTTTGGGTAATCCTAGATGATATACGGTTAAATAATAAATAAGGGTTGGGAGTAGAGAGAATGCTACCAGCAGCACGGCAGCGAAGTATTTCGCGAGGATGATCTGCAGATCGGTAAGGGGTTTGGTGAAAAGAGTTTCAATGGTACCGTAGCTTCTTTCGTCGGCAAATGATCGCATGGTGATAGCAGGTATCAGAAAAAGGAACACAAAAGGAGCCAACATGAATAGCCCGTCGAGGTTGGCATATCCAAAATCAAGAATATTGAAATCGAGCGGGAAAACCCAGAGAAACAATCCATTTACCACCAAAAAAACGACCAGGACTACATAACCAATTACCGAGTTGAGGAAAGCATTGATTTCCTTTCTGAGAAGTGTAAGCATTGAACCAATGACTTAATAAAGTTGTGGCAAAAATACATTTTTTAAGCGGAGCCCGAAGGGGGTATCAAAAGTCCGTTGGGATATTCATAACTGGCACGATGAAGCAAGCGTAGAGCTTCTCTAAATATTCCCGTAAATTTGTCGGAAATAAAACAATGATTGAATGAAGGCTTCTATTGTCACCATAGGTGATGAAATTTTAATAGGGCAAATTATCAATACCAATTCAGCCTGGATTGCTTTGCGTCTAAATTCTATTGGTATAAAGGTTCACAGGATGCTTAGCATTGGCGATTCCCGGGAAGAGATTATCCGCTGCCTCGATCAGGAATTTGCTTCGGTGGATTTAATAATCACAACAGGTGGTCTGGGGCCTACCAGCGATGATATTACCAAGCAAACCCTGACTGAATATTTTGGAACGCATTTGGTTTTCAATTCTGAGGCTTATAAAGACGTGGAGGCTTTTTTTACCGCCCGTGGTTTACCCCTTACTGAGGCAAACCGCCAACAGGCCATGTTACCTGAAAATGCGCTCAGCCTGCCCAACCCTGAAGGTACAGCCAGAGGGATGTGGTTTACCGATGGTAACCGTCAACTGATTTCTCTTCCCGGAGTACCTTTCGAAATGGAAGTCATCATGGAAAATGAGGTATTGCCTCGTCTTGAAAGAATGTATGCAAGCGGTGCTTTGGTTCATCGTACGGTAATGACAGCCGGAATAGGAGAATCGTTTCTGGCAGATAAAATTGCCGAATGGGAAAAGAATCTTCCTCCGCATTTCAAGTTAGCCTATCTTCCTTCACCCGGAGTTGTGAGGTTGCGATTGAGTGCTTCAGGCTACGATGCTGCAGCCCTCAACGCTGAGGTCAATAACCTTGTTGAAGAATTACAGAAAATTATTCCTGAGTATATTTTTAGCCTTGAAGACGAACCTTTGCCTAAGGCCATTGGCCGAATGCTGTTAGCGCGCAAAGCGACATTATGCACAGCGGAGAGCTGCACCGGCGGATATATCGCCCACTTGATTACAACCATCCCGGGAAGCTCGCAATACTATAAAGGTAGTGTCGTTTCCTACGCCAACGAAATTAAGGAGAATCTGCTGGGAGTGAGTAATAATTTATTACATGAATATGGGGCTGTAAGTCGTCCGGTGGTAGAAGCCATGGCGGCTGGCGCCCGAAATCTCTTAAAGACAGATTATGCCATTGCTGTGAGTGGAATTGCCGGTCCTGATGGAGGAACCGTCGAAAAACCGGTGGGTCTTACCTGGATAGCTATTGCGGGTCCTGAGGGTATAGTATCTACTGAATTTCGTTTGGGTAATCGCCGTGAACGCAATATTCAGCGGGCGGCTGTGGCTGCACTCAACGAATTAAGAAAAATAATCCAATAACAGGATTCACCCTCATTTGTTAAACTTTATGTAATTTCCCGAAAATCCTGCTTCTTTGTTTATTTTTGCTAATCAAACATTTTAATCCCCTTAATGTCGGTTTACCAACAAATACTTGAAAACAAGCACAGAGGCGGCACCCAGGTGGCCGTGCTGGTCGACCCCGAGCAACAGCACAGCGAGAGCTTTGAACAAGTTGCCCTTAAAGCTACTGAATCGGGAGTGGATTTTATTTTTGTTGGGGGCAGCCTGCTCCTGGCCGATGCACTCGATTCTTGTATTCATATTCTCCGGCAGAACACACAATTACCTATTGTTTTATTTCCGGGAAGTCACTTGCAAATTCATCCGGAAGCCGATGCCATTCTCTTACTTTCCCTTATTTCGGGTCGGAATCCGGAATTGCTCATTGGGCAGCATGTTGTGGCAGCACCTTATCTGAGACGTAGTGGCCTCGAAATCATTGCAACGGGTTACATGCTTGTAGGCAACGAAAACTACACGACAGCCCATTACATCAGTCACAGTTTTCCTATTCCCGGAAATAAACCCGATGTAGCTGCTTGTACGGCCATGGCCGGTGAGATGCTTGGCATGAAATTAATCTACCTCGATGCCGGAAGCGGGGCTTTTCACCCTGTTAGTTCAGAGATGATTACCAAAGTTAAGACGGCAATTAGTATTCCTATCATTGTGGGCGGTGGTATCAACCACCCCGACAAAGCTAAATCGGCTGCTCAGGCAGGCGCCGACCTTCTGGTGGTGGGTAACAGCCTCGAAAAAGATCTTTCTCTTATGCTGGATATTGTTCAAGCTGCTAAAAATCAATAATGTGAAAATTGATTACTGGAAGACCCGACTTTCTTTCATCACCAACGCATTTTTGTTTAAAAATTTTTACTTTTGCCGCCCGGAATAACATCCGGAATGCATCAGAATTATCTCCTAATACAACATCAAAATTTTGCCTTACCCGGTAATCCCGGGTTTTTTTATGAAATTCATTGGGCTGCAGCATCAAAGGCTGCAGTTTTTTTTTGCTCAGATGATCGACCTAATAAATCATAAACCCAAACCAATACTTTGACAATGAAAAGAAGAATCATCGGAATTGAAGAACACCTGCCTTTAGCGGAAAGCCTCCCACTGAGCCTTCAACACTTGACGGCAATGTTTGGTGCCACTATCCTCGTTCCCATTTTGCTTGGCATTGATCCTGCCATTGCCTTGCTCATGAATGGGATTGGAACCCTTATTTATACCTGGGTAACCCGAGGGGGGATTCCCGCTTATCTCGGATCCAGTTTTGCTTTTATCTCTCCTGTTCTGCTTGTTATCCAGTCGTATGGGGGATTCCAGCATGCTCAATCGGGTTTTATCTTTTTTGGACTCTTTTTTATTGTAATTTCATTGGTGGTTAGTCGCTGGGGAATTGCTTGGATTGATATTGTGATGCCACCGGCAGTTATGGGGGCAGTAGTATCCATTATCGGTCTCGAGTTGGCTCCCGTTGCCGCCCGGCAGGCTGGTCTTATACATCAGTCTGATGCTTCGGCCGATACAAGGGTATTAACGGTTTCTTTATTTACCCTTGCTGTGGGTGTAGTAGCTTCCTTGTATTTCAGGGGGTTTCTTCGGGTCATTCCGGTTTTGCTTGCAGTAGTGGCTGGCACCTTATTAGCATTGTTTATGGGTATGGTTGATACGGAACCTGTCAGAGAGGCTTCATGGATAGCTTTACCCCGTTTTCACACTCCTGTGTACGATCCTCGTGCTATCATAATCATTGCTCCGGCCTGTATTGTGGTTTTAGCTGAGCACATCAGCCACCTGATAGTTACCGCCGGAATTACCGGCAAAGATTTGATGCGAAAACCCGGCCTTCATCTTTCATTATTAGGAGACGGGGTTTCAAATTTGATTTCTGGGTTTGCAGGTTCGCCACCCAATACTACTTATGGTGAAAATATTGGTGTAATGGCAATAACACGGGTTTATTCTGTCTGGGTTATCAGGGGAGCCGCTGTTTTGGCTATTCTGTTTTCATTGGTAGGAAAAATTTCAGCCGCTATTTCGATAATACCAACGGCTGTTATGGGTGGCATTACTTTGTTGCTTTACGGAGTGATTGCTGTACAGGGTTTACGCATTTTTGTAGAGCAGAAAGTCGATTTCAGTAAAAATAAAAATATGGTGCTGGGTGCCCTTACCTTCGTGGCCGGCATCAGTGGGGCCAGTATTAATATCGGTGTTGTGCAGCTCAGAGGTATGGCCCTTGCGGCCGTGGTGGGAATGGGGCTCTCGCTTCTGTTATGGATAATAAGACGGATAACCGGTTTGGAAATCAATGAATAGTTTTTTTTGCCTACATAAAAAACAGCAACCGCAGTCCAAAGGATATCAGACTGCGGTTGTTTTTGATTGTTGGAAAGGGATTTCTTATTCGTCAAAGATTTTCATATCGTCCAGTGCGTTCATTAACTCTTTAACGGCTTTGGCAGATTCGTGCAGCATTTTCATTTCCTCTTCGTTGAGCTTGATTTCGATGATTTCTTCAATGCCATTGCGCCCCAGTTTTACGGGTACTCCTACGAATACATCTTTCAAACCAAATTCTCCGTTAAGGTAAGCGCTTACAGGGAATACTCTCCTCTGGTCGTCAACGATGGCTTCTACCATTTGGGCAGCAGCAGCTCCGGGAGCATACCATGCCGAGGTACCCATCAGGTTGACAAGTTCACCTCCACCTTTGCGGGTACGTTCTACAATTTTATCAATTTCATCTTTGCCTAAAAGGTCGGTGATAGGAATACCATTTACAGAGGTGTAACGAGGGAGGGGAACCATGGTGTCGCCATGTCCGCCAAGCAGAAGACCATGTACGTCTTTGGGGGATACATCAAGTGCATTGGCAATGAAAGTTTTGTAGCGACCGGTGTCGAGAATACCTGCCATCCCAAATACCTTTGAGTGCGACTTGGCTGCAGCTTTCCAGGCAGCATATGTCATCACATCAAGAGGGTTTGATACAACTATGATAATGGCTTCTGGAGAATACTTGATGACCTTTTCGGTAACTTCCTTAACGATCAAGGCATTTGTTTTAATCAGGTCATCGCGACTCATACCCGGTTTTCTGGGCAATCCGGAAGTAATGACCACTACTCCTGAACCTTTGGTGCGAAGGTAGTCGTTGGTGACCCCCACCACTTTTGTATTAAAATGGTTGATAGGGCCGGCTTGCCAAATATCAAGAGCCTTACCCTCGGCAAGACCCTCCTTAATGTCGACCAGCACCAGCTCACGGCAAAGATCCTTGTGGGCTATTACATTGGCAACGGTAGCGCCCACATTACCAGCTCCAATTACTGTGATTTTATTCATGGAATTATCGTTTTAGGTGAATACTTTAAGTCATAGAAAGAGTTGGCAAATTTGCATCAAAATATCAGATTGTCGGGCCTGCAGCTACCAATTTGCGACCTTCTTCATTGTCGGTGAAGCTTTCAAAGTTGTCGATGAATTTTTTGGCAAGGTCCATGGCAGCCTTATCCCAGTCGGCAGGATTACTCCATAAATTGCGAGGAAATAGAATTTTACCGTCAACTTTATTGACCTTTTTGGGTACAGCAAGATTGAAGTAGGGCAATACTTCAAATTCGGCTTCATCAATGGAGCCATCGAGTATTGCATCAATGATAGCGCGGGTACTGGGTATATCAATTCGTTTACCAATGCCATAAGGGCCACCAATCCATCCCGTATTTACCAGGTAAGCCTGGCTGCCGTGTTGATCAATTTTTTTGGCCAATTCTTGAGCATAAACTGTGGGATGTAAGAGCAGAAAAGCGGCACCAAAACAGCTCGAGAAGGTAGGACTTGGTTCCTTGATGCCTCTTTCAGTGCCGGCTACTTTTGCTGTGTATCCGGTGAGAAAATAATACATCGTTTGTTCTCGGGTGAGTTTAGCTACAGGAGGCAATACGCCAAAAGCATCGGCCGTCAGGAAGATGATTTTCGTTGCATGTCCTGCTTTCGATACAGGTTTGACAATATTATTAATATGATAAATAGGATACGAAACACGGGTATTTTCGGTTTTGGCAGCACTGCTGAAGTCTATTTCTCCGGTAGCAGGGTCGTAAACTACATTTTCGAGTAAAGCATCACGACGAATAGCATTGTAAATATCGGGTTCGTTTTCCTTGCTTAAGTTGATGCATTTGGCATAACATCCTCCTTCAAAGTTAAAGATGCCGTCTTCGTCCCAGCCATGTTCATCGTCACCAATGAGCTTACGCTTCGGATCAGCTGAAAGGGTGGTTTTTCCGGTGCCTGATAATCCGAAAAATACGGCAACATCTCCTTTTTCACCAACATTGGCCGAGCAATGCATCGATGCTATACCTTTCAGGGGCAAATAATAGTTCATCACCGAGAAAAATCCTTTTTTGATTTCACCTCCATACCAGGTGCCCCCTACCACAGCACGGCGTTCTTTTAAATTGAATGCAACAAACACTTCACTATTCAATCCGTGTTCTTTCCATTGGGGGTCGGTAGTTTTGCAGGCATTGAGCATCACAAAATCGGGCTCGAAGTTTTCAAGTTCTTCTTCGGTAGGCCTGATAAACATATTTTTAACAAAATGGGCCATCCAAGCAACTTCGGTAACCACTCTTATCCTTAAGCGGGTGTCAGGGTTTGCGCCGGCAAAACCATCCTGTACATATAATCGTTTGCCACTTAGCTGGCGAGCCGAAATGTCATACAAATCTTTCCATACAGCTTCACTGATGGGTTTATTGTCGCTTGATTTACGGCCGGGTGTTTTCCACCAAATATGGTTTTTTGAGGTTTCTTCTTCTACTATGTATTTGTCTTTGGGTGAACGTCCTGTAAAAATACCTGTGTCAACAGCAACAGCCCCTGTATTGGTGACAAAACCTTTTTCGTAGCCTTCGAGGGAAGGGTCTGTTTCATGTTTAAAAAGTTCCTCATAACTGAGATTGTAATAAATTTCGCCAACATTTTCAAGTCCGTAGCTGCTCAGGTCGGCTTTGATTTTCTGTATGTTAATTGCCATAAGTGAGTATTTTATTTAGTATGCAAATATCTAAATTGATTTTGAATCCGCAAACGTTTTCTGTTTTTTTAACCCCCTGCTAATTCTCATCTTTATCCATATTAACACTGAAAACCTTAAAAAGGGGGCTCGAATAAAAGGTCCCTCTTACCCTGTTTAAGTTACAAATTTTTGAATGATGTGGGATGCTCGTTCTGGGATTGATTGTGGTTCTTTTTCAGAACCGATAGGGTTGATATCAAACTATTTAACTTTCTTTCAGTCGCTGGGCGTCGAGGGTAGCCAGGCATACCATGTTTACAATGTTATTTACCGTGCTCCCCATTTGTAAGACATGCACTGGTTTTCGCAAGCCAAGTAATACCGGGCCTATGGCATCGCGGTCAGAAAGCTGCATCACCAGTTTATAGGCTGCATTTCCCGCTGTTAAATAGGGGAAAATAAAGACATTGGCTGGTGCATCAGCCAATTTCGACCAAGGGAAATACTCTTTCATCATTTCCGGGTTAAGGGCAAAGTCTGCCTGAATGTCTCCATCCACTATTAAATCAGGATACTCGGCGTGCAGACGTGCCACGGCGTTTTGTACTTTGGCGGGTATGGCTCCTTTAACTGATCCAAAATTGGAATATGAAACCATGGCCACCCGCGGTGTTATGCCGAAATTTTTGACGGCTTCAGCCACTTGTAAGGTAATTTCTACAAGTGTATCGGCTGTGGGATTCATATTGACGGTGGTATCGGCAAAAAAGAGCATGCCTTTGCTTGTATTAAGAATATACATGCCCGATACAATGTTCCACCGGTCTTGCTTTCCAATGATTTCCAATGCGGGACGAATTGTATCTGGATAAGATGTGGTAAGTCCGGAAATCATTCCATCAGCATATCCATTTTCAACCAGCATGGGGCCGAAATAGTTCCTATGGTGCATACGTTCGCAGGCCAGTTGCAATGTGACTCCTTTGCGGCAACGTTTCTCATGAAACAAACGGGCAAATTCCTGCCGGCGCTCCCTCTCTTTCTCTGAACGAGGATCGATAATTTCAACATCCTCCAGCTCCAGATCGTTTTCAATGATTAATTTTCGAATGCGGGCTTCATTTCCTAAGAGAATGGGTTTGGTGATTCCTTCCTGCAAACAGATTTCAGCAGCTTTCAGAATCTTATAATTTTCTGCCTCTGCAAATACTATACGCTGCGGATTTTTTTGTGCTTTCGCCTTAATTTGCCGAATGATAGGATTACCCAGCCCCATTCGCCGACTTAATTCTTCGCGGTAAGCCTCCCAATTGGTAATAGGCTGGCGTGCAACCCCTGTTTCCATGGCTGCCTGTGCAACGGCAGGAGCCACATGCAAAATCAATCGGGGGTCGTTGGGCTTGGGTATAATATATTCCGGGCCGAATTTTAAATTAGTCACACCATAAGCCCGATTGACTTCTTCCGGAGTGGGTTCTTTGGCCAAATGTGCAAGAGCATATGCAGCTGCTAATTTCATCTCATCGTTTATTTTGGTCGCTCTTACATCAAGTGCACCTCGGAAAATGAATGGGAATCCCAGTACATTGTTAATCTGATTGGGATAATCGCTACGGCCAGTTGCCATAATGATATCGCTTCGGGCTGATGTCCCTTCCTCATAAGTTATTTCTGGTACCGGATTGGCCAATGCGAAAACAATAGGATGGGGTGCCATTTTCATCAACCACTCTTTTTGTAGAACCCCGGCTACCGATAATCCTAAAAACATATCTGCTCCATCAAGGGCTTCATCAAGGGTGTATATTTTGCCCTCCCGGGCAAATTGCCTTTTTATGGGGTTGAGGTCGGTACGCGATTTATGCAGCATTCCTTTGCTATCAAACATGATAATGTTTTCGGGGCGTGCACCGAGCTTGATGTAAAGCTTGATGCACGAAATTGCTGCTGCTCCTGCTCCGTTAACCACAATACGAATTTTAGATATGTCTTTACCATTGATTTCCAGGGCATTGAGTAAGCCTGCCGATGTTATAATGGCCGTACCGTGCTGGTCGTCATGCATCAGTGGAATGTCGAGCTCTTCTTTAAGTCTTTCTTCAATTTCGAAACACTCCGGAGCCTTTATATCCTCAAGGTTAATTCCCCCAAAGGTCGGTGAAATGGCCTTAATGATTTGGACAAGACGATCCGGGTCTTTTTCATTGATTTCTATGTCGAAAACATCTATGTCTGCATAGATTTTAAACAGAAATCCTTTCCCTTCCATCACCGGTTTGCCGGCTTCGGGTCCGATATCACCGAGTCCCAGAACTGCCGTTCCGTTGCTTATAACAGCCACCAGATTTCCTTTAGTCGTGTATTTATATACATCTTCAGGATTCTTCTGGATCTCCAGGCAGGGTATGGCTACCCCCGGAGTATATGCCAGTGAAAGATCGCGTTGGGAATGATAAGGTTTAGTGGGTTTCACCTCTATTTTCCCGGGTCGGCCCTCTGCATGGTAGGCTAGGGCCAGTTTGGTTAAGAAACTCTTGTCTGGCGTACTCATAAGGTTCAGGTTTTGGTTATTGGTCGATGTTTTTCCTGGTTGGTGGATGATCAAACAAAACTAAGAATAATACATGAATAATGCACTTTTTTAAGGTATCTACGAAAAGTTTATGGAAGAATTACCCTGATTTTGTAATTAGTTGTTTTACTGTTATTTACATAGTTGTGGCAATAAAAATGCAAACCCAATTCATCTATTCAAATGTTTTTGGAGTAATCACTGTAAAAAAATGTACTCCATGTATATTAAGGCAGGTGTTTTATACCCGGCAAATGAATAAAAAAAGAGGCACATTCATAAATAGAATATGCCTCTTGAAGATTTGAATTGAGTCAGAATTTTATTGCACTACTAATTTTCTGTAAATCGTCTGATTTTCTGTGGTCAGCATTGCTGTATAAACACCGGCGGGCACATTGCTCAGGTCTATCACATAACTCTCTTTGCCCTCCAGCAAAGCATGTTGAATTTTTCTACCAGAAGCATCAAATACAGAAATTTCAATACTGATAATACGTTTACCCGGTGTGGTTATGCTGAAGCGTCCATGAGAAGGATTGGGATAGATATGGATTAGGGCTTCAATTTTGCTAACTCCAACACCCAAAGGTAGCTGAATAAGTTGTGCCAATTGGGGGTTGCCGCCGGCAGGAGTAACAAGGATATTGGCAGTGCGTGTTTCAGCCGTGGCGTTTTCCTCATAGTCGGCTTGCAGAATGCCATTACCTGTTCCTGCAGGGGTAACAGTGCACCAAGGAGCATCACTCGAAGCTATCCATGAGGTATTGCTGGTAATGTCGAATATAGAAGTACCTGCTGCACCACCTACTGTCTGACTCTGTGGAGTAATATTGAGCCACGGGGCAGCTCCGGCTTGTGATACCGTTACTGTTACAGGTACTGCTCCTGATGCTGTCACCGTTATAAATGCTACTCGGCTTTGAACGCTGGTGTTTTCTTCATAAGTGGCAATTATTGTACCATTGCCATTGCCCGTTGAAGGAGCAACATTACACCAAGATACATTGCTGACAGCATTCCAGTTGGTATTACTAATTATATCAAAAGAAGTGCTTCCTGCAGAAGCACTTACGTTCTGGTTGTCAGGCATAACATTAAGGGTAGGTGTTGCACCAGCTTGGGTAAGTGTAACTATGACAGGATTGACACCCGAGGCACTAACCGTTATTTCAGCAATTCTCTGGAATGTGCTTGTATTTTCTGTATAAGTTGCCACAAGCGTACCATTTCCTGTGCCAGAAGGGGTTACTGTACACCAGTTTTGGTTGCTCACAGCTGTCCAAGTGGTGTTGGATGTGACATTGTATGAAACACTTCCCGAGGTGGCTGCCACATTCTGATTTTGAGGTTCAACGTATAAGAATGGCCCGGCACCGGCTTGAGTCACGGTTACGCTGACGGGTGTGGCTCCGGCGGCTGTTACTGTGATTGTTGCTACTCGCTGATTAAGAGTAGTGTTTTCCTCATAAACCGCAGTTAAAATGCCATTTCCATTACCAGAGGGAGGACTTACTGTGCACCAGGCTTGGTTGCTAACGGTAGTCCAAGATGTGTTAGAGGTAATATTAAAATCAACAAATCCAGCTGAGGACGACACGTTATGGTTGGGTGGGGTAACGTTTACATAAGGGGCTGCACCCTCCTGGGTAACAGTTACAGAAACCGGTGGGGCACCCACAGCATTAACTGTGATTGTAGCAATACGTGGTGTTATGGATGTGTTTTCTGTATAAGTAGCGACGAGGCTTCCATTACCCGTGCCAGATGGGGTTACTGTGCACCAGGTTTGATTGCTTGTGGCTGTCCAATTGCCGTTGCATGTAACATTGAAAGAAGTGTTTCCTGCAGCCGCAGGAACATTTTGGTTTGATGGAGTTACAGATAGCGTAACGGCTTGGGTGGTAGCATTAGCTGTAATACCCGCAGAGTAAATATTGGAAGTATTGAAAGAATAGGCTTTATAGTAATAGGTGGTGGCTGGTGTCAGACCCGTGTGGCTGTAAGCGGTGTTTGTACCGGTGTAAAGAACGGTGCCTCCTCCCGGCAAGGTGCTTCCCGGTGTATAAGTTGCTCCATTAACCGGTGTTCCAAATGTGGATGTCGGTGACCATGCCAGCAACACGTTATCGTTATTGGCATTAAGAGCCCAGGAAAGGTCAATTTGAGAAGTACCCGAAGCAGTGGCTACAAGATTAGCCGGATTGGGTACTGTTACCGTACTTATACAATTAATCGTGGCTACCCAGCCGGAGGCTGTCACCGATTGATCACTATGAAATACAAAAGTGAGTGCCCCATCAGAATTGTTTGCTGTGACAATTCCAGGGCTGTTGGTTCCGCAATAGGTCCCAATAAGAGGTGAAGCAGTAGTGGGTCCATTGTATATCTTGAGGTAATCATAACTACATGTGCTGCTGGCTTCTAGGTTGAAGCTTGTAAAGGTTACTTTAACGCTGTTGCCTGTGGTACCCGGGAAGAAAGTCAAGGTATAATCCAGATTATTTGCATAGTTGGCTGAAGGCCCACCCGGGTCATAAAAAGTACCAGAGCATGTATATATGACTCCATTTTGCATGTTTATATTATCTGAAATAACATTGATGTAGTTGTTTTTTGTTTTGGTGATATTGCCATTGACCGTCAGACTTATTGTTTTCTGTCCTGTAGTAGTGTATGTTACTGTATGAGGTCCTTGTGTAGAAGCCGTAGCAGGGTTTGCACCGCTACCGAAGTTCCAACTCCATGAATTTACCGAACATGTAGAAGCATCTGTAAAAGTTGTGCTATAGCCTACTACAACAGTAGTGGGTGAGGCTGTAAAGTCGGCGTTAGCCTCATTCACCTGAATATAATTGTTCTGAGTGTTAGTATTACTACCTACTGCATTTGTTACGGTGAGTGAGACAGTGTAGTTGCCATAGGCATTAAATTGTACTTGTGGGTTTTGAGAGGTGGAGCTGGTTCCATTCACATAAGTCACTGTATTAGGAGTAAAAGTCCATTGCCATGAAGTGGGACCAGCAGTGCTCTGATCGATAAAAGTGACGGTTTGCCCCAAGCAAGGTAAGGTGGTGCTGGCCGTAAAAGATGCAGTTGGGGCGACAGGTCCTATCTGAAATGAGGCAATTTTGGTTTTGCGGCTGCCACCTGAACCAATGTATTGCGTAGTAAACCAGAAGGTTTCATCATCAGAGGGGTCAACACACATCAGGGAATAGTCGCCCCAACGGTTACTGCCGGTTTGAGAATATTGTCCCGTATGAATTGTGACTTCAGGTACGTCCATCGTACTATTACCTGCGGCATAGCTGCCCTGAGTCTGTCCGGTGTAGCGAATACCGGGGTATAGAGTGCTGCTGCTTATACTATAACCCAAAGCAATTTCTCCTGCAGCATTCATGGCGATGCTTCCCATCCAGCGATTGTGGGCATCAGGGGCATATGTTCCTTGCTGTCTTACCGACTAGGTTGAGCCAGTTTTTCGCAACTCATACCATCTTATGCCAGCGTGGTCGGTGCCATCAACATCTACGGTATGACATGCCACCAGTGTTTGATAGCTGCCAAAGTTTCTGTATTGTGGAACATTCATGATCACCTGGGGTATGGCATCTACTTTTTGGGAAGTGCCCTGTTGGGTAACATTGTTCCATGTGTTGCCGAAATTTGAATCGAAAGGAGCTACATTAATTTGCTGTGTTCTGACGAATGTAGAGGCCGCCGTATTGTTCCAATTTATCGTTAGTTCGTAAATCCACAACTGGTCGCTGCCACCGCCAATGGCATCGTCGTTAAAGGCAATAAAAATTCCTGGACTGCCTGCAGGAGCAAAGGTTCCATCATTATCTACGGGAGGAACGCAAACAAAACCGTCGATAGTTGTCGGACGCCAAGGATTGTCAAAACCTACCATTTTAGGGTTAGTTCCTCCAGCAAGCATAACTGTCCGTTCAAACACATAAATATCTGCTCCTGAGGGGTTATTGGTTCCCATATAATATCCGTCTTGCCATATTCCAAATTTGGGATAGTCGGGCATATCGGCTACGTCGAAGCTATATTTATACCAAGTACCTGTTGGATCGCTCGTGGTAGATACTGCAATGAGCATGTAATCGTTGGAACCACTCACTGAAAATTCTGCGATAAGCCATCGGTTGGCTTGTTCATCGTAGAGAACGATAGGGTCACCATCGTTGTAGGTAGCACCTGGAAGACCTGTATATAGAGTATTCAGATTTGTAGGGCCTGCCAACAGCGTGCCCGTTTTGCTATAGACCGCAAAGGTGGTATTGATGGTCTGTACATAATGATTGGGACCTGCCGTGCCGTTGCAGTCGGGGGGATAATAAGGTGAGGTTTGGCCGTCGAAGCTCTGAATGAGTTCTGTTGAGTTTTCAGTAACACCCATGGAATTTTGCCATACGGGGTCAGTACCTTTGGGCAGGGCTGTGGATGCATAGGGATACTCTCGTTTTTGCAATTTTGGATTCAATCTTTTTTGCTCGGCCCGGTTTTTCATCCCTGTCCAATCTTCTTCGGTTATTACCGGTAAATCACGCAAGGGCTGAGAAATTCCTAAAAAACGGCCTTCTCCGGTAATTACCGGATTTACTGGATTATCTTGACCTCGTAAACCTAAGGTCGTAACTATTATAAACAGGGTAAGGGAGAATTTTTTCATATGTCTGAATTTCTTGTCCTTACAAAATTATAATTTCTATATAAAACCAGTCATAATTGCTTTTTTCAAAGTAGGATAGTATAGGTTACAGAACAAAAAAGTCAGCGTGGTTCTGCAAAATCTCTATGGTTCCCCTAAAAATAAAAAATTGCCTCAAGGGCTGAGAAGGATTTTGCGCTTGAGGCTTTTAAAATTAAATCTATCCTTAAGACTTTATTTTACCGGTATTATTCCGGTCTCCTATAGTAAGAATTGTTTACACTTTAGGTTTCAGAAATACAAAAGGCACCATAATTTCTTCCAGAGATATGCCTCCATGTTGAAAAGTATTCCGGTAATAATTTGAATAATAATTGAAATTATTGGGATAGGCGAAGAAATCATTGCCTCGAGCAAAGATGTAGGACGTAGTTACGTTTTGGCGGGGTAAGAAAACGTCTTCCGGGTTTCTAACATGAAAGCATTCCTTTTTGTTGAAATTTAAATTCTTACCTGCCTTGAATCTCAGATTGACATTGGTTTCGCGGTCGCCAACTACTTTTACTGCATTTTGAACTCTTATACTTCCATGATCGGTTGTGATAACGACAGGAATACGTTTTTCGGACAGAAAGCGCATAATATCTTGCAGAGGTGAATGCTCGAACCATGAAAGTGTGAGAGAACGGTAGGCGGCCTCGTCGTTGGCCAGCTCTCTGATGATTTCCATCTCAGTGCGCGCGTGCGAAAGGGTATCCACGAAATTATACACTACCACATTAAGCTGATTGCCCAAAAGATTGGGCAGATTGTCCACTAGGCGGGTTCCCGCAGTTAGGTTGAGTACTTTATTGAACGAAAATTTGATATTTCTCCCAAAACGTTTCAACAGTTCCGCAAAGAGTTGTTCTTCATACTGATTCTTCGTGCCTTCATCCCATTCGTTTATCCACCAGGCGGGATATTTCTTTTCAATTTCGGAAGGCATTAATCCGGCAAAGAGTGCATTTCTGGCAAATTGCGTGGTGGTAGGAAGTATACTGCAATACATCTCATCTTTTTCAACTCTGAAAAGCTCTTCAATTACCGGTTGTATGGTTTTCCATTGATCATACCGAAGGTTGTCGATAACTATTAGGAACAGCTGCGATTCTTTTTCAAGCAACGGGAACAGCTTTTCCCTTATCAAAGTATGAGAGAGCACAGGTTTTTCCTGGCTTTTACCTTTCAACCACAAGGGGTAATTGTCTTCATAGTAGCGAGAAAAAACGTTGTTGGCCTCTTCCTTTTGCATACGTACTATTTCAAGCATTCCGTCCTCGCGGGTCTGCTGCAGGCGTAGTTCCCAGTTGACAATCCGTCGGTAAAGCTCCATCCAACCATTATAGTCAAGCGAAGTGCTGATTTCCATACCTATCTCCCTGAAAGCCTGTTGATAGGCCATGGTTGTCTTTTGGCTAATCAATTCACGCTTTTCAAGATTTTTTTTCAAGGTTAGTAATATCTGATTGGGTTTTACGGGCTTAATAAGGTAATCCGAAATATTGCCACCTATGGCATCCTCCATGATGCTTTCTTCCTCGCTTTTCGTAATCATCACAACGGGAATGCCTGGTTTTAAGTTATTAATCTCTGCCAGGGTTTCCAATCCGGTGAGTCCCGGCATGTTTTCGTCGAGAAATATGATATCGAAAGCTTCGGTGCGTATTAATTCGAGGGCTTCGTTGCCGTTGTTGGTAGAAACTACTTCATACCCTTTTTGCTCCAAGAAAATGACATGAGCTTTGAGCATATCAATTTCATCGTCAGCCCATAAAATGCGAATTTTTTCCATAATTATAATTTGAGTTGAGATACACAGCTATCCGCAAGCATAAACGTAGCAACTGCTTCTTTATTTCGACCGGAAATGATTAGAATTTTAGCAAAAGTTGTGCCCTGATGTCGGAACGAGTGTTTCCTGCGCTGGTATCGGGGCCCGAACCTACAGTCTCGGTATCAGCATAGAAAGTGGCTGCATATCTTATCCATAGGTCCAGCCAGGGCTTTGGGCTATATTTCAACATGAGGTAAAACCTTTGCCCGTTGTAATAATAAGACGGAATGCTGAAGCTAAAACGCAAATCTCGCTCATAAGCATAGATGCGTTCGTCGTAAGTATCGGTTTCGAAAAGAGCATAACGGGTTGCCAGGGTAATAGGGAATGAGGATGGGTTCCAGGCCATTTCCTGGTAAATGAGGAAGCCTTGACGCCGCTTTTCGGTACCTTCGGGATGATTGAACATCACCTCAACCCGTGAAGAAAGCGACAGGGTAGCAATAGGTTGATAATCGGCGTGAAGGCGGAAATTATGATAGTAAGGCAATGCCAGTACATTGACCGGGCGCGTTGAGTCGGTGGTGTTGAGTGCTTTTTGTTTAAACCGATAGCGGAAATAAATCAGCGAAGAACGCGTGAGGCGGATATCAGTGCGCAATTGGTATTCCCGTCCTGTTGAAGGTCCGTCTACCCTATAGCGAAACCATGGAAAGCGAAAATAATCTGCGTAACCGCTCATCTCCACTTTTTTCGACAGGGCCGCCTTGAAACCAAGGTATAAACCCTCTTCGTTATACACCCCCGAATTTTCGCCAAAAGCATTACTGAAAAAGTTCTGAAAAGCCTTGTGGTAGTTACGGTAAATCACCCACAGGCTGAGGCGGGGATCGGGTTGAAAGGTAGTGCTGACTATGCCCGCCAGATGACCTTGTTTATCGCGGGCTAATTCACCCTTCACCAGCGCATCTCTTAGGTAGAGTGAAAAATGAATACCTGAAGTAAATTGTTGCTTTTGGGGTTGTTGAAATTGACGGTAGAGGCCCGGTTGGGGTTGGAACTCCTTATCGAAAATCACCGACACAGCAGTGATGCCGGCTTTAAAGATATCACCTGTATAGTCAAGGTTTCCACCCACAGTGGTCAGGTGCAAACTGTTTTTGCCGGCAATTTCCGCTGGTGTACGATGCAGTCCTGTGTTTTGTATCCCCTTGATATATTCGCTGAGTGAATCGGAGGTGATAATAGTGCCATCGAGTGCATTTCTTCCTGCTAAAGCAGTAAACTCGAAGTTGCCTTTACCTAAAGTGATAGCAGCACCCCTCAGAAATGCAAATTCATTGGCCGATGTGCTGGGCCTAATACCCCTGGCAGGAGAAGGATTACCTCCTGTAAGAGAGGCTTTCCCAAACATGATACCGCTCCACATTACCAAACCTTGACCAAATGAAGCATGGTAATCGCCTATTGCCAACCTACGCAACAAACCTTTCCCGGAATAAAAGAAATGGGCCGAATAAAAGTCGAATCCTCGACTTTGTGAGCCTTTAAAAAATTCTTCCCCTGGGTCTTTTTCTCCCAGGAGTCCATATCGAAAGCGCCCCCGATAATCGTATCCATATTTGAAAAGCAACCGGTCGGGGCTGCCCTGGTAAAATGAGTTGGGACTTGCCTCAGGCAAAGAATCGGTGGGTGTTTTATATCCTTCCTGTTGCTCAATTACTCTTTGATGGCGAACGAGAAGCTGGTGCTTGCCTCGGGTAAGTGCATCTTTCCAGCTCATTGCATTCGAGGAGGTCGATTGAATTACAACATAAGGAAGCATTTGTTGTATGACTGCACTGTCGAGACCTTCAACAGCCTTTAGTTCATAAATGCTCTGAAAATCACCGTAGCTGGCAACATATTTTAAAATGTTTCGGATTTGTCTGTCATTGAGAAAAAATAATCTGCGTAGCTCTTCCGGATTTCGGCTATTGAGATTTACAGGTGAGTGGATTAATTCTTCAAGCTCCTCAGCGAATTCACTGAAATCATACTCTGTCTCAGTATCTTCTGTCAGGCGTTCGAGCTGATTACGTAAATCGGAAGTAAGGGTGTCGGGCACCTGAGCGAAAAGCGAAAAGGGTATCAACATCCATGTGACCCATGCCAGACGAAGGAGCATTTTTTTCATCTCAGTTCGATTTCAGAACATACGAAATTGCTGCATGGGGGCATATACCAAGTGTAGGGTGCATTTCGGTGGCAAGGTCCATTTGTAGTTTGCCTAAATGCAGGCCCACGCCAAAAGACCAGGTCCCCGGATAAGTATTGACGCCACCTCTAAGGTAAATTTTTTCAAAGGCCCTATATTGAGCACCTATATTCACGCCGGCCTTCTGGTTGCTGGCTTTTTCTACTTCTGCAAGAAGCTTCATTTCAGGCGAAAAATCATAGGATAACCCCAGGCGCATAAGTGCAGGAATTTCGGCTTGAACAGGTCCTTTGGGCTTAGCTTTTATTGGATTAAAGAGATAAGCACCCAGCATTATTTCGTTGCTGAGTTGTGAAAGTATCCCGGCTGAGAAAGTGAATGCCCCTGCACTACCATATCCTCCGCCCTGTGAAAGATGACAGTAGTCCAGCGTAATTCCTGACCAGAAGCCGCCCGCCAGCTGTTTGGACAATGCAATATTGTATCGTTGTTCGCTGTAAGAGGCGTCTCCATAGTGAGCGCCAGCTAATGCCACCACAGCCCCGGGAATTTTGGCGGAGAAAGCTAAGCCTTTATTCGAAAATTCTTTCATCACAAAGCGATTTGAGACTCCCGCGCCTGCCATGGTTGCAGATTTCGTTGCCAAACCTGCTGGATTGCCAAAAGCAGACCAAACATCCTGTTCCATCAATCCGCTGCTGCTCATGCCTGCTGCTGCCGGGCTGCGAAACCCCAACCAGCTTTGTCCCCTCGATGAAAGGAAAAATAACGTCAGAATGAGTAGTAAAATGTTTTTTCGCATCCTGAATATTTGAAGCTAATATACAATATTTTCAGGCACTTCGGGCAACATACAATCTTCTTCCCGTCTTGTAAAACTTCTTCCAGCTTACCTTTGCACTTTAAAACTTGCTTATGACCGATTGTCCGGAAATTTTAACTTTTTTTAGTGAATTGGCCCAGAATAACCATCGGGAATGGTTTCAGGCCCACAAGCTTGAATACGAAAAAATTAAAAAATATCTGAACCACCTGGCACAAAGTCTAATAGAAGGCATCCATCGCTTTGATCCCTCTGTGGGAGCCCTTCGCCCTTCTGATTGCCTTTATCGCATCAACCGCGATATTCGGTTTAAAACGGATAAGTCGCCTTATAAGACTTTTACCGGTGTATATGTAGTGAGAGGGGGAAAGAAAAGTCCTTATGCGGGTTATTATCTTCATATAGAACCTGGAAATTGTTTTGTGGGGGGTGGATTGTACGCTCCTGAAAAAGATATTTTGCAAAGTGCCAGGATGGAGATTTACTATAATTATCCGGTTTTCAAGTCTATTTTGGATGACCCTAAGTTTGCAAAATTTTTCAATGGGTTATCAGAAATGGAGAAACTCAGCCGGCCTCCCCGGGGTTTTCCCATTGATTTTGAAGGAATAGAATTTTTAAAGCATAAGCACTTTGTTGTGGCTTCGCTTTATGATGAAAAACTGGCGGGAAGGGAACAATTAATAAGTTATGCCTTGAATGTATTTAAGGTGATGAAGCCCTTTGTGGATTTTTTCAATGGGCCGGTCGACGATGTAATAAAAGGCGGTGAATATTAAAGGGCGGCCAGCAGTCGGGCCATTTGCTGTTGTATTTTGTAGGCCTCTTCTGCTGCAGCTTCTGCAAAATGATGGTCTGCTGAAGCAAAAATTATACCCCGGGAACTGTTTACCAGCAGCCCGCAATCACGGTTGAGGCCATGACGGGCCACTTCTTCCAGGCTTCCACCCTGAGCACCCACCCCTGGTACCAGGAGAAAATGTTCAGGAACAATGCGGCGAATATCGTCAAATAAATGGGCCTGGGTGGCTCCTGCAACAAACATCATATTTTCTGGTGTTCCTCCCCACTCAAAGGAACGTTTAAGCACTTCTTCAAAAAGCCTGAATCCGTTTTCATTCACCCTCAAGTGCTGGAAATCTCTTGAACCTTGATTGCTTGTAAGTGCTAACAGAATCACCCACTTCCCTTCAAATTCCATAAAAGGTTTTACTGAGTCGGAGCCCATGTAGGGTGCTACAGTAACCGCATCGAATTCCAGTCCGGAGTGTGCTTTGCTAAAAACACTCAAAGCATAGTGTTGACTTGTGTTTCCAATATCGCCGCGTTTGGCATCAGCTATTGTAAATACTTCGCTACGGAAACTCTCAAGGTATTCCAGGGTTTTTTCAAGGCTTTTCCACCCGGCTATTCCCCGGCTTTCGTAAAAGGCCAGATTGGGTTTGTATGCTACAGCGAAGGGAAGTGTAGCATCGATAATGGCTTTATTGAAGGCAAAAACAGGATCGGGGTCATCTTTCAGGTGTACCGGAATTTTGGTGATATCGCTGTCGAGGCCCACACAAAGAAAGGACTGCTTGCGGTGGATGAGTGAAATAAGTTCGTTTCGTGTCATGTTTTTTGGGGAATAGAGTTATTCCGAGATTTCGGTTTTGAGTCGTTCGGCATTTTCTGCCATCATCAGTTGGTCGAGCATATCCTGAATTTCTCCGTCCATGAAGGCTGGCAGATTGTATGTAGAATATCCTATACGGTGGTCACTAACCCGGCCCTGGGGATAATTGTAGGTGCGGATTTTAGCACTGCGGTCGCCGGTAGATACCATTGTGCGTCTTTTAGAAGCCACCTCATCAAGGTACTTTTGATATTCGCGCTCGAAGATACGGGTACGCAGAATGTTCATGGCTTTTTCCAGGTTTTTGATCTGAGATTTTTCATCTTGCATAGAAACCGTAATACCGGTAGGAATATGGGTGAGGCGTATGGCGCTATAGGTTGTGTTAACACTTTGTCCACCGGGTCCTGAGGAGCAAAAAACCTCTTTTTTGATATCCGTGGGTTTAATTTCCACATCAAATTCATCGGCTTCGGGCAGCACCACCACGCTGGCAGCTGAAGTATGGATTCGTCCCTGGGCTTCAGTTTTGGGCACACGTTGAACCCGGTGTACACCTGATTCGTATTTCAGGGTACCATATGCGTCTTCTCCTTTTACATTAAAAATAACTTCTTTGAAGCCGCCCATTGTACCTTCCGTATAATCTACCAGTTCCACTTTCCAGCCCTTGTCTTCGCAATAGCGGGAATACATGCGGTAAAGGTCACCGGCAAAGAGGCTGGCTTCATCGCCACCTGTTCCTGCTCTGATTTCCACTACTGCATTTTTACTGTCCTGAGGGTCTTTGGGTAAAAGGAGCAGGCGGATTTCTTCTTCCAGGGTTGCTTTTTCTTGTTCCAGACTCTCTATTTCCTCGCGAGCCATTTCTTTCAGTTCTTCATCCTTTTCGTTGTAAAGGATTTCGCGGCTGCTCTCCAGATGTTCGCTGATGCGTTTGTACTTTTTATAAGCCTCAACAATAGGTGTAAGGTCTTTATAATCTTTACTTAGCTTGACGTAGCGTTTCATGTCCGACATCACCGCCGGATCATTCATTTCCTCCTCAATCTCTTGCCAGCGCCTGTAAATGGCCTCCAGTTTTTCTAACATGCTTTAAAATATGAATTTGCGGGTGCAAAGGTACACATTCGCCGGCTTTGCCTAAAACTCATATGGAATTACCATATTACCGGCCAAGGTGAAGCAGGATGGGCCTCAGGGTCTCAAGCAGGCCAGGTACATCTGAATAGTGTTTTCGAGCCCGAAATATAGCGCATCGCTAATAAGCGCGTGACCAATGCTTACCTCGAGCAGCCTGGGAATGTTTTCAGCAAAAAAGCGCAGATTCTGCAGATTGAGGTCGTGCCCTGCATTAATTCCTAACCCACATGCGTTGGCTGCTTTGGCTGCCTCAATAAATGGCTGAATGGCTTTGGCGGGGTTTTCGGGAAACATCCTTGCATAGGGTTCAGTATAGAGTTCAACACGGTCGGTGCCTGTTTTCACTGCATTTTCGATCCGTCTAATGTCCGTTTCTACAAAAATGGATGTGCGTATGCCATGGGCTTTAAATTCTGCGATTACATCTTTCAGAAAATCCTCATGGGTTATTGTATCCCAGCCGGCATTCGAGGTGATGGCATCAGGTGGGTCGGGCACCAAGGTAACTTGAGTGGGTTTCACTTCTGTTACCAATTCAATGAATTGTCGGGATGGGTAGCCTTCAATGTTGAATTCTGTGGTTAACAGGGGCTTAAGCAAACGAACATCGTTGTATCGTATGTGTCTTTCGTCGGGCCGGGGATGCACAGTAATACCTTGAGCACCAAATCTTTCGCAGTCAATGGCGGCCTTTTGCACGTCGGGTATATTGCCCCCTCGGGCATTGCGCAAAGTGGCTATCTTGTTGATGTTTACACTTAGTCGTATCATGACTTGAAATTTTTGCAAAGGTAAACCTTTGCCTGTCTTTCATTCGTTTCAAAATGAAAGCTCATTGACCAAAGTTTTTAATTTTGGCCAGAGTTAAACCCACTTGAACCATGAACTGGCTCCTTTTTTGGTTAATATTCTACGCTATTTTGGTGATCTTGTTCACCTTACGCCATATTCGTCATCGCGACCTGGACCATTATCTTGTCAATAATCGAAAGACAGGGACGGCACTCCTGGTATTCACAACCCTATCCACCTTTGTAGGAGGAGGGACATCTGTAGGCCTTATTGCCATGGGCTACGAATCGGGGTTTGCGGCATTAGGTATTGGTATTGCTTATGTTTTGGGTTTTTTTATCGTTGCCCGATTTGCAGCCCATATCCGACAATTAGGCGAGAAACGCGAAATATATAGTTATCCTCAATATCTTAATAAAACTTTTACCCAAACGGGCTCTCCGGCTTTTCGCAAGCTTTTCTCTGGAATGGTTACAGGAGTCAATGTATTTATCTTCTTTTTTCTACTGGCTGCTCAGTTTGTTGCAATGGCTTCTGTTCTCAAACATGTTTTAGGAATAGAATATTTACCTGCTGCCATACTCTCATGTATCATAGTAATTGCTTACACAGCTTTTGCTGGACTGGCTGGCGTTATTTATACAGATATGCTTCAGTTTTTCTTTATTCTGTTGATGATTCTTTTCATTTTCATTCCCGGCATTGATGCCGAAACGGAGGGACTGTCACTGCTAAGGTTGCTTCCCAAAGAAATGTTGAATGGCATGTCGTATGGATGGCTTTTTTTGGTAGGCTTGCCGTTATTCATTGCACCATCGGTGCTCGTCAGAATGGACATATGGCAACGCATTTTGTCTGCACGCAACGAAAAGGCCGCTGTTCGAATGAATTATTGGTCGGCCCTGGGGATGCTACCTTTTTACGTGATTTTCCCTTTGGCAGGCATGGCCATGCGTTTAAAGCTTGGCGATGGCCAGTTATCAGAGGATATGGTGTATGCATTTTTAGAGCGGAATACGGGTCCATTTGCCATGGGTTTTGCCATTGTAGGACTTATGGCAGCGCTTATGTCGTCGGCCGATAGTTTTCTGAATGTTGCTTCCATCTCTGCTGTGCGCGATTTTGCGGGTTGGAAATACCGAGATGCCGGCCGTCAGATGTCCTCAGGGAGGCAAATGTCGCTCATCCGCCTGGTAAGTATTGTCTTTGGTGTAATGGCTTTATTGCTTGCCCTGATTCTTCCGGGTATTGTAAACCTTATGGTAGTGGGTATTGGAACCATTGCCGTTTTTGTTCCCGCAACCCTTCTGGCCTTACTTCACAAACATCCCGCCCTGCATCGCAAGGAAGCCCTTGTCAGCATTTTCAGCGGATTCCTTGTTAATGTTTTGCTTTTTGTGTTGGGTATGACAAAGCCGGGGATTATTGACCCCAAGGTATCCTTTATTCCGGCAATGGTTGTATCATTTTTAACCCTTGGTGTGGGAATGCTTTTTAGAAAAAAGATTCCTCGTTGAAAATGCTTTGATGTATTTTGTAATTTTAAGCATTCAATCAGCCTACCATGAAACGAAACTTGAACAGGCGTTTGTTGTTTTACATAATTGCCACGCTTTTAATCACTTCAGGTGCAACCATTGCGTTTATCGGATTTGCAAGCCGAAAGGCATCTCTTAATCATACAAGGGTTACCTCTACTGCCCTGGCAGGCCAATACGGTAATTACACGAGGGCTGAACTTGAGATTTACCTGGATGCTTCCAGAACGTTGGCGCAGGTTTTTAGCCAATTCGAAAGTATTCCTGAAGCTTCCCGCCGGCAGGTTTATATGGACATGTTAAAACATGTTTTGAGAGACAATGTGGATTTTCTGTCTGTGTGGACCATCTGGGAACCCTATACCATCGACAGGCTTGACGGCAAAAATATAATGGCACCCGGCTCTACCCGTATTGGTAATTTTTCACCCACTTTTTACAGGCAAGGTAATACTATTAAGTTAGAAGTCTCTGCGCCCGATGCTGCTCTTTTCGAGGGAGATTATTTTACCCTGCCCAAAGTTAGACTCAGGGAAACCATTCTCAATCCTTATAAGTATTCATTTACCGGCCGGCCAGAGGATGCCATATTGCAAACCAGCCTTATTACCCCCATCATTCGCGATGGTAAATTTTTAGGGGTGGTGGGCGTTGATGCCTCACTCGATCAGCTTCAACAGAAATTTCGGGGTATCCGTCCCATGGGCGATGGAATGGTATTTCTTATCAGTAACAACGGAGTCTTTGTGGCTCATCCCAATAAGAAGTTTGTGGGGGCACCCATTGATTCTGTCTTTGGCGATTTGGTCTCTATTGAACTTCTTGACCAGAAAATTGCCAAAGGTGAGGCTTTTCAGGGAAGTTATTTTTGTAAACTTAATCGCCAAGAATATGAGCTTTCTATTGTACCCTTGAGTATTGGACAAACAGGTACCCCATGGGCATTGGGCATTGCTATTCCCAAGGATACTGTATTGAGAGAAGCAAAACTAACCTTTTGGAAAACCATAGGCGCAGGTATTCTTAGCATTATATTTATGAGTCTGGTAGTGATTTATATTAGCCGGAAAATCACTAACCCGCTTAAACAAACCACACAGCATCTTGAGGAGCTCGCCAGAGGTGCCTTGCCCGATGTTGAGCATGTTATTGTAAAGACAAAGGATGAATTGGGACAGATGAGCAAAGCCCTTCAGCGTCTGGCTCGAGCTTTAAAAACCAATACCGATTTTGCTCTGGCTATTGGTGAAGGCAATCTTGAGGTACCATATACTCCGCTGAGCAAGGAGGATTTGCTTGGAAATGCTCTAATTCAGATGCGCAACAACCTGAAAAAGTTGTCGGAGGTCAATGCGGGAAACAGCTGGTTGCAGACTTCTATCGTTGAAACCGGAAATGTATTGAGAGGAGAAAAAAGTGCAGAGGATTTGGCAGGAGAACTGCTTTCTAAATTGGCACAAATCCTTAAATTTCAGGCTGGTGCTCTTTATCTTGTGCAAGGAGATGTACTAAAGTTGACGGGCACTTATGCCTTTAGCCATCGTAAATCACCCATTACTGAATTTAAACTTGGAGAAGGATTGGTAGGGCAGGCGGCCCTTGAGAAAAAGGTAATTATTTTCGATAATGTGCCTGCTGAATTTATCTACATACAGAGTGGTCTGGCAGAAGGAGAAGCCCCTCAGGTAATTTTACAGCCATTCCTGTTTCATGGCAATGTTATTGGGGTTATGGAGCTGGCATCCACACGTCACTGGACAGATTTGCAATGTACTTTCCTCGACCAGGTAGAGGAGAGCATTGCTATAGCTTTCCATTCCATTCAGGCTCGCCAGGAGATGAAACGTTTGCTGGTTGCTACCCAGGAAATGGCTGAAGAGCTGAGGGTACAGCAGGAGGAGCTTCGAGAGGCCAACGAAGAGCTTGAACAACAGGCCAAAGCACTTAAAGAATCAGAAGCCAGTCTGCAGGCCCAGCAGGAAGAGTTGAGAGTTACCAATGAAGAGTTGGAAGAAAAAACACGCATCCTCGAACAGCAAAAGGCAGCCATTGCGCTTAAAAATCAGGAGCTTGAAAATGCTAAAGCTGAAATTGAACGTAAGGCCCGCGAGGTGGAAAAGGCCAGCCAATACAAATCGGAATTTCTGGCCAACATGTCGCATGAGCTGCGAACCCCTCTCAACAGTCTTCTTATTTTAAGCAAGAGTTTAATGGATAATAAGAAAGGCAACCTAACACCAGATCAGGTTGAAGCTGCTCAAATTATCTATAACAGTGGCAATGAGCTGCTTACGCTTATCAACGATATTCTCGATTTATCGAAGATAGAAGCCGGTCGCTTGGATATAAACCCCGAAAAAGTGGAAACCGAATCCCTGGCTTCCTACGTCAAAATGCATTTCAACCATATTGCATCGCAAAAGGGCTTAGAATTTAGAGTTTTGGTTGCAGATGACGTCCCTGAACAATTCGTAACCGACCGTCTGAGGTTAGAGCAAATACTGAAGAACCTTTTGTCGAATGCCATTAAATTTACCAGTCAGGGATCTGTTACCTTTGAAATTTCAATGGCTGGTCCGAATCATAAATTTGTAATCCCCGCGCTTCAGAAAGGTCCGGTAATAGCTTTCTCGGTAACAGATACCGGTATAGGCATACCTAAAGATAAGCAGGACCTCATTTTTGAAGCATTTAAGCAAGCTGATGGAAGTACCTCACGAAAATACGGAGGCACGGGTTTGGGCTTGAGCATTTCTAAAGAACTTGCACGTTTGTTGGGCGGAGAAATCCAATTAGAAAGTGAGCCGGGAAAAGGGAGCAGGTTTACTATTTACCTGCCTTTGAAAATGCCAGAAAAAGAGATTGTAAATCCCACACCTGAACCCATACCTCAAACGACAACACCTGCTCCCCCTTCCAAACCTGTTGATGAGGACCCATTGTTGGCAGAAACTCCACCCGAGCCCCCTAAAGTAGATTCAATCCCCGATGACCGTAACTTGATCACTTCAGCCGACAGGGTTTTGCTTATTGTTGAAGATGATGCTTCATTTGCTTCTGTCCTGGCTGCACAGGCTCGGGAAAAAGGATTTAAGGTACTTGCCAGCGCCACAGGAGAAGAAGGGCTCGAATTGGCCAACCGGTTTAAGCCCGCTGCCATCATTCTCGATATCAATTTACCTGGAATGAACGGATGGGATGTTCTTGATCGTTTAAAGGAAACCCCCAGCTTGCGTCATATTCCTGTGCATATCATGTCGGCTTACGATGAAGACCTTGAAGCTTACCGCAAGGGCGCAATTGGTTATCTTACTAAGCCCGTCAACCCTGACCAGCTCGATTCTGCTTTCGAACGTATTGGTCATTATATAAGCGGAGGTCTCCGTGAACTTCTGCTGGTTGAAGACGATAAAAACTTGCGTAAATCCATCAAAACCATCATTGGAGAAAAAGATATAAAGATTACCGAGTGCGATTCAGGAAAGGCTGCTTTGGAAGCCATAAGGTCGAAGCATTTCGATTGCATGGTACTTGATTTAGGCTTGCCCGATATGAGTGGCTTTGAATTGCTGCGGGCCATCAAAAATACTCCTGAATTTAAAGCCCCTCCGGTTATTGTATATACTGGCCGCGAACTCACCCGCGAGGAAGATAAAGAGCTTCATCAATATACAGACTCTATTATTATTAAAGGCGTGAAATCGGAAGAACGCCTGCTCGACGAAACAGCTCTTTTCTTACATCGTGTCGTCAGTGAAATGCCTCCCCAGCAACAGGAAATCATCAGCTTCTTGCATGATAGGGATACCATTTTCCGCAACAAAAAAATTCTCATCGTCGATGACGATATGCGGAATGTGATTGCCCTTACCCGCGTGCTCGAAGAAAAAGAAATTATTGTCAGAGCTGCTGAAAACGGTCAGATGGCCATAGATATGCTCAATCAGGAGCCCGACATCCATCTGGTGCTTATGGATATTATGATGCCCGTCATGGACGGTTATGATACCATTCGAAAAATCAGAGAAATACCTCAGTTTCGAAATTTGCCCATCATAGCCCTTACAGCGAAGGCAATGAAAGAAGACCGCAATCGCTGTATAGCTGCAGGTGCAAGCGATTATATCTCCAAACCGGTAAATGTTGACAAACTCCTGTCCCTCATCCGTGTGTGGTTGCACAAATAACTCAGTTCCATGTCAGCCAAACCCCAAATACTGATAGTTGATGATAAGGTGGAGAACCTGATTTCGTTGGAGACTCTCCTCGAAGGTTTCGATGTTGAGTTTGTGAGGGCACTCAGTGGCAATGAAGCCATTGCCAAAGTTCTCAACCATGACTTTGCCTTAGCTATTATCGATATTCAAATGCCCGGAATGGATGGCTATGAAACAGTCACCCTTATTCGGCAGACAGCTAAGGGCAAATTCTTACCTGTTATCTTTGTTTCAGCTATCTATAAGGAAGATTTTCATGTTGTTAAAGGTATTGAAACCGGGGCTGTTGACTTTATTTCTAAACCTATCGACGGACGTATTCTCAGAGGAAAGGTTAAAGTATTTCTTGATCTTTATCTGCAAAAACGGGAGTTGACACGGCTAGTGCGCGAAAAGGAAATCATTAGCGAGCAATATCGAATCGCCAAGGAAAAGGCGGAAGCTGCTACCCGCGCAAAATCTATCTTCTTAGCCAATATGAGCCATGAAATCCGTACCCCTATGAATGGAATCATAGGTATGGCTGACCTTCTGGCTCAAACACCGCTCACAGAAGAGCAAAAAGATTATCTTGCTACTATTATCGCTTCAGGACGTAATTTGTTGAATATCATTAATGATATTCTAGACTTTTCTAAAATTGAGTCCAATCAGGTTGAACTGGAAAATATAGCTTTTAATCTCCCTGCGGCTATAGATGAGGTAATTAAGATATTAACTATCAGGGCTAATGAAAATAATGTGGCCCTTAACGTCATTTTAGCAGACAATGTTCCTCGTTACATCAAGGGTGACCCTTTGCGTTTAAAGCAAATTATAACCAATCTCGTAAATAATGCCATAAAGTTTACGTATGAAGGTAGCGTAACCGTGGATGTTGGGGTTGAAAAAGACGGTGACCAAAGTGTTAAGCTGCTTTTCAAAGTAATTGATACAGGAATCGGGATTTCACCGGAAGGAAAGGAAAAGTTATTCAAGGCTTTTTCACAGGCTGATACCTCTACAACCCGCAAATATGGGGGTACAGGCTTAGGACTTGCCATTTCCAAAAGCTTATGCGAAATGATGGATGGAGAAATAGGGGTAGAGAGTGAGGTGGGAAAAGGTTCTACTTTTTGGTTTACTGCTGTTTTCGAAAAAGTGCCACCCTCCGAAATCCCAGAGGAAAAACCCGAGGCGGAGGTGATAGAAACACAAATGAAACCCCTGCACATCTTGCTGGCAGAGGATAACCTTATTAACCAGAAAGTTGCGGTGGCCAATTTGAAAAAGTTTGGGCACATGATTGATATTGCCAAAAACGGTCTGGAAGCAGTGGAGATGGCTCGTAAGAGTTGCTACGATTTAATTTTGATGGATATACAGATGCCCGAAATGGACGGTTATGAGGCCACCACCATTATACGTGCAGAGGAGGCTGAAAAAGGGACACACACCCCCATAATAGCCATGACGGCTAACTCATTCGAGGCCGATCGCGAACGTTGCTTAGCCATTGGCATGGATGATTACATCAGCAAGCCTTTTAGAATTAATGATTTGGTTAGCATTCTAAAGAAAATTTCGCAAAAATCATGATTAAAAAAGAATACAACTGGACGGGTAAGGTAATTCTCATTGCTGAAGATTCGGAAACCAGCCGGCATTATTTTTCAGCTGCCCTCCGGCGAACAGGAGCCACCCTGATATGGGCCCGAACTGGTATTGAGGCAATAGAAAGCGTCAGAAACAACCCTCCTGACCTCGTTTTTATGGACCTTGATTTACCTGTGATGAACGGCATCATGGCCTCTAAACTTATTCATGAAGAATTCCCTGCATTACCCATTATAGCTCAAACAGCGCATATTCAATCGGGAGATGCCAAAGACAGTTTGGCTGCAGGATGCAGCGAGTTTATGACCAAACCTATCTCTCTCGACTTCTTACTTCAAACCCTTGATAAATACCTACAGTAATGGGGTTTAGTGTATTTTCTGATGAGCATTACATGGGTGAAGCCCTTAAGGAAGCAAAACTGGCTGCTGCTGAGGATGAGGTTCCCATTGGTGCTGTAATTGTATGCGATGGTAAAATTATTGCCAGAGCGCATAATATGACGGAGCGCCTCAACGACGTCACAGCCCACGCCGAAATGATTGCCATAACGGCAGCCGAGAATTTTCTTGGCGCTAAATACCTGGTCGATTGCACTATTTATGTTACTATTGAACCATGCCCTATGTGTGCAGCGGCACTTGGTTGGGCTCAAATGGGTAAAGTTGTCTATGGAGCTCCCGATCCCAAAATGGGTTATTCACTCATTCAGGGACGTTTATTACATCCCAAAACCCTTGTAGTTAGTGGTTTACGCGCCTCAGAGTGCGCTTCTTTGATGACAGATTTTTTTCGCAAAAAGCGTTAGGATGTGCGTCTAAAGTCAAAAATGCTTTTTGTAAATATTAAAGTATTGGGTTTCCCTAAAGTGATCAATTTTAGCTGCCAGCATCAGAAATATGTCCTGTTTCCTGTCTTGAAGCCACTTAATGGCCTCAGCCTTATTGCGGCATGCATCAGCAAATATGATGCTGAATAAAAGCTTATGTTCTTTTAGCCAGAGATAAGCTTTAGGGTTGTTATCTATGGCAGCATCCAGTGCAGCCAGATGAGGGTAATGTTTGAGCAGAAATTTAAAAGCCTCTTCACTCCCCCTGATGCTTCGCGAAAGTGCAGCCAATTCGGGATAACCATTATTAAATAACCACATGAGTTTTTCATCATCACCCGTGATGGTTTCACCAAAAGCATGCAATATGTCTTTAGGATATTGTAGCATCAATACACCTCGGCATTTAATCCTGTTTTCATTACCATGTGGGCAATATTTTGCAATTGGGTTTTCGGTATAGCAACTATCCCTTCGGCAGGTGTTTCGCGGGCAATGGAATAAATCATAACTAACCTTGGCTTTATTTTCAACAGTAAACTGAGCCATGCAGCTGTTTCTTCAGGAGTGGTATTGTCGAAAGCCTGGTTGTTGATAATGCCTTTAATAAACATGGTTTGAATGATGAGGTCTCCTTTAAAATAAAGAAGGTTTTCAACAATTTTTTGAAGGGTCAGATCTTTGGGTGGTCTATTTATCAGGTGAAAGGTGGCCTCAAGCCCTGCATCAAGTTTTAAAACATTATAGTCCGCTTTCAGCAATGCCATTCTAACTTCTTGGTTGTGCACCCGACTTGCGTTGGAGAGTACAGTAATTTTCGCCTGAGGGAAATACTTGTTTCGGAGGGCTATAGTATCTTCCATGATACCTGGAAAGGCCGGGTGAAGAGTAGGTTCTCCATTACCTGCAAAAGTTATGCTATCCGGAAAGTTGCCCTCACTTAGCATGTTCCTCAGTTTTTTTTCAAGGCTCTCTGCTACCCACTCGCGGGTAGGCATGTCTTCTCTTTTCTCGGGCGGAACCAGGGTATAGCCGCATTCGCAATAGATACAATCGAAACTGCACACTTTGTAGCTATTGGGTAGAAGATTTATTCCCAACGAATTTCCAAATCTTCTGCTATGAACAGGTCCAAAAATCGTGTCTGAGAAAAGAAAAGTCATAATAAGTGCTTTTAAATTATTGAATAGTTTGTTTGTTCCAACGCTCAAAAGAGACCAAGGCCGGATCGTAAAATCCTCTTTTCGAAGGATGATCTGCTGCGTAACCGAAGCAAACCAGGGCAAATGGAACAATATGTTTCGGAAGCTGAAGATTTTGAGAGAGATAATCAATTCTTTCCTGTCGGGGATAGACGCCAAGCCAAAGACTCCCAAGACCACGGGCCGTGGCTTCCAGCAGCATGTTTTGAACTGCTGCTGCGCAATCTACAGGCCAATAGCCCTTATGGGTTTCGCGAGAGGTGTCACCGCAAACCAAAATTACCACCGGGCATTCCGCTGCAAAACGGGCATTGGGTCCGGTTTGGGCCAGCATTTTTTTAGTCTCTTCATTTCGGAAAACGATAAAATGCCAGGGCCTTTGATTCCCTGCCGATGGTGCATGCATAGCCGCATCCAGTATTGAGTGAACATCTTCCTGACTAATGTCTGTGGTCTTAAATTTTCTGATACTCCGTCGTTCCCTGATTATGTCCATTTTCACTTTAATTTTACCGCAAAATTAGTGGCTTTATATTAAGCAGATGCAGATAATACTCGATGGAATAGGTAAGAAGTTTGGAAGACAATGGGTTTTCCGCAGGCTTGACCTTAAAATTTCAGCTGGAGGAAGGCTGGCTATCCTTGGTGCCAATGGCAGTGGCAAATCTACTCTTTTGAAAATTATTTCAGGCTGGCTCAATCCCTCAGAAGGTTCAATAACCTATTCCCTTGAGAATCAGATTTTGAGTGAACCCTCGCAACTTTATTCATATATATCCATTGCTTCGCCTTATCTAGAGCTTATAGAAGAGTTTACACTGGCCGAATTGGTACATTTTCATTTTCAGTTTAAAAAACCATTTCATAATATGACTGAAAATGAAATTATCGGTGTTTCAGGGTTGGAAGATGCTAAAAACAAGCTAATCCGTCATTTTTCTTCGGGAATGAAGCAGCGAGCTAGGCTAACGCTTGCCCTATTATCTGATACTCCGCTTGTGCTTCTCGATGAACCCTGCAGCAATCTCGATGCTAGTGCAACGGAATGGTTCCACAAGCTCATTTCGACCTGTTGCCATCAGCGCACTCTGGTTGTTTGCTCAAATCATCAACCCAGTGAATACGACTTTTGTACTGAAATATTACAACTTTAACTCTCATTAGCCGGAAAATTTCTTAAATTCCTTATTGACTGTATTTTGTGGACATGAGGAAATGATGTATTTTTGCAAAAAATTTCTAAATACCAAGAAATAAAGCAATTATATGGCAACTACTGCGGATTTCAAGAACGGACTTTGCATTGAGTTCAATGGAGAACCTTACACCATTGTAGAATTTCAGCATGTGAAACCAGGGAAAGGTGGGGCTTTTGTGCGAACCAAGCTTAAAAACCTCCGTACCGGACGTGTTATTCCCAATACCTTCACAGCTGGTGAGAAAATAGATATCATCAGGGTTGAACGCCGACAATATCAATTTCTCTATGCCGATGGCGACGATTATTATTTCATGCATAGCGAAACCTATGAACAGATTAGTCTGCCCAAGGAAATGATTGATGCACCGCAGTTTCTTAAAGAAGGTATGATTTGCGATGTTACCTTTTTGGCTGATAACGAACAACCCATCAACTGCGAGCTTCCCACTTTTGTTGACCTTGAAATTACCTATACTGAACCCGGAGAAAGGGGCAATACTGCCACCAATACACTAAAGCCCGCAACTGTAGAAACCGGAGCCACCGTTAGAGTACCTCTTTTTGTGAATACAGGTGAAGTTGTGCGTATCGATACTCGCACTGGAGATTACGTAGAACGCGTTAAAAATTGAACATTAACTCCCTTTAACTGTGAATTTCCCTGAGCCATTAGCGCTGGGTCTGATTGCCCAGCTGACGGGTGCCGATCTTGTGGGCGATACCGAATGGCTGGTAACAGGAATGAATGAGATACACAGGGTACGTCCGGGTGATCTTACTTTTGTAGATCACCCAAAGTATTATCAGAAAGCCCTCTCCAGTGCAGCTACTTTCATTCTTATCAACCAAAAAGTTGATTGCTCTGAAGGAAAAGCCTTGCTGATACACGACGATCCCTTTGCTGCCTGGGTATCTTTAGCCCGGCGCTTTCGTCCTTTTGTTCCTTCTGCAGCCGCCATTAGCCCTTCAGCCATTATCGGAGAAGGTACAATTATTCAACCCGGTGCATTTATTGGTAACAATGTTACTATTGGAGAAAATTGCATCATCCACGCCAATGTAAGCATTTATGACCATACCATTATAGGCGATGAGGTTATCATTCATTCCAATACGGTTATCGGTGCCGATGCATATTATTTTCAGCGTAAACCTGAAGGATACCGTAAATTGGAATCGTGCGGACGCGTGATCATAGGAAATCGTGTGGAAATTGGCGCCCTTTGTGCCATCGACCGTGGTGTGTCCTGTGATACCATCATAGGCGACGGTACTAAATTCGACAATCATGTCCAGGTAGGTCACGATACCCGTATAGGTCGCAATTGTCTCATCGGAGCCCATTGTGCTATTGCAGGTGTCACTGTCATCGAAGACGATGTCATACTGTGGGGAAGAGTATCAGTTAACAAAGACCTTGTGATAGGTAAAGGAGCCGTACTGCTTGCTCATAGCGGTGTTTCCAAATCGCTCGAAGGGGGAAAAACCTATTTCGGTGTGCCCGCCATTGAAGCCCGTGCCAAATGGCGTGAAATAGCTGCCCTGCGTCGCCTGCCTGACATTATTTCAAATCTGGAAGATTTGGCCTGACATAATTCTTTTGTCATATTGACACATATATTTTTTTAAATTTGTATTTAAAATATTGATTTGTAATTCTTTGTTTAATTAATCAAGAATTGTTGGCACATTATTTGTCAGATTGGGGCAAAAAGAATTACCATGGAATTACTGAAAGTCAATTCTTATCTGGAATTGCAAGAGAAGCTGAAAGGAACAGAACGAGCTTTTTTATTGCTGTATAAAGAAGGCAGCCCCCAAAGTGAATGTGCATTAAAAAACCTTGAGTCAGTAGAAATTCCTGCCGACAAAGTTGTCATGATGAAAGCCAATGTGGGTGAGGTTCGCGACATTCACCCGGTTTACAACGTTTCTTCCGTCCCAACCCTTCTTGAATTTAATGGGGGTGAGTTCAAGAATGTTGTAAAAGGATGTAATCCCCCTGATTACTACAGGGCCTACATTGAAAATTCTCTTTTCAGCTCTCCTTTGGCAGAGGGCGAGGCTCCTCAAAAAAGAGTAACAGTATATACTACACCCACTTGCACATGGTGCAATGCTTTAAAAGCCCATCTGCGCAAACATGGCATTCGTTTCACCGAAGTGGATGTAGCTTCTGATCCCAATGCTGCTGAAGAAATGGTGAGCAAAAGTGGACAGCGGGGAGTTCCTCAGGCTGATATTGATGGAGAAATTATTGTGGGTTTCGACAAGGTTAGAATCAACAGAATTTTAGGTATAAACGGATAATTCAACAAATAAATTAACATAAAACTGATAGACATGAAAGAACTGCAACCTCTCAACCAAAATGTGCTCCTCGATTATTCCGAAGTTCAGGGTGAGCAGCGCACGGCATCGGGCATTATTATTCCCGATACTGCCAAAGAAAAACCTCAGATTGCCAAAGTAATTGCCATCGGCAATGTTGAAAACCCTGAAATCTCGGCCGGCGATAGGGTAATCTTTAAAAAATATGCCGGCACCGAGATTGAATTTGAAGGCAAGAAATACCTCCTCATTCCTTATGGAGACCTTCTGGCTAAGATTGTAGAAACTGAGGAAATCTAATGTGATTTTTAGTAACAATAATTGCATGAAGGCTGTCTCTAATTAAGGGGCAGCCTTTTTTTTGAAAGGCCAAATCTCTAAATTTGCCATAATACCTGAAATGACTCATTTATGGATAAACTTACTGTTCTGTTAGTACAGCACGATATAGTCTGGGAAAATCCGGAAGCCAATCGTCAGCATTTAACAGAATTATTAAAAGGGGTAAGCGATGTTGATTTAATAGTGCTTCCCGAGTTTTTTAATACGGGATTTTCAGTAAACAATAGAGATCTGGCTGAAAATTCCGATGGACCTACAGTTCAATGGATGAAACAACTGGCAAAGCAGACAGGAGCCGTGGTTTGCGGAACCCTTCCCATAAAGGAAGAAGGAAAACTCTATAATCGTGGCTTTTATATTGGAGCCGGGGGTATTCTGGGATTTTATAACAAGAGGCATCTGTTTAGCCCGGGCGACGAACAATTGCTCTACACTCCCGGAAGGGAAAATATTTGTATACATGTGAAGAGCTTTAATATTCGGCCACAAATTTGTTATGACTTGCGTTTTCCGGTGTGGAGCCGCAATCGGTTAACATCCACGGGCTTTGAATATGATGTATTGATTTACCATGCTAACTGGCCTGATCCCAGGGGTGAGGTTTGGCGGCAGCTTCTTATAGCTCGGGCGCTCGAAAACCAAGCTTACGTTATTGGAGTTAACCGTATCGGTACTGATGGTCAGGGAATGACTTACTCTGCTCCTGCTCTGGCTATCGATTACAAAGGCCGGATTATGGCTGAAGGGAAATCTGGTGTAGAAGACCTTCTTAGGGTAGAATTGGATTGGGAATCTTTATCTGCGTTCCGAAAAAAGTTCAATGTGAGTCGCGATTGGGACGATTTTACCCTCAATATTGAGCCCTCTTAAACGATGAGACCTATAAACTGTCAAATCAGTGAAATTTGACTATTGATGAAAAAATTCTGATACAAAAATAATGATGAAGAGAACTTGGATAGTATTGATTTTTGTTGCAAGCATTGCATGGACTGGGGTGTATGCCCAGGATGTAGATTACGTGCGCTATGTGGTGAAGAATTTGGCCTCTAAAGAAATGAAGGGAAGAGGATATGTAGATGAGGGAGATGAGCGTGCGGCGGATTTTATTGCCTCCCAATACAAGAGATTTGGTTTAAAGCCTCTCTTGAAGAACTATTTTCAAGAATATCAGCTTTCAATCAATACTTTTCCCGGGAAAATGCTCGTGATGGCCGATGGAAAGGAATTGAAACCGGCCTACGATTACCTCGTGGCCTTATCTTCACCTGGGAGGGAGCAGGCTTTTGGATTGCGCTGGCTGCTCAACGACTCTGTATCCTCATCCGAACGCTTTTCGGCACTTCGCAATGAAGACCTTTCACAGATTCTTATCGTCACCGATAAATATCACAAAGAGTTTGCTGATACAAATATTTTGAAAGCGGGTGGCTATATTTTTTTAAAAGACAGTACCCGTCGACTTACCTGGAAAGCTTCCGATGGACTTAAAATGAAGGATTATGTGGTACTACAAATGCGAGAGGGTGTAATTTCTCCCCAAACTAAATTTGTTTATCTGGCCTTCGAAAATCGTTTTCGCGAGAAATATATCAGCCGCAACGTAATAGGTATGATACCAGGTTATGCTCAGCCTGATAGTCTGGTAGTTATAACTGCTCATTACGATCATCTGGGGATGATGGGGAAAAATACCCTGTTTCCGGGTGCTAACGACAACGCCAGTGGAGTGGCCGCTCTGCTCGACTTTTCCCGGCATTTCAGTATACCTGGAAATGAGCCATATTACACCATGGTTTTTATTGCAACCAGTGGAGAAGAAGCCGGTCTGTTAGGTGCCAATTTTTGTGCTGAAAACCCACCCTTCGACCTTTCCAAAGTCAGGTTCTTACTTAATTTTGATATGGTAGGAACCGGCAGTGAGGGCATTGGTTTGGTAAATGGAGATACACTTGTTAATTATGCCCGTCTTTTGGAAAGAATTAACGAATCGCGAAATTATGTGAAACAGATTCATCGCAGGGGAGAATCATGCAATAGCGATCATTGCCCATTTTTCCGTAAAGGGGTTCCTTCGTTTTTTATATACACTGCGGGTAAAGAGTGGCCTTATTATCATCATCCTGAAGACAATGCGCAGGGTCCCCCATTCACCGAGTATGTAGGCTTTTTTGATTTAATTCGGGATTTTATAAAAGAATTAAGTAAACCGAGTAAGAAGTAGAAATGACTTTTAGCCTTTGGAAGTATAAACCGGTAGGTGTTTTTCCAATAAAAAAATGCGGTCACTTTTCTCAGCGACCGCATTTATTTTATATAAAAGCGGGATTAATATTCCCAAAGGTCCATTTCAAACTGCTGAATTTCTCCCTTGATGCGCTCTGATTCCAATAAGGCATCGAGGCCGGTGGCATAGTCCGAAATCATTCGATCCTGAATATTTTCGACCTTGTAGATGTAGCTTGCGAATCGACGTTTCGTAAAAATATCATCGTAGGTACGCCATTCAGCATCGTTTTTGGGGTTATAGGCTTCAGCGTTTACCAGCCAGAAACGAGCTTCGGGGAAATAAATATAGAAAGTAGCGGAGGGGTCAGTCAGGTATTGCTTTTCCCCATTGCTCATGACGAAGCGATAATACACGGGGCAAATACTCCTGATACGAACATCGAGCTGTGAGCGACGTTTGTCGAAAAACCAGTCTTCGATAATATAAAATTTTATAATGTCGCCCGGGGTAAGGTTATAGGTCTTTTCTTCGGTGACCGTATTTCCCAGAGAATCGACCCTGCTGTCCATGTAGGTAAACGATAGTTTTTTGTTTATATCTTCTACCGTAGCAAGCCTTTCAGCTAAATCTTCGTCGCTGTAGGCTGTAAGGTAATTTGACCCATAGGGAGATTCCGAAGAGGGAATTTTTACGGCGTCAAAAAGCACTGTAGCTAAAGATTTTCTATCGCGAACAGGTTGAAGAGGGTATAACAGGAACTGATTTTGTTTTTCCCTAAGGTCAATAACACGCCATACCCTTTTGGCCCATATGATATCTGCTTCGCGGATAGGAGGGTACGGGACCGGCCGTTTGCGATTGGGGGTATGTATTTTGGGCCAGGGCCTTTCAGCCGGTTTTACCTTTGGCGGATCAATACTTTGCGCATTAGCTCCGGCTGCGATGAACAAAACAAGAAAGAAAATCAACCACTTTTTGTTCATTGGATATTAAGAGTTTATAGTGTTTTCAGGTTAACTGCACTGCTTACAGGGCGTTCTTTGCCGTCAGGGCCTTTCACAAAGATGTTTCCGATAATCAGCATCTGTTTGGCGCCAAGCTTGGCAATTAAGTTTCGGGCGGGTCCGTCCATGGTGTTTCCCAATACCTGTACGCTTTGGGTTAATCCGCCAATACTTGCCAATACTTCGAAGCGGGTAACTGTAAAGCGTACTCCGTCAAACAGAAAGTCCTTTAAAATAGCATCTACACGGGCATTTTGAAGGTCAGTAATGGATATGTTTTGCCCTGCAGTTTTGCCTCCCACCACAATCATGGGTTCAGGTACAGGTAATAAGCGGAAAGTACGTTCGCCCATGAGTTTTTCTCCTTTATCTACGGTTGAGTAAACAGATACCTTCACGGTTCCGGTTCCTGTGGGTTTTATTTCATATTTACCTCCACCTTTTTGTGTAAAGGTAGCAGGGCCAGTGATTTTCACACTTATTTTGTCGGGGGGAACTCCCGGTACGGATACACTGAGTGGATTATCGAGTCCGATATAAAACACCGACATCTTGTCTGCTGAAACTACGGCAACAGGTTCTTGTACGACAAACTCATCTGCAAACTCATACTCTTCGGGTATTCCCATGGGATTGGTAATCGTAATTACCCCTGCAAATTTCTTGGGTCCGAAATCCATGCCGCCGGTTCCAATTTTCAGTAGAGCCAAACCGTCCTGAACGTTGCTGACTACTGAGGCACCAGCCGAATAACCCGGTTGCCATTTATCTATACCCAAACGGTATTTAACATTGGGTGTAGTTGTAGTATCGTATGCGGCAACTAAAATCTCTGCCTGGTATTCTTCCCCTTTGAACAGGTATTTACGCGTAGGAATGACCTTGGCTGCTATCTTGTTGAATTTAAAGTCGGTAGCTGAAATGTAACTGTAAAGCCTTGCAACAACATCGTATTCGATGTTTTTTACCTCAGCAATGTACTTGTTGAGAATTACCAGGTCGGCAGCAAGAATGGTATGGTAGAAATAATATTTCTCCCACGACATTTCTTTGCCATACTCGTCTTTGTATTTACCATCGGTATCAAGACCTGTTAAGCGTAGTTTGTCGCGATCTTCAGGTTTAACAAGTTGAACGATTTTTTCCCTAAATTCTTTAAATTTGACTTTCATTTCTTCAGCTCTCCCCTTGGTAACGTCTGTACCCAGGAAGAAGCGGGTTGGATCGTCGAAGTTGTCTTTAGCTGATACATATCTCAGGGAAATAGTATCTGCAACTGCTTTATTTTCAATGTTTCGATCAGAGAATAATATCAATTCTGTTTTTAAATCCTTAAGGTACTTTGCCAGATCGTCCGAGAGTTTCTTGGCTTCCAATGCTTTATTGTACCAGTCTTGAGCAACGGGTCCGCCAATTAATGACTGTTTCTCGAAGTTGGTGTAGGTCTCTGATAGTTTTTTCTCGAAATTTTCATTGGTCTGTTCCATGCTTTCGTTTACGGTTACGAAAGCGTTGATGATATCTTTGGATACGTTCAAGGCAAGCAGGGCGGTAAGGACGAGGTACATCATCCCTATCATTTTTTGCCTTGGTGTCTCTTTAAATCCTGCCATGTTTTGTTTGTTTTGAGGTTACATATCCGGCGAAATCATCCGGTTAAGCCTTAAATGACGTCATAGCTGAAAGCATGTTGCCGTAAATGCTGTTGAGCGCGGCCATGTTTTTCGACAATTGTTCAGCTTGCTGTTGGTACTTCTGGGTGTTTTCAATTGTGGCCTGCAATTGCTGCAGCAAAGTATCGTATGCCTTCTGAAGCTCAGCGGTTTTCTGTACCTGACTGGTTGTTCCATTAATTTGGGCTTCAACTGCCTGGTTGAGAGCTGCTACATTTTGACCAAAATGACCAGTGATTTCGGCTGTGTTTTTCAATTTACTGAGAAACTCGCTGAAAGCCTGAATACTACTGCTCATAGCCTGGCTGCTTTCTTCTGTATTCTTTAGCTGCATTTCGTATATAGCATTGAGGCTCGACATGTTACGTGTGATGCGGCTCAGTTGTTCTTTGTAACCTTGAGTGTCTTCGGGTGACAACTGAATGGCTTGAGCTGCCTTTTGCAGCGATTCGGCCGAGGCATTGTATTTTTCAGCCAGTATGGCAGCCGAAGCTGTTGCACTTGCAAGACTTTCACCCAGTTTCTCACGTTGTTCTGCTTCGTGCTTCATCGATTCACTGATTTGTGCATAAGCAGCATTCAGATTGGCCGAGCTGTTGGCTACACCCTTTAAATTTTGAACATGATCCTGAGCCAACTTGGCTTCCTGCTCAAGGGTCTCAGCGGTTTGCTGATAGGCATTGCCCAGACGGCTTGCACTTTGGTTTACCGTTTTTATTGTATTAATGAAATCACTGGAGGCTAAGGCGACACCACTTACTTCATTCAGGTTTTGCAATGTATTATTCAGATTTTTCAATCCCTGCCCCAGACTTTGTATGAGATCCTCTTCAATATTCGCTCCTTTCAGCATTTTATCAAACTCAGAGGTTAAGCTCTCTTCCTCGGGAAGCAGACCTTGTTCCTTCATGAGTTCTATTTCTTCAGGGGTATGATAAATACCAGCTAACTGAGGGTAAACCAAGCTCCAGTCGGGCTCTACATAGGGGGGTTCGAAAGCCGAAAAGAAAAAGATGGTTGCCTCAGTGAGCAGACCTACAAAAAGCATAATATCTGCTCCTTTAATATGGGTGATTTTAAATAGCGCACCCACAATAACAATAGAAGCTCCTATTCCATAGAGCTTGCTCATGAATTTTTTATAGGCCTTGCTTTTGAGAAGTTCGCTGAATTTCATGGTCTTTGAGGTTTTTTATTAATATTCTTTTTGGTAATGGTTTGGTGACGAGGTTTATTTGGGTTTTTATTTATAAACTTCAGACGAGCGAGCGGGGTTATCGTCTTTGTTGCGACCCAGATAAGACTGTACGCATCGGAAGCCAATAAACGACCTGGCTGAATCCTGGTATTCATAAGAGCGCGTACTTACTTGCAGGAAGTAGCTGACATCCTTCCACGAGCCCCCTCTAACCACTTTGCGTTTCATTACTGCCGGATCATCGTAATTGGCGTGGTATGTATAAGATGAATTGAGGTCCCAGGTAAAATTGTATGAGCTTTCGTCGAAGGCACTATTGGTCCATTCGGCTACATTACCAGCCATGTCGTAGAGGCCAAAATCGTTGGGGGGGTAATGGGCAACGATAACAGTATATAGCCCACCATCTGCCACATAGTTACCACGACCGGGTTTAAAGTTGGCCAGGAAACAACCTTTCTGGTTGCGCAGATAGGGACCTCCCCAGGGATAAGGGTTAAGCTCGTTGCCTCCCCGGGCAGCCCATTCCCATTCCGACTCGGTAGGCAGCCTGAAATCATTTACCAATGTTTCACGCTTTCGGGTCATCAGGTAGCTGTTCATGTATTCGGTCCTCCACACGCAGAAAGCCTCGGCCTGCTTCCAGGTAACCCCAACTACAGGGTAATTATCATAAGCCGGGTGCCAGAAATAAGTTTTTGCCATAGGTTCATTGTAGGCATAAGTGAAATCGCTTATCCAGACGAGGGTATCAGGATACACAGGCACAACTTCTTCTTTTACAAATGCCCGGCGATTCCCTTCGGCTACAATGTTTTGAGGATAAGTACCCCCCTCACCGGTTATCCGGCCTTGTTGGTCGCGATTATACTCATAGCGGTTTTCAGGACGTGCGGCTTTGGGTAAATCTACCCAGAAATACCGGTAAAAGAGTTTGCGCGTATCGATCTCTTTTCTCCTGAAAAAGCGTTCTTCTTCAGGAAGATATAGTTCTTCGAGAGGGTTTTGGGTGCCTTCCTGTAGCTTACGCCCTTCCCAATCTATTTTCTCTTTCCAGTTGATTTTATAGTAGGGGTTGGCAGTGCCAAACTGTATGGGCTGACCCTGACGGTCCGAAACAAAATGTTCTCCAAAATCAGGTCCTGCATTGCCCAAAATAGTGTGTGCAATGGAATCCCTTACCCAATAAACAAACTGACGATACTCATTGTTGGTTATTTCAGTCTCATCCATATAAAAAGCCGCTACCGAGATGGTTTTGGGCTGATGAACATTGGCATAAGGTACATCCTGATCGCCAGTTCCCATGGTGAAACTGCCCAGAGGTATGAATGTCATACCGTAGGGATCGGGCTGGTAAAACTTGGGTCGGTTGGGAACACCCGTCAGCTCACCGTTTCCGGTGTTGCCACAACTGCTCAGTACTGCGGCAGCAATGACCAGGTAAAGCAGTCTTTTCATGTTATTCCGGTGGTTATGTTTTGTCAGCATCTATGTATTTCACTTTCAAAATTCTCAAAACAGGCAAAAGTAAAAACAATTTCACAAATAGCGTGTGTTACGATACCCTCGTGGAGATTTTTCCAGCTCAAGTTTAAACCGATAATTGAGAACAATTTCATGGCTTCCTGTACTTCCTGCTCCACCCAGCTTTGATGTGGTAATGTCGTAGGAATAACCGAGCTTGAAACTTTTGTAACTGATACCTATCAATAATGCAAGCGCATCTTGATATCGGTAGGTAAGCCCTCCCCAAAATTTATCGTTATAAACAGCGAGGGTGTTCAGGTCGAATTGCGATGATACAAAATCCGTCTTGAACATTATGGAGGGTTCAAGACGGAGGAAGGGATTATCCGGGAGAACATAATAGAAACCTCCCTGGATATAGTAATGGCGCTTCAGGTTGTAATTTGCGGTTTCCATACCAAGGGTTGCCGCGGTTTGCAGGAGTTGTGATGTAGAAATTCCTGCATAATACTTTTTGGGAACTTCATAAAATACCCCCACACCCAGATCGAGCATCATGGTCTTCTCTTCTGCTGTTGCAAGAATGGGATCTCCGGGCTGGGTGGGTTTGAACATCGAAAAATCAATGGTTTTATTTAAAAATCCTATGACTGGACCAAAAGCAATTTGCCCATTCCAGAATTCTGTTCGATAGGCATAATTCAGGCGTAATCCTATGTTTTTCTCAAATCCTAGTTTGTCGTTGAGTATGGAAATACCTATGCCCCCCCTTAATAAACTTACAGGCATATCCATTGAAAGCAGAAAAGTCTGGGGGGCTACTTTGTTTCCATCCATGTCTTTAAATCCCAGCCATTGCTCACGCATCAACCCCGTAACGGAGATATCGCCACTGCTACCGGCATAAGCCGGATTAACAGCCATTTGCGTAAACATATTATGGGTGTATTGGGGTTCCTGTTGCGACCACACAACACTGCTCCACAATAGCAACGCTATCGCTACTATTACAGGCGCTATGCGTTTTTTTCTCATTTCTGCCATCCCACTGAAATCGGGTATAAAGTAAATCAGAATAGTTGAATTAGGCAACGTTTACCGATGATTCACCCATCAAAATCCCCGGATTTTCTCAGGTGATACTATATATCATACCTGTTTTTCCCTCAAGAGGTTTCGAAAAGGGGTATAATCTTCGGTACACGCTGCTAAATTAACTCAAAGATACAACGAATATTGTTTTCCTTTCTCTCTTCTTTGTTTTAATGCTAAAATTATTGCTCTAAGAACGCCAAGCTTTGTTCTATCTTTGCACCTCTTTAAAATTTATACATCTTATGGGAAAAATTCGGCAAGTTTTCTCCCGTGATAATTTGATTTCGTATTCAATGATCGTTGCCGGGGCATTTATCATGGCTGCCGGTTTTGTGCTTTTTATCAATCCTTACCACATTGTACCTGGTGGGGTATATGGTATTGGTATTGTTGTGCATTATCTCACCAGAGGGTGGTTTTCTATCTGGCCTGATGGCATTCCTATTGGTCTGGTGGGTCTTAGCCTCGATATACCTCTGATTATTATCGGAATGCGTTTGCTTGGGGCTCATTTTGGGGCCAAAACTGTGGTTGGATCTCTCCTGATGTCCAATTTTATGATGCTGCTAACCTGGTTTATAGGCGAAAACGACCCCTTAGGATTAAGCAACGATGTGCTTTTAAGTTGTATATTTGGCGGAGTCACTGTGGGATTGGGATTGGGTCTGATTTTTAGAGCCAGAGCAACCAGCGGAGGTAGCGATATTATAGCCATGATTATTGCTAAATACACCCGCTGGCCGGTAGGTCAACTTCTGATAGTGGTTGATTCTATCATCGTGCTGATTGGTTTGGCCACTTTTGGAGATTGGCGTATACCGCTTTATTCCTGGATAGTAATCTTTATTACAGGCAGAGTAATCGATGTAGTTGTAGAAGGTATTAGCTACGAGAAATCGGTATTCATTATTTCTAATCATCCTGAACTCATTCGAGAAAAAATTATTCATGATTTGCATCGGGGGGGGACTTATATTGAAGGAGCCGGAATGTACCAGGGGCAGCCCCGAAAAATCATTCATACGGTCATGTCGCGCAGAGAGCTTTCGCTTCTGATGGATCATATTCGACAGGTTGACCCGGGGGCTTTCGTTACTGTTACCGATGCGAGCGAAATACTCGGGGAAGGCTTCAAGTCTCTTTCCGATAAAGTTGTTGGTTGATTTTTTTAACAGAGGGAGATTATGGCATTCATCTCGCAGGAAAAACTATTCAGTCGACGTTGGTTTGTAGCTTATGGACAAATCGTTGCCGGAGCTGCACTTCTGGCGGTAGGGTATGTGCTTTTCATTACTCCTTACAAAGTGGTACCGGGCGGGGTGTATGGTATCAGTATTATTTTGCATCACCTTCTGGGAACACCCGTAGGCCTTACTGCCCTTGCCTTTAACATTCCCATCACTATAATTGCCACCAGGGTTTTAGGCCCGCGGTATGGTATAAAAACCATTACCGGATTCTTTCTCACAGCTTTTTTTATGGATGGCTTAAGTTATTTGGTAGGGGAAGACCCACTGAAAATAGGCTCCGAAGTACTTATGTCGTCAATCTATGGAGGCGTATTTATCGGCGTTGGTGTGGGGCTGCTGTTTAGAGCCAGGGCTTCCTGTGGGGGAACTGATGTGGTTGCCATGATGTTGTCGAAATTTACAGGCAGACCTGTGGGACAATGGATGATGGCTGTCGATAGTTTGATAGTTCTTTTGGGATTTGTGTTTTTTGGCAACTGGAAAATCCCTCTCTACAGTATAGTAGCCATTTTTGTTATTGGGCAGGTGGTCGATATAGTTATGCAAGGCATTAGCTATAATAAATGTTTGCTAATTGTATCCGATCGTCACCAGGAAATTGCTGACCGAATATTAAATCAACTGGAAAGGGGGGGTACCTATTTCAAAGCCAAGGGATTATTCTCAGAAAAAGAACGCCCCATGATATTCACCGTGATGAGCCGTCGAGAGACTGCTATTTTACAGGCAGCTATCAAAGAGATAGATCCTAAAGCTTTTATAACCGTTATGGATGCAAGTGAAATACTCGGAGAAGGGTTCAGGTCGCTTAATGAGCCTGAGGTCTGATTATCAAAACATAAAGTTGAGATTGATATACAACCCGCTGGTGCCATCGCGTTTATCAGCAGCCCGTCCATAATTGATGGCTACAACAAAGTTTTGATTCATAGCGATATATAACCCGCCCCCATAACCTAAATGTAAAGCATCCTCGGAATCACCTATATACTCTTGCCTTTCCTGAACAGGGATTCTGTCGAGGTTGACTTCATGTTCCTTCACTGTTTGCCCTCCATCCGCAAAAGCGCTGAGGGCAATATAGAAATTTTGCCTCCATATGTATTTCTTTACCATTTTCCATCGTAGTTCAGCATTGCCGTAGGCAACAGCATCAGCCACAATACGATTGAGTAACACCCCACGCAAAGTACGGCTGCCACCCAGCCCATCCACAGTTGTGGTTTTGGGAAACGAATTGACCATATAGTTTTGCATAAACCAGGGAGTATTTCCTGATAGTGTCCCCTGGTATCCTAATCGCCCCGCGAAAGTTAATTTGTCTTTAATAAGCGTAAAATATTGTCGATGAATAAAAACCAGTTTTGAATACGATTCCAGGTTTTTGTCAATTGACGGGGAAAAAGCAACCAGCAATTCGCTCCAGATGCCGCGATTGGGATTGGCTTCATTGTCGCGTGTATCGTAAATCAGTCCTGCTTTAAGGCTAATCAGTTTCCCTCCTTTTTTTTCTTTTTCAGGAATAATCCCCCATTCTACGTATTTATCGTAAAGTCCGGGCACATCCGGCAAGATTTCGTCACCCTCAAGACCTTTGTTGAGTTTATTTAGATTCACCGGTTGTGTTTTGATATCAAAAAAAGCTATTCCTCCCAAAAGACGAACCGGTATTTCATCCAGGGGTTTTTGTAAGCCCACATCCACCCTGAGCAACCGGCGTTCCAAGCGATAAAACATCCGGGTTTTGTATTCCTGGCTGTTACGGTCCTCCCATGCAGGATTGTATAAAGCACGGTAGCCATTGAATCCATAAAAATCCAAAGCCTGTTGTGTCAGGTAGCTCAAATCCGTAGTTATACGCATGCCCCAGGGCATTAGGTATTTACTGTCGAAAAAAAGCTGATTGATTCCCCCTCCTTTTGTCGTCCTGCTCCATTCTGTATAAAAGGAGTATTTATAGTCGGGGTAAAGGGTTCCGTCGCCGTAGTTGAAAATATTGGCTAACACTCCATACTGAAAACCAATGTCAGAATTAAAGGTGATTGCAGGTAAAGCGCCTATATTCCAGCCTTGTTTGGGCTTCTCACTTATACTATCTCCGGTTTTTGTGTCGGTCTGTGCTATTAAATTAGTATTGGCCCAGATCCACATAGCAGGTATTGCGATGAATGTTTTAATTTTCATGTTAAATAAACTATTGTCATAGGCAAACATACGAAAAGCCTTAATTCGGTGTTATAGACAGATGTGCAAATGTCGTGGTCCGAAATTTGTACCTTTGTTGCCACAATTATTCTGCAATATCATGAAACGATTTATTCCTCTTTTGCTGCTTATTCTTCTGACTACCGTTTATGAGTCTGGCGCACAGGAAACCCAGCCTGGTGCTTTCCGTAAGTTTTCTATCGGATTCGATTTTTTTAAGGACTTTTGGCTCAAACAGCCCACAGTGGTAGATGCCAAGTGGTATAGTCGTGGGGCGAATGTTAACATTTTGGTTAACAATCAAATGGGTGAAAGTCTTTTTGATTTTTCATATGGGGTTAGTATTGGTTCCCACAATCTTTATACGGATGCATGGATAAAGGATGTAGACAAGGTAAGTGTGTTTGAGAAAATTCCCGACACTCTTCATCACACAAAATACAAGATCAATCTTACATATTTCGATTTCCCTCTTGAGTTTAAATACAGGGCGAAGAGCAATTGGCGCTACTATGCAGGCATCAAGTTAGGATTTCTGATTAATCATAAATCGAAATATTCGGGCTTAGACCCTGAAACCTATGCTTACCACGTTACCATAAAAAGAGACGATGTGAGGTATGTTAATTTTTGGCGGTATGTGGTTTATGCCAGGATTGGTTACAAATGGTTCAATATATTTGGGCAGTATACCCTGAATCCCACGTGGAAAGATCAACAGGGCCCCGAGATGTTCCCGGTTTCAGCAGGAATCAGTATAATGCCTTTCTAAACTATAGGACGACAGGAGCCATAAAGGCACCCAGGATAAACATTCCTAAAAGCAGCCCGGCGATTACCTGTGCCGGGCTGTGTGCTTTTCTTTCAACCCTTGCCCATCCCAATGAACCCGACAGTAATAGCATTATCACTATTGCAGGAAAAATGGGCTTGGTACCGGCTAAAAATCCCATAACGACCATGGCCAAATAACCGCCCAGAGAAGCCATGTGAATACTGATTTTCCAGCTTAAGGTGATGATCCATGACATGAGTATTAGTGTTGCCGATGCCAGGGCCATAACCTTGAGAATTAACCCAAACCCCATGTAATGAAAAGTCCAGAACAGGCCCAGATTCGATATCATGGTTCCCAGAAGTGGGTATTTACGATCGCGACGCTTGTTGAGTGTAACAGAATTGATGATTCCAGCCCACTTGAGTGTAATTAGTAAAATCACGGGAATTATAGCCGAGAAAAGAAACATCCATCCAATTATGGCAGGCAGGTTATCTGTGCCCATGAGGTTTTTCATCTTTTCAAAAGGCCCAAACCAAAGTGTAAGAATGGAGTAGGAGGGCATGAGTAAAGGATGCAAAAGAGTACTCAGCAAGCGGGCAAAGAAGTCTTTCATTGCTCCCCGGTTTAGAGTTCTTTACGCATGCGAGCCACAGGAATACCTAATTGTTCACGGTATTTGGCAACAGTTCGTCGGGCGATAATGTAACCTTTCTCCTTGAGTTTATCCATCAACTCTTCGTCAGTGAGCGGATTTTTTTTGTCCTCATTTTCAATCAGCTCTTCCAGAATTTTCTTAACCTCACGGGTAGAGACTTCTTCCCCTTCAGTGTTTTGCAGTGATTCTGAGAAGAAATATTTTAGCAGATAGGTACCATAGGGGGTCTGGACATATTTGCTGTTGGCTACGCGGGAAACAGTGGAAATATCGAGGCCAACCTTCTCTGCAATATCTTTGAGAATCATGGGTTTCAGTCGGGTTTCATCACCTGTCAGAAAAAACTCTCGCTGATGCTCCATGATGGCTTTCATTACAATATACAGCGTGTTTTGGCGCTGACGTAAAGCATCGATAAACCACCGGGCTGAGTCGACTTTTTGTTTGATAAAGGTTATGGCTTCGCGCTGGGCCTGATTCGCCTTCCTTGCCCTTGCCTCAGAGAATGTCTCTAACATTTCGGTGTATTCTTTATTAACCCGAAGTTCGGGCATATTGCGCGAGTTAAGAACCAATTCAAGTTCTCCGTCATTATTATAAATAAAGAAATCAGGCACAACGTATTGGTTTTCCCTGGAAGTTTCGGCCAACGATCCACCAGGTTTGGGATTCAATTTTAAAATTTCATCAATGGCATCTTTGAGTTTTTTTTCAGTAGTATGGGCTTTTTTAAGGATTTTGTGATAATGCTTTTTCGAAAATTCATCAAAGCAGCGTTCGAGGATATAAATGGCCAGTCTCACACTTTCAGTTTCCGGCTTGCGCCTGAGTTGTATCAGCAAACATTCCCGAAGAGTGCGAGCGCCTACCCCGGGTGGGTCGAGCTCTTGTATTATCGAAAGAACCTCTTCCAGCTCTTTAACATTGGTATCGATATTTTGCAGAAATGCCAGTTCATCAACCATGGCTTCCAGTTGCCGTGTTAGGTAGCCCGAGTCATCAAGATTGCCTACCATGTGAGTGGCTATCTGCAGTTTACGCGGGTCAGTTATGCGAAGCCCTAATTGCTGTATGAGGTTTTCGTGAAAAGTTGTGGTAGCCGCAAAAGGAATTTCTTTCTCTTCGTCGTCAGCACTGGTATTGTTTATCTGATAGCGATAAGAATCGAGGTCGTCATCGCTCATGTAATCTTCAATATCAAATTCTTCTGATTGATCGAAAACGGGTTCTTCCTCTTCAAAACCTTCTTCTTCATGTTCTTCGCCTAATGTATCTGAGTCTTGACCTTCATAAGTCATTTCATCATTTTGGTCGTACTCATCATCAAGGCCATCGGCTACCTCTTCGAGTGCCGGATTTTCTTCTATTTCTTGTTTAATACGTTGTTCCAGGGCAAGGGTGGGCACCTGCAGCAGTTTCATTAGTAAAATCTGCTGCGGGGATAGCTTTTGCAGGAGTTTTTGTTGTAGTTTCTGATTGAGCATAAAATGCCTGAATAGAATTGGTTAGCAGGATTCCTCATGTTCATCCCGATGGAGGTCATGGTCGATCCTGAAAGAACAAAGGTAAGAAAATTTAGGCACAATAATTGTTAATAAAACTTAAAGGCTGCCAAATCGATGGCAGCCTTTGTTTCTAATTTTATTTCAAACTATTAAAATTCAGCGTTTTGTGGTGTTCTTGGGAAGGGAATTACATCTCGAATGTTAGTCATGCCGGTAACGAAGAGTACGAGACGTTCGAAGCCCAGGCCAAATCCAGCATGGGGCACGGTACCAAAGCGACGGGTATCGAGATACCACCATAGGGTATCTTCATTCATATTCAATTCTTTGATACGTCTGTATAGTGTATCGAAATTTTCTTCACGCTGAGAACCTCCAATAATTTCGCCGATTCGGGGGAAGAGCACATCCATGGCTCTGACTGTTTTTCCATCCTCATTTTGTTTCATGTAAAATGCTTTAATCTCTTTGGGATAATCAGTCAGGATTACCGGTCTTTTAAAGTGTTTTTCAACCAGATAACGTTCGTGTTCAGCCTGGAGGTCGCAACCCCACTCTACCGGGAATTCAAATTTCTGCCCACTATCCTTCAAAATCTGAATGGCTTCGGTGTAAGTCAGGCGGATAAATGCGCCATTAATTACATCCTGAAGACGCTCTATAAGTTCTTTATCGTACATGTCGTTCAGGAATTTTAGGTCATCGGGGCAGTGCTCGAGGGCATAGGATATCAGGTATTTCAGAAATTCTTCCGCGAGGTCCATGTCGTCGTGGATATCGTAAAAGGCCATTTCGGGTTCTATCATCCAAAATTCGGCCAGGTGACGCGGAGTATTTGAATTTTCGGCACGAAAGGTTGGGCCAAACGTATATACCAGCGATAAGGCCAGAGCTCCTAATTCTGCTTCCAGCTGACCTGATACTGTGAGGTTGGTTTCGCGTCCAAAGAAATCTTGTGAAAAATCTACGCTTCCGTCGGGTAAACGAGGAGGATTGGAAATATCGAGGGTGGTAACCCTGAACATGGCTCCTGCGCCTTCAGCATCGGAGGCGGTGATGATGGGTGTGTGCAGATAAACAAATCCTTTTTCGTTGAAAAATTTGTGAATGGCAAAAGCCAGGGCATGCCTGATGCGAAGAACTGCCCCAAAGGTATTGGTTCGTGGTCGAAGGTGGGCAATGCTTCTGAGAAATTCAAGACTGTGCCCCTTTTTTTGGAGTGGATAAGCCTCTGGATTGGCTTCGCCTAAAATCTCAATTTCTTTTGCTTGTATTTCAACAGGTTGTCCTTGTGCCGGCGATTCTACCAACATTCCGGTAACCTTAAGGGCCGAACCGGTGGTAACCTTTTTAATCAGTTCTTCTTCAAAGAATTGGAGGTCGGCAACAATTTGTATGTTGTGAATGATCGATCCATCGTTTAGGGCGATAAAAGCCACATTTTTATTTCCCCGGCGGGTTCTTACCCAACCCATGACGGTAACTTCACGACCAGTTTCTCCGCTACGCAGAAGGTCAATAATTTTCGATCTTTTCATGGTTTCGTTGCTGTTTGCGAAACAAAGCGCAAAAGTACGGTAAATCTTGCTTTTGAGAAAAATAATATGGTTTGATGTTTTGCAAATTGACCAAAAGGATATTAAATAGATCGAAAAGGCCAGAAAAAATTAAGACGGCACAAACCGTCTTAACCAAGTATTTAGATCTAAACTGTCCATTGAATTCAATCTACTCCCGGGTCAATACTAAGCATCAATATTGGCGTATTTGGCATTGCGCTCAATAAATTCGCGACGTGGGGCTACATCATCGCCCATCAACATGGAGAAGATGCGGTCGGCTTCGGTTCCGTTTTCGATGGTTACCTGCCGCAGCGTACGACGTTCAGGATCCATGGTTGTAGCCCAAAGCTGCTCAGCATTCATCTCTCCCAAACCTTTATAACGCTGAACATGAATGCCCTTGTCGCTTCCGTCTTTCGAAAGTTCATTGACTATAGCTGCTCTTTCTTCTTCTGTCCAGCAGTACCGTTCGATATTGCCTTTTTTGATTAAATACAAGGGAGGAGTGGCAATGTATACATAACCGTTTTCGATGAGTTCTTTCATATAACGGAAGAAGAAAGTAAGAATGAGGGTAGCAATGTGACTGCCATCCACATCGGCATCGGTCATGATAATGATTTTGTGGTAGCGAAGTTTCTCGAGGTTCAGGGCTTTACTGTCTTCTTCGGTACCAATAGATACTCCCAGAGCGGTAAAAATGTTCTTAATTTCCTCGCTTTCAAAAATTTTGTGCTGCATTGCCTTTTCCACATTAAGAATTTTCCCTCTTAACGGAAGGATGGCCTGAAAGCGGCGGTCGCGACCTTGTTTGGCTGTGCCTCCCGCCGAGTCGCCCTCTACCAGGAAGAGCTCTGCCAATGCCGGGTCGCGTTCGGAGCAGTCGGCCAGTTTGCCCGGAAGGCCAGATCCTGATAAGACATTTTTACGCTGAACGAGCTCACGGGCTTTTCGTGCGGCATGTCGGGCTGTGGCTGCCAGAATTACTTTATTAACAATGGTGCGGGCTTCTTTCGGATGCTCCTCCAAATAATTGTTCAGCGCTTCCGATACCAATTGATCAACAACCCCCATTACTTCGTTGTTGCCCAGCTTGGTTTTCGTTTGTCCTTCAAACTGAGGTTCGGCAACTTTAACCGATATAATGGCCGTGAGACCTTCACGAAAGTCGTCGCCAGCTATGTCGAATTTCAGGTTTTTGAGCATACCTGATCGTTCGGCATAAGCTTTCAGCGTACGGGTAAGACCTCTTCGGAAACCTGCCAGATGTGTACCCCCTTCGTGGGTATTGATATTATTAACGTAGGAGTGCACATTTTCAGCAAATGATGTGTTGTATTGCATTACGATTTCCATGGGCACACCGTTGCGCTCCCCTTCCATGTAAATGGGCTCGGGCATGAGCTTTTCCCGGTTTTCATCCAAATAATTGATAAAATCTATCAACCCCTTTTCAGAAAAGTAAGTATGACTCAGGTAATGCCCATTTTCTTCCACTCTTTCGTCGGTGATTATCAGCTTGATACCTTTGTTGAGAAAGGCCAGCTCGCGAAGACGTGAAGCAAGTGTGTCGAAATCGTAGTTTGTGGTTAGAAATATGGAGGCATCGGGCTTGAAATGTACTATTGTGCCTGTAGTGTTGCTTTCGCCAATCACCTTTACCGGCTCCAGCGGTTTGCCGTAGGCGTATTCCTGGTACCAGATTTTTCCGTCGCGGAAAACTCTTACCCATAGTTGCTCCGAAAGGGCATTTACGCATGAAACGCCTACTCCATGCAAGCCCCCTGACACTTTATAGGAGCCTTTATCGAATTTACCCCCGGCATGCAACACGGTCATTACCACTTCAAGAGCGCTCCGCTTTTCTTTTTCATGAATGTCAACAGGTATCCCGCGGCCGTTGTCTTTTACGGTTATAGAATTATCTTTATGGATCGTAACTTCTATGTGATTGGCAAACCCTGCCAGCGCTTCATCGATGGAATTATCAACAACTTCGTAAACTAAATGGTGCAGCCCGCGTATATTGACATCACCAATATACATAGCCGGACGTTTTCTGACGGCTTCGAGCCCTTCCAAAACCTGAATGTTATCCGCCGTATAGGTCTCGGCTGCTAGCTGCATTTTTTCTTCATCGCTCATAATCAAATAATTGTCTTTCTGTAAATTGTATGTGCAAAGGTACAAATTTTCCCTGTGCCGGTGAAGAAAAATTCTAACCTGAATTAAAGTTTCTACTATTTCTTAAATATTGAAAATGAATGATTTATTCTTGTTTTAAATTGCGTATTTTTCATGTTAAACCATGTAAGGCACGGAGTTTCATATATTCAATGAATACAATTACTTTTGCCCCAAAAGCATAGTTTGACACAAACAAGTTTAAACAATTTAATTTCTACAATCTCAAAATTAATTAACATGAAATTCAGGTACTTGTTTTTAATGGGAGTGCTGCTGGCTTTTACCAGCATGCGTGCACAGGTAAATTACCAACCGGAGGCAAATATTCCTGTTGATCCGGAAGTAAAGATTGGAAAACTTAGCAACGGCTTGACTTATTACATCCATCGCAATGCACAGCCGGCCGAGAGAGCTGAATTTTATCTCATTCTAAATGCAGGCGCCATCCAGGAAGACCCTGATCAGAATGGCTTGGCGCATTTTTGTGAGCATATGGCTTTTAATGGCACAGAGCATTTCAAAAAGCACCAGATAATCAACTATCTGCAATCGATAGGTATGAAATTTGGCCCCGAAATCAATGCTTTTACAAGCCATGATGTAACAGCATATATGCTTCAGAAAGTGCCGGTTCATCCTGAATCAAATATTGACTCGGCCTTGCTCATCCTTTTCGATTGGGCAGGCAAAGTAAGTTACGAACCCGAAGAGATTGATGCCGAGCGGGGAGTTATTCACGAGGAATGGCGCACAGGTCGTGGAGCCATGGAGCGACTGAATAAAAAGATGAATAAAGTTATCCTGCAAGGCTCCAAATATGCCGAGCATGATGTAATTGGTGACATTAATATCATTGATAATTTTCCTCACGAAGCCCTTATCCGTTTTTATAAAGACTGGTATCGTCCGCAATTGCAGGCCGTTGTTGCTGTAGGCGATTTCGATCCACAGGTTATTGAAGCCAAAATTCAGGTGCTTTTCAATCAATTGCAAAATCCAAGCCAGCCGAGAAAAAGGGAGATAGAGCCTGTTCCCGACCATGACAAAACCCTGGTAAGTATTGAGACTGATAAAGAGGCTCAATATACGATGGTGAGGGTTATTTATAAACACAATCCTGATTTCGAACGCAACCAAAAATACCTGCGTGAACAGCTTAAGACAGAACTGTTTAACCAGATGATGAATGCCCGGTTTGCCGAGCTACAGCGCCAGGCCAATCCTCCTTTTGTGTATGGATACAACTCTTATGGTAACCTTGTAAAATCTAAGGACGCCTACATGTCGTTTGCCATTGCCCGGGCGGGCGAAAGCATGCGAGCACTCGAAGCCTTACTTCGCGAAAATGAAAGGCTGCTCCGCCATGGCTTCACTCCCGGCGAATTAGAACGTGCCAAACAGGAGGTACTGAAAGGGTATGAAAACCAATTTAAGGAAAAGAATAAACGCAAATCTGACCAATTGGTATGGAATTATTTTGGACATTTTCTAAATGATGAACCCATTCCAGGACCTGATTTTATGTTCCAATTTGCATCGGCTGTTCTGCCCGGAATTTCCCTTAAAGAAATGAACGAATTGCCTGCACGTTGGATTACCGATAGAAACCGTGTGTTGGCCATTGGCGGCCCCGAAAAGGAAGGATTGATTTATCCCACCCGCGATGAAGTGCTCGCCCTGCTCGATAAAATTGAAAAAGAGCCTGTTGAGCCCTACAATGATAATGTAGCCGACAAACCCCTCCTTGGGCAATTACCTCCTGCCGGAAAGGTGGTAAACACTGAAGAAATTTCCACGATTGGAGTCACTGTCTGGACGCTTTCCAATGGAGCAAAGGTGGTGCTCAAACCCACCCAATTCCGCGACGACGAAATTTTGTTTGCTGCCCAAAGCAAGGGAGGTTCTTCGCTATACAGCCCCGATGAATCCCTTTCTGCCCAATATGCTGCAGCTGTGATAGGCGAGAGCGGTCTCGGAGACTTCGATCCCACCCAGCTCGAAAAAGCCCTCAGCGGAAAAATTGTCGATCTGAATCCCTACATCCGCGATTTACAAGAAGGATTCAACGGGAGTTCCTCAAAGAAAGACATTGAAACCCTTTTACAATTAACGCATCTTTATTTTACTCGCTCTCGATTCGATGATAATACTTTCGGGGCCTTTTTGAGCCGTATGAAAGGAGTTTTGGAGAATGCCAGCCTCAACCCGGTGAATGCTCTCAGAGATACCATCAATGTGGTGCTTTCTAATTACAGCCCTTATCGCAAACCAATGACGGTGAATCGTTTGCAGGAAATTAATCCTGAGATCATGAAAAAGATTTTTAAAGAACGCTTTGCCGATGCCGATGGATTTACCTTCTTCTTTGTGGGAGCCTTTAAACCGGAAGAACTCAAACCCCTCGTTGAGAAATACCTTGGCTCACTTCCTAAACAGAATAGAGCGGAGTCGTGGAGAGATTTGGGAATAATGCCACCCAAAGGTGTTGTCAGAAAAACTGTAATAAGAGACATGGAAGACCCCAAAGCAACCGTGTTTGTCGCTTTATCTGGCGAATTTGAATACAATCCGCAAGACCGGGTAACCATGCAGGCTATCAGCGACATCTTAAGTTTCCGTTATGTGGAAACCATCCGTGAAGAAGAAGGTGGTACCTATGGTGCAGGGGTTAGGGTTCAAACCAATAAGCTCCCTAAAGGCAATTATGTCCTTACTGTTCAATTTGATTGCGACCCTGAAAATGCTGAACGTCTTACCCAAATTGTTCTGCGCGAGATTCAGGTTTTGAGAACGGATGGCCCTAAAGATGACCAGGTGAGAAATTTTAAAGAAAACAAACTCAAAACCTGGAAGGAAAGCCTTGAGGAAAACAACTTCTGGATGAGCAATCTGGCTAACGCCGATTTTAATGGCGACAATTTGGGTGATTTTATGAATTATCCCGGATTAGTAAGTGCTGTGACCCCTGAAATGGTTAAGGAAGCTGCTGCACGCTACTTTAATGGCGATAACCTCATTATTATTACTCTTTTGCCTTCAGATCTCAGTAAATCGGTAAAAAATCCGATGCTTAAAAAATAACTTGCCGATTAGCTAAATTTTCAAGGGCCGAGAGACACTCGGCTCTTTTTTTATATCTATTCAAAGTTAGAGATATTGCTAAAGAAAACTATTGAAAAACATATAGGTGTCTTTTATTTATTACCTTTGAACCAAAGCTGATGTTGAAATGAAAACAAGATTATTCCTTTGGATATTATTTCTTTTATCACTGGCTTTGAGCGTTTACGCCTTTTTTTTAAAGCCTCAGAAATTTGATTACAGAACCATGGCGGCTGAAATAGTGGCTCAGCCGGGATATAAAGGGACTATGGCCGACAACTTTATTCAAAAAGGCAATCATCGAATAAGTTTTGATAAAGCCAGTCAACGTTATACCACGCTGGATGGTCGCCCATACACAGGTATTGCCTTATACTACAATAAGCTTAAAAAACTGAAGGCCATGGTTGAGTTTTCGGAAGGATTACCACAGGGTAGAGCTGCAGTGTATTATAACAATGGAAAAGTTAAAGAAGTGAGCTTTTATGCGAAAGGGGTAAAAGAGGGCGTTTATATTCGTTTCAACCGGTATGGACAACGGGTAGTTGAAGGATTCTTTCGTAACGGTCGGATGGATGGAGAATGGAGGTTGCTTTTTCCTGATGGCTCGGTAAGATATAAGGCAACTTATGCCAACGGTGTGCTCATGGAAGAATGGTATGGGCAGTTTGCTGGTTTTGCCAGCATACCCTGGGACAATGAGGAATGACCCTTTTTACCCTTTCTGGGGGCCTGTATAAAAAAACAGGCTACCTCAGTAGCCTGCACCTTCATCACTAACCAAAATCCAATGAATGTTAACCAAAACCTCTTATCATAAACAATAATTGTGCCAAAAATCATAATCAAAATAAAAATTTTAAATTGATGATGGTGCAAGCTTTTCGTTTTTAGTTGTAAAGAAGCCTCACTTTGATGCAAAAGGTTTGGGTTTTCGATTTGAAAAGGGGATTTTTTCAAAACGGAAAATTCCTTGCTACAAGGGTATCTTTGAATTTTGAATACGACTAAAGTTTGACTTCCAGGTTCAATTTTTCTATAAATTCAGCCACATTGGGCCAGGATTGAGCGATTTGCTGAATTTTCTCTTTTGGGGTATAGGCTACTTGGACAGTTTCATCATTGCTGATAGTTATTACCATTTTGAGCCGGCCGGTATTGAGGTGCTCTTTCAGATGACTCAAAATCCGCTGCCTGTTATCGTTGAGGTCTTTTTCGAGAAGGCTGTGTATTGCCTCAAACTCGATTGTGTCTTCTGATGCTTTTCTTATATTGGCAGCTTTAAGAGATATGGCCAGGTTTTTATCTTCCTCGGTGAGGTTTTCCAGAAACAGGCGCCAGGCACGTTGTAATTGTTCTTCAGTAAAATACGATGCCGCAGGCTCTGACTCATCTTCCGGGTCCGATTCCTGAGATTCCGAAACATGGTTCCCGGTCCCATTTTCAGGGCTCTGGCGATTCAAATTCTTAATATTACCTGTTTTAAGGCCAAAAGGAGATAAGCCTGAGGGGCGGCTGTCGGTTTTGGGCGGATGATTGGTTTCCGTAACCTGCTTTGAGGGTGGTGCTTGTGGGCCAGGTGACTGAGAGGGGGGGATGGGAGGAGGAGGGGTCTTTTGATAAGCAGGCGTACTTTCTTTGGCTTGCTGATTTGCTGAAACCGTATTTTCCTGCACAGGATTTTTAATCAACTGGCAGATTTTTATCAGGGTTAGTTCTACTAACAACCTGCGGTTATTGCTGTTACGGTAATTGATGTCGCACTGATTCATCAGATCGAGGGCTAGGGCAATAAAGGAGAGAGGAGCTCTGCCAGCTTGCTGACGGAAAAGCTCCTTCACCTGTTCGGAAGCTTCTATTAGCTTTTCGGTACCTGGACTTTTGCACATCCACAAACTCCTGAAATGGGTGGCCAAGCCATTGATAAAGGCCTGACCATCGAATCCGCGGGAGATAACCTCATCTAACTTCAATACCGATCCAAACATGTCGCCCGCAAGCAACAAGTCGGTAAGTTTAAAATAGTCCTCGTAGCTCAACACATTGAGGCTTTCGGCTACCCTTGTATAAGTAAGATGACCTCCGGCATAGGTGGCCAGCTGGTCGAAAATAGAAAGTGCATCGCGCAAAGCCCCATCGGCTTTTTCAGCTATAACATGAAGCGCTTGCTCTTCGGCTTCAATGCCTTCGTGGCTGGCTACAAATTTTAGTTGATAAATAATGTCTTGAATGGAAATTCTCTTGAAATCGTATACCTGGCACCTCGAGAGGATTGTCGGCATGATTTTATGTTTCTCGGTAGTAGCCAGAATAAACTTAACATAAGCCGGTGGTTCTTCCAGGGTTTTTAAAAAAGCATTGAAAGCACTTGTGGATAACATGTGTACTTCGTCGATGATGTACACCTTGAATTTCCCCTGTTGGGGCATTACCCTGATTTTTTCAATAAGGCTGCGAATGTCTTCCACAGAATTGTTGGAAGCTGCATCAAGCTCAAAAACATTTAAGGAAGCATTGTTGTTGAATGCAATGCACGAGGGGCAATTGTTGCAGGGCTCGAAGTCGGCCGTAATGTTATCGCAGTTGATTACTTTGGCAAGCAGGCGTGCGGTAGTGGTTTTTCCTACACCACGCGGACCCGTAAACAAAAAAGCCTGTGCCAATTGGTTGGTACGCAAAGCATTCTTTAGGGTCTTGATAATGTGATCTTGTCCGATGACCATATCGAAGGTGCCAGGCCTGTATTTACGGGCTGATACAATGAAAGTGCCTGACTCAGTGGCTTGTTTCTCCATGCTTTCAACACAAATTTTCAGGGGTCAAACTTAGTTCTTTTTTCCCGAAACAGCCTTCCCTTTTTCTTTATGCCTTGCAATAACTTCTTAATTTTGCGCAGGCTCCGGCATTACATTCAGCCCCTTTGCCATGATTCTTATTCTTGTCAACCGCATCACACCTCGCATCAAGTACACTTTTGATTACTTGCTGAATTCGTTGTATGGCCTTAGGCCGGTTTATACTGCCTCAGCAGAGGAATTTAACTCCTTTGAGGGGCCTAAAATGGTTTATGGAGATGAACCCCAGGGTGATGCTGTTTTTTTTGCTTCTGCAGGTCTCTTATTCCGCCGGACTCGCGAAAAGGTTGACCCCTTGCCCGATAATCATGGCAATTTGTTCCCGGTAAAACATCCTGCTTCCAGCCTTCCCTTCGACCCTTTTTCTGCTGCCTTCTTCATGCTGAGCCGCTACGAAGAATATCAGCCGCATCAAAAAGATGAACATGGACGCTTTATTGCCTCCCAGAGCCTGGCTTACCGAAGCGGCTTCCTTCATCGCCCCGTGGTAAACGAATGGGCCGAAAGGGTAGTTTCCCTAATTCATCGTAAATATCCTGCCCTGACCTTACAACCCGCCACATACCGTTTTCAACCTACCGTAGATATTGATTCAGCCTACAGTTTCAGGTATAAAGGTTTGGTAAGGACGCTGGGTGGTTTTGCCCGCGACATTTTAGATAAAAAATGGAACGATGTCAGGCAGCGATGGGATGTTTTGTTTCGAGGTGCCCACGATCCTTTTGATAGTTTTGACGATTTCAGAGAGATTCATCAAAAAGCCGGCGTCGAACCGATTTATTTCGTTTTGTTTGCCGATTACAGTCCTTTTGATAAAAATCTGCCGGTGAATCATCCGGGTTTTGTTGACCTTTTGAGGCGCTTGGCAGATGAAGCTTTAATTGGCCTTCACCCTTCGTATTACAGTGCTACAGATATTTCGAAACTTGTGCGTGAGCTTGAAGCGCTGCAAACTGCACTGAATATGGAAATTGTGCGTAGTCGGCAGCATTTTCTGAGGCTCAGCTTGCCCAAGACCTATCGCAACTTGCTACAAGCAGGCATTAGAGAAGATTATTCCATGGGTTTTGCCGATCAGCCGGGATTTAGGGCCGGAGTGTGTACCCCATTCCCGTTTTACGACTTAGAACTGGATGCACCTACCGACTTAAAAATATATCCCATCACATTTATGGATGGCACCTTTAGAGATTATTTGAAGGTGGGCATTGATGAAGCCCTCGATAAAATCTATCCCCTGGTTTCGACGGTTAAAAAAAACAGAGGGGTTCTGGTAACTCTATGGCATAACGAAACCCAGGGTGGTGAGGGGCGATGGGCTGGGTGGCCGCAGCTTTATCGTAAAATTGTCGAATTAGCCGTCATTTGAATTATTGAGCATGTTACAAAAATATCTTGTTAAAGGTTCTGTGCGGAAAGTATTTGCAATCTTGCTGGTTCTGGTAGTTACACGAGCCAGAGCATTTTTCAACCCTCCTCCTGTTCCCGACTTTAGCAATTTTCCCTTTCAGAAATGGCTCTTGGGGCCTATTGTATATCAACCTTACATGGCCTTTTGGTTTAATATTTTCATTATTTTCTGGTTGGCCATGGGTTTTAATTATGCCCTTCGTTATTATCGTTATGTGCCTTATCGCAGTTTTACCGGTGTTGTGATTTTTATACTCCTGTTTGGACATGCACCCTGGCTTCTTACCTTGCATCCATTAGTGTTGCCTACGGTTTTCCTTTCCATTACTATGATCTTTTCTCTTCGCATGTCGAATGCCCGTGAAAATACCATTCAGGTATACTGGGCAGCCTTTTTTATCGGTTTAGCTGCGCTTAGTTATCCCTTAACCGGAGTTTTTATTGTTTATGTTTTTCTTGCTACTTCTGTAAATTCGATTTTAGGCTGGCGGGAATTAATCGTTACAATCATCGGATTCTTCAATCCCATTTTGTTGATTTTGGGTGGGTTGTATTTTTTCGACGAGCCTGTGGGATTTCTCTGGCAACAAATCCAGAATGAAGTGCATTTTCCTCAAATCCCCACTCTTACACTTCTTGAGTGGGCTTTCGTAGTAACAACCTCATTATTATCGATTTGGGTCTTTTTCAACGTGGCCAGCCTGGCAGGCAAAAAGCCCATTTCATTTAGAAAATATACCTGGTTGCATATCTGGTTTTTAATTGTTTCTATTTTCTCTTCTTTAGGCTCAGGGCATACTTTTATATATTACCTCTCACTTTTAAGCATACCCCTGAGCAGCTTTCTTGCGGTTTATTACAGTGAGGAAAACAGAAGCATTAAAAGTGAATTGGTTTTCCTACTGATGATTTGCATTGCACTGATTCAAAATAATTTTTTAGTATGAAGGGCAGAGAACTGCTCATTCGCTACAAGTCTTCGTTCGAAGCAGGATGCGACGAGGCTGGCAGAGGGAGCTTGATGGGACCGGTATTTGCAGCGGCTGTAATACTCCCCGACGATTTCCCTTTTTCGGTTCTCGGCGATTCAAAAAAGTTGACACCTCAGCAACGCGAAAGGGCTCGTATCCTCATAGAAAAGTACGCCATATCTTGGGCTGTTGCCACAGCCGATCACCACGAGATTGATGAAATAAATATTCTAAATGCAAGTATTCTGGCCATGCACCGGGCTCTTAGTCAATTGAAACCACCGCCTGATTTGATTCTGGTGGATGGAAACCGTTTTAAAAATTTTCAAGATATACCTCACGAATGTTTTATAAAAGGCGATGGCATACTAGCCGCGATTGCTGCCGCCTCTATCCTGGCCAAAACCCACCGCGATGAATTTGTCGTAAAGCTGCATGATCAGTTTCCTCAATACGGCTGGGCCTCCAACAAAGGATATGCTACCCGCCTGCATGTTGAAGCCATTCACCGATGGGGTTATTCTCCTTTCCATCGTAAATCCTTTCACCTTAATATGCAATTGAAACTCTTTTAATTATTCTCCCTTACAAACAATGCCCTAATTCTCCTAATTTTGCCGAAAAATTAGCCTGTTCGGCTATTTTAATTTCTTTGAAACCAATTTAGACCACTCTTCCTGGGTATTTGATGAAGCTATCAAAACATAGTATCTGGCTGTTTGTCGGAATTCTGTTGCTGAGCGTATTGGCATACGGGGCCTATAACTATGCTGTAAACAGCCCCCGCCAACCAATTGACGCTGTGCCTGATAATGCCGGTATGGTGTTTTCAACCGGAAAACCCATGAAAATCTGGCAAAAACTTAAGAATGACAATGACTTGTGGACGTCTCTTTGCAAAAACCCTGAATTTGGACATCTTCATAGGGCAATTATTACTATCGACTCTGCCCTGAGAAAACATATTAACCCGGATGAATTTTTTGAAAACAGAAATATTATCGTCTCACTTCATCACCTTTCCTCTGGGAAAAAGGAATTTCTCTTCGTGACAGAGATCAATCCTGTGGTTGAAGACCTGATTCTTACCAGATTATTGGGCAATCAGGCAGGAAGAAAGTTTGGGGTTCCCGAAAGTTTAAAAAAATACCGAAAAATTAGGATTGCCAAGCCCGAACCAGCCGGTTCTCCGCTGTATTATACTTTCCGTAAAGGGCTTTTCATGGCTTCCTACTCTCCGGAATTGTTGGGATCGGCTATTGAAAAGCTATATGCCAAGGACTCGCATAACCCCATGAATGATATGAAGGCCGCTCTCTCGACGGTCGGCCATTCTGATGATGCCACTCTCCTGGTCAATTTCAATCAACTGCCCGATCTGGTCATGGGTTTTTCTGCTCCGGGCTTTACTCCGGGTTTTGCCCGTCTTAGGCATTTCGCCAGGTATGCTGTGTTCGATATTTATATTCAAAAGCAAAAGGTACAACTTAGCGGATATACCCTGGCCGATGCCCTCGATTTTCTTCGATTGTTTAAAGAACAAGAAGCCCTCCAACCCTCTGCATTGAATTTGCTCCCTGAGGCCACCTCTAGTTTTATTTATTTGTCATTCAGTAATTTCAATAATTTCGTATCTTCATACAACAATTACCTGACCAAAATTAGCGGTGGAGATCCTTCCAGAATACTTTCTGTTTCACTCATGGAAAATCTGAAGGAAATGGGCCTTACCGAAATAGCAGTGGCTCTGGTGAATGCCGGCTATGATCATCCCCTCGATAATACATTGGTCGTAATGCGAAGCACAGAACCTCAGCGTTTTAGTGCTATGCTCAACGAAACCCTGGTTACAGACGAGAAAAACCAATTGTTTGCTATTAATCAACGGGTTTATAGAAACATTGATTTTAAAAGAGTCTTCGGCCCTTTTCTGTACAACATTTTCCCTGAATTTGAAAAAGCCTGCTATATTGCCTTTGAAGATTATTTTCTCTTCGCCAGTTCCCCCTCCGTTTTGCAGGACTATG